>MKRZ01000024.1:8660-44640 GCA_001897075.1 Mesorhizobium sp. 61-13 | reverse complement strand
GATCGCCGGCATCGCCATTATCGATCCCGCCGTGGCCGCCGGTATTGCCCGACTGTCCTTCGCCGCAACCGCGCTGACAGGCATCGGTCTCATCATCATGCTCGGCATACGCGGCTACGACCGCGCCATCATGCTGGTGCCAAGCTGGGTCATGGTGCTTCTGTGGCTCACCGGCTCATGGATGGCGGTCAACGGCCTGCTCGACAACGATATCGTGCAGCCGGCGCTTGGTGGTGGCCTGATCCTCATCATCCTGCTCATCGGCTTCACCGTCATGCAGCACGCGTTTGCCGGCGGCGCGCTGCATCAGGGGCTGTTCTCCGACATCGAGCGGCAGGCACTGGCGGTCATCGGCTCGGGCGACATCGTCTGGGACTGGGACGTTCTGCGTGACCGTGTCGTCACCCGTCCCGATGTCAGCCTGCAACTTGGCCTCGCCCCAAACAGCCTTGGCGGCCCAGCCCGCAACTGGCTGCCGGTCCTGCACGCCGACGACCGAGACACCTTCCGCACCACGTTGGATATCGTGCTTGAGCATCGGCGCGGTCGCGTCTCGCAGAGCTTCCGCCTGCGCGGCGCCGACGGCCACTACCACTGGTTTGCGCTGCGCGCCCGCCCCGTCATTGGCTCGGATGGCGAAGTGATCCGCTGCGTCGGCACCATGGTCGACGTCACCGAGCAGAAGAAGGCCGAGGAGCGCCTGCTGCACGACGCCGTGCATGACAATTTGACCGGCTTGCCCAACCGCGAATTGTTCATGAACCGCCTGGAAGCAGTTATCTCGATTGCGCGAACCGAGGAAAAGGTCCGGCCGACCGTGTTCGTCATCGATATCGACCGCTTCAAGCAGGTCAATGACGGGCTTGGCATTTCGGCCGGCGACACCATCCTGCTCACCATTGCCCGGCGCCTGCACCGCCTGCTCAAGCCCAAGGATTCGCTGTCACGCTTCGCCGGCGACCAGTTCGCACTCATGCTCTTGTCGGAACAGGACCCGGCCCGCATTGCGGCTGTGGCCGAAGCGATCAAGCAGGCCATCAGCGCGCCGATCACTTTTGCCAAGCGTGAAATCGTGCTCACCGCCTCGATGGGCCTCATCACCTGGACATCCGAGCAAACCGCCGCGGAAGACATGGTCAAGGACGCCGAGCTTGCCCTTCATCAGGCAAAGCGCTTCGGCGGCGACCGAATAGAGCCCTTCCGCCCCGCTTTCCGCACCGTCGGTACCGACAAGCTGCAATTCGAGTCCGATCTCAGGCGCGCGATCGAACGGCGTGAATTCACGCTTGCCTACCAGCCTATCGTGCGGCTGGAAGACAACAGCATCGCCGGCTTCGAGGCCCTGCTGCGCTGGGATCACCCAAGGCGCGGCATGATCCCGCCGGGCGACTTCATTCCAATCGCCGAAAATTGCGGTCTTATCGTTCAGCTTGGCCTGTTTGCCATGCAGCGCGCAGCCGAAGACCTCGCGTCATGGCAAAAGCAGATCAGCGACGCGCCGCTGTCCGTTTCCGTAAACCTCTCCAGCCGGCAACTGATCCGCCGCGACCTGGTCAGCGACGTTCGTTCCATCATCGCGCGTGCCAATCTCAAGGCTCGCTGCTTCCGGCTGGAGCTCACGGAATCGCTGGTCATGGACAATCCCGAGCAGGCGGCCCATGTCCTCAACAAGCTGAAGCGCCTCGGCATCGGCCTGTCACTGGACGATTTCGGCACCGGCTATTCGTCGCTTTCCTACCTCACGCGCTTTCCATTCGACACCATCAAGATCGACAAGAGCTTCGTCGATGACACGACGCCGAAGCGCGCCATGCTCATCAAGTCGATGGTCAACATGGCGCATGAACTGGGCCTGTCGGTGGTGGCGGAAGGCATATCCGATCAAAGCGATGCGCTGGAACTGCGCCAGATTGGCTGCGAATACGTCCAGAGCTTCATGTTCGGCGCACCTGTTGCGGGCGACCAAGTGCTGAAGATGCTGAAAGAGCAATACCCGCTCGAGCAGGCGTAGCGATCGGCCTGGCAACTCTCGGCGATCAAGGGGCGGTTCAGGCGTGGCCAGCGGCAGAGCTCAGATGGGCGATGTCGATGCCGATCGCGGCCAGTATCCGGTCATATTTGCTTTCGATATCGGGATCGAACAGCAATTCGGGTGTCGCAGGGCAGGTCAGCCAGCCGTTCTGGGCAATTTCGCTTTCCAATTGACCGGCTCCCCAGCCCGAATAGCCCAGCGCCATCAGCGCGCGGCGCGGCCCTCGACCAGTAGAAATGGCCCGCAGAATGTCAACCGTAGCGGTCAGGCAAACTTCGTCGGAAACGTTCAGGGAAGATTCGACACGGTAGTCGCCGGAATGCAGGACGAACCCGCGGCTGCGATCGACCGGCCCGCCATTGCGAACGATGAAGTCGCGAGCGGGCGGCGGCAAGCGGATTGCCTCCTGCTCATCCATGATGCCGAGTTGGACCAGAAGGTCCGGAAAAAGCATCTGCTGGGTCTGGTTGATAATCAGCCCCATGGCGCCTTCATCGCTATGCGCGCACACATAGATGACCGACCGCGCAAAACGGTTGTCCTTCATGCCGGGCATGGCAATGAGGAACTGGTCGTCGAGAAAGCCGCCACCCGCGGGCTTGCCTTTGTTGCGCAACAAATCCATGACGCAAGGGTAGCGCGTTTCCCTCACCTGTGAAAGATGCACCAAAGTAAGCTGCAAACAATTCGGGACGTCTGTAGCGTGCGCACGGTAACGCAAAAATGATACTGACCGCGTACGAAAATGAGTTGTTTCAACGTCCCGCAATGCTCAATTCAGGCCTCATGCGTAGCTTTTTCATACGGGCATTCTCCACCTTGGCCATCACGGCAGCCGCCACCTCCGCAACCGCATCGTCATCCGAGTGGCATGACAGCGAAGGCGGCAAGGTGCGTCTTGTCACCACAGGCAAGCCTGACGCACAAGGCAAGCTGCAAGGTGCGCTGGAAATCGCGCTCAAGCCGGGCTGGAAGACCTATTGGCGCGATCCGGGCGACAGCGGCGTTCCGCCCCAGATCGGCATCGAGCGCAGCAGCAATGTCGCGGCGGTCGTACTGGCCTACCCAGCTCCCCAACGTCACGACGACGGCTATAGCAAGTGGGCGGGCTACGACTACCCCGTCACCTTGCCCGTCACGTTCACGGTTCCCTCTCCCGGCGAACCCGTAAAGATCGAGGCCGATGTCCTGCTCGGCATCTGCGAAACGATCTGCATTCCGGTTCAAGCGAAGTTCACAATCGATCCGGCTACCGGCTCCGACAATCAGGCGGACGCCGCGGTTGTCGCGACAGCTAAAGCTGCATTGCCGGCGGAAGCTCACCCCGGTTTCGGCATCGATGCGTTGCCAAGCGACCAGGAAACACTGGTTGTGGAGGCCAAGGTCCCTGGCGACGGCACGGGAACGGACTTCTTCGTTGCCGGCGAACAGGGCTACATGTTTGGAACGCCGGTCAAAACCGTGAAGTCCGGCAAGACCATTTTTACCGTGCCGATCCTCGACCGCCCCTCTGAAACCCCGACGGGCGAAGGCCTGTTCTACACATTGACAGATGGCGGAGCGTCAGTGTCCGGGACGCTGCGTTACCCATGAAGCCCAGCGCTGCTTTGACGATTGCTGCCCGGCGGCCAACAGGCTACAGCGTTTCATATCTGGACTAGAAAGCTCAATTTCTCAGGCGCCGAGCCGCCTTCCCCTGAATTTTCGACAAGCGAGGACTGCAATGACGATTTCCGTTGGCGAAAAACTGCCCGAAGCGACCTTCAAGACGATGACTGAAGATGGCGCGAAAAGCCTGACGACAGCGGACATCTTCGCCGGCAAGAAAGTCGTTCTCTTCGGTGTACCTGGTGCCTTCACGCCAACCTGCAGCAACAACCATCTTCCCGGTTACCTTGAGAACCATGATGCCATCCTTGCGCGTGGCGTGGATGCGATCGCCGTCGTTGCGGTCAACGACCATCATGTCATGGGCGCCTGGGCTCGTTTCACCGGCGGCGAAGGCAAGATCGTTTATCTCGCCGACGGCAACGGGCAGTTCACCAAGGCGGCAGGCCTCGATGCCGACATGTCCGGTGGCGGCATGGGTTTGCGGTCAAAGCGGTTTTCGATGATCGTCGATGACGGTCGGGTTACGGCGATAAACGTCGAAGGATCGCCCGGTCAGGCGGTGGAATCGGGCGCCTCCCGCATTCTCGAGCAACTTTGAGGCATTCAATCCGTTTCGCTGCGGCCAGTTCAATAGCTCTGTAGCGAGCGTTTCGGTTTCCTGGGCTTTGGAGCGGCTGCCTTGCCGCTCGTCGCCGGCGTCGCCGCTAGCTTCACCGACCCCTTTTTGAAGGGTGCCATGCCGGCGCGGGCCAGTTCGTCAGCCCGCTCGTTCTCAGGGTGGCCGGCGTGCCCCTTCACCCAGTGCCACGTCACCTTGTGGCGTTTGCGCGCTTCATCCAGCGCCTGCCAAAGCTCGACGTTCTTGACCGGCTTGTTGTCAGCCGTCTTCCAGCCGCGCCGCTTCCAGCCCTCGAT
Organism: Mesorhizobium sp. 61-13; assembly: GCA_001897075.1. Lineage (GTDB taxonomy): Bacteria > Pseudomonadota > Alphaproteobacteria > Rhizobiales > Rhizobiaceae > Mesorhizobium. The sequence continues at coordinate 40,082 of MKRZ01000024.1, read as the reverse complement.
CCAACCCGAGATGCCGTCCTTGACGTAGCTGGAATCCGTATGCAGATCGACGGTACAGGGTTCCTTCAAGGCATTCAGCGCGGAGATTGCCGCGCTCAATTCCATGCGGTTGTTTGTGGTCAATTCCTCGCCGCCTGACAGTTCACGGGTAGCGCCGTTGAAGCGCAGGATCGCACCCCACCCACCCGGGCCGGGATTGCCGGAACATGCTCCGTCGGTGAAAATCTCGACGTTCTTCACGCTATCCCCTCAGCCCATATTCGGCCGCCGAAGCCACATGGCGGTGGAAGCGCATGCGGCGCAGATATTCCAGCGGATCCTTCTTCACCACAAGGCTCCCCTCCGGCGTGTTCAGCCAGTCATAAAGCCTGGTCAGCATGAAACGCAGTGCCGAACCCCGCGCCAGCATCGGCAGTGCGGTCGCTTCCTCACTCGATAGGGGCCGAACCGCAGTGTACCCGCCAAGCAGGGCCATGCCCTTAGTGAGATTAAAGGAATTGTCTTTTTCAAAACACCAGGCATTGAGGCAGACGGCGACGTCATAGGCCAACAGGTCGGTACAGGCGAAATAGAAATCGATCAGCCCGGATAACCGCTTGCCGAGGAAGAAGACGTTGTCGGGGAAAAGATCGGCATGGATGACGCCGACCGGCAGGCTGGACGGCCAGTTGGCCTCGAAGTCGGCCAGATCGGCCTCGACTTCCGCGGCTAGGCCAGGTTCGACTTCATCGGCGCGATCACGCGCCTTTTCCCACAAAGGCCGCCAGCCATCCACGGTGAGGCCATTCTTGCGCCGGAGCGCAAAGTCCTGTCCGGCCAGATGCATCGCGGCAAGCGATGCTCCAACTTCACGACAATGCTCGACCGTTGGCCGACGCATCCACATGCCTTCGAGGAAGGTCACGATCGCTGCAGGGCGTCCAGCCAGTTCTCCGATGATTTCGCCGTCGCTGCGCTTCACCGGCAAAGGGCAGCGAATGCCCTTGTCGGAAAGGTGCTGCATCAGCCCAAGAAAGAAGGGCAGGTCGTCGCGATTTACCCGCTTCTCATACAGCGTCAGGATGTAGGCCGCGCTAGTGGCATGGAGCAGGAAGTTCGAGTTTTCGACTCCTTCGGCGATGCCCTTGTAGGAGAGCAATTCGCCGATGTCATATCCGGCGATGAACGCCGCCAACTCGACTTCGGAAATGTCGGTATAGACCGCCATCGGCTAGCGTGTTCCGTTGACGAAAGCCATGTCGGCCTTGGTCAATTCGACATCGCGCAGAACGCGCATCACCGGAAAATCCTCCGTCTCTGTGGCCGTCACAGCAAGTTCAACAGACACGTCGAACCGTGCGCGAAACGCGTCTATGATCTCGTCGACGATGATCTCCGGAGCCGAAGCGCCAGCTGAAAGTCCAAGCGTTGAAATACCCTCGATATCTTGCCACGGAATGTCCGTCGCTCGCTGCACGAGAAGCGACATGCGCGCACCGGCCCGCTCCGCGACCTCGACCAGCCGGCGAGAATTGGACGAATTGGGAGCACCAACCACAAGATAGAGATCGGCACCCGAAGCCGTCTCTTTCACCGCCTCCTGCCGGTTCGTGGTGGCGTAGCAGATCGATTCCGCTGCAGGCGCCTGCAAAGCGGGAAAACGCTCCTGCAACGCCTCGATAACATGAGCCGTGTCCTCGACCGACAACGTCGTCTGCGTGACGAAACCAAGCGCATCGGGATCAGCCGGCTCGAAACTTCGCGCATCGTCCGCCGTTTCGATCAGGGTTACCGCCCCGTCCGGCAACTGACCCATCGTGCCGATCACTTCCGGATGTCCGGCATGGCCGATCAAAAGCACATGGCGGCCGAGGCGCTGGTGGCGCATGGCCTGCTTGTGGACCTTCGAAACCAGAGGACAGGTGGCGTCGAGATAAAACAGGTTTCGCGCCACCGCATCGGCCGGAACAGACTTCGGCACGCCATGAGCGGAAAACACTACGGGGCAATGATGATGCCCGTCGGGGATTTCGGAAAGCTCTTCGATGAAGACCGCGCCAAGGTTCTGAAGCCCTTCGACCACATAGCGGTTGTGCACGATCTCGTGGCGCACATAGACGGGTGCGCCATATTTCTTCAGCGCAAGCACGACAATCTGGATAGCCCGATCGACGCCGGCGCAAAAGCCGCGCGGCTGGCAAAGCCTGATTGTCAGCGGTGGCTTGGTCTCGGTCACGTCGGTCTCGGCAAGTCTCTTCTGCTGCATGAATTCCGCATCATCTGTGATGCCCGACATGGGGCGTGCATCCCTGCCCTGTCAAGGTCAGTGGGTTTCACTCCACCTTTTTCGGCCGCCGCAGCGAAAAGAGCAGGACCCCGGCCAAAGCGGCCGCTAGTCCATACCAGGTGATGGCGTATTGCAGGTGGTTGTTGGGCAGGTCGATGAGCGTGACGCCCCCCATCGGCAAGTGGCCGGGATTGGGCGTGGCGTCGGCATCGACGAAGATCGGTACCATTTGATAGCCGGCCGGCAGGCCAGCGCTCGCCGCCATGGCATCGCGATCTTTCCAATAGAAGATGTTCTTTGCCGGATCGTTGTCCGGCAACATTCCCGACGGCTTTTCCGTAAGCGGATTTCTGGCAAGGCCGGTCAGGGTCACAATGCCCGCAACCTGCCCTTCAGGGCGCTTGGCCGGGTCCTTCACGTCGTAAGGAACGAAGCCGCGGTTGACGAAGACGAAGCGGCCGTCATCCAGCTTCAGCGGCGTGAAGACGTCGAAGCCTGACTGGCCCTGCCAAGTGGCGAAGAAGTGGCGTTCCGCCTCATGCAGGAATGTGCCGGTCACCGTTACCGGGACGTAGTCGACGTCGCCATCCGCGGCAAACTTCTTCTCGACATCAGCCAGCGGCTGGGGTGCCGCGTGCATGCGCTGGTCGATGGTCTGTAGGATCGCTTCCTTCCAGTGCAGGCGCTGCACCTGCCAGGTTCCAAGCGCCAGAAGAATTGCGATGCCGGCCAATCCCAGCACGAGCGCGACAACGATGCGGCGGCGCGACGGCGCGCCAACCGATACTGACTGACCTGTCATTGGCTTTTGTCCAGCCTGCCTTCGGCGGCGCTGTTCCGGTACTGCAAAGTCAAGAGCACGCCCTTGATCAATCTGAGCGCGGTCAGGCTCAAGACAATAAGCAGCGGCACCCAAAGCGTGAAATGCAGCCAAAGGGGTGGCCCGAACGAAACTTCCGTCCACAGCGCCAGACCGACCACGATGAACCCGATGATGAGAATGACAAACACGGCCGGACCGTCGCCGGCATCGGCGTATGAATAATCCAGGCCGCAATTGCCGCAGCCCGAACCCACGGAAAGAAAACCGGAAAACAATCGTCCTTCTCCGCAGCGCGGGCATCTGCCGGCGAGGCCAGCCTGGATCGGATCGATGGGCGGCCAGATGGCCTTGTCTTCGCTCATGGGCGTCACACTACCAGCAAGCAACCCCAAAAGATAAGGCGGCCACGTTGCCGCAGCCGCCTCACTTCAAGTCAAAATCCGGATCAGTGGCCGGCTGCGATCGTCGCACCCGAAGATGCCCAGACATAGATCGAGGCAAAGAGGAACAGCCACACCACGTCGACGAAGTGCCAATACCAGGCGGCCGCTTCGAAACCGAAGTGCTGCTTGGGCGTGAAATCGCCGCGAACCGCGCGGATCAGGCAGACGATCAGGAAGATCGTGCCGATCAGGACGTGGAAACCATGGAAGCCGGTCGCCATGAAGAAGGTCGCGCCGTAGATGGATTCCTTGAACGCAAACGGCGCGTGCATGTACTCGTAGGCTTGCACGAAGCTGAACAGGATGCCAAGGCCAACGGTCAATGCCAGGCCGTTAATCAGGCCCTTGCGGTCACCGTGGATCAGCGCATGGTGCGCCCAGGTCACCGTCGTGCCGGAAAGCAGCAGGATGATGGTGTTGTAGAGCGGCAGATGGAAGGGATCGAGCACTTCGATGCCCTTCGGCGGCCACACGCCACCGGTGAACTCGGTGCGGGCGTACTGGTGCACCTCGTTGGGGAACAGGCTGGCGTCGAAGAACGCCCAGAACCAGGCTACGAAGAACATCACTTCCGAAGCGATGAACATGATCATGCCGTAGCGCAGGTGCAGCGACACCACGCGGGTGTGATGGCCCTCATGCGCTTCCTTGATGGTGTCCGACCACCAGGAGAACATCGTATAAAGAACGATCAGTAGGCCAATGAAGAATATCCACGGCGTTGCGAGGTTCACGCCGAACAGGTGGAATTCGTTGCCCTTGAGGTACTGCATCCAGCCCACGCCACCGAGAGCCATGACCAGCGCACCAACCGAGCCGATGAACGGCCACGGGCTAGGATCGATGATGTGGTAGTCGTGTTGCGGTTTTGCGTGCGCGTCTGCCATGTCAGCCCCCGAGTTTCCCTTCGGTATTCGAAAGTGTCTTGCTGCTATCCTCAACCGGCGCTGAAGCCACCGGCTTGTCTCCCTCAGTCGGGAACATCGTATAAGACAGCGTGATCGTCTTTACATCTTTCATTTCCGGCAAATCGACGATGTCGGGATCGACATAGAAGACCACCGGCATGTCCAGCGTCTCGCCGGGCTTCAGCGTCGTATCGGTGAAGCAGAAACACTCGACCTTGTTGAAGTACGCACCGGCAAGCTCCGGCGTGACGTTGAAGGTGGCGCGGCCGGTCACCGGCTTGTCGGACAGATTGGTTGCCGTGTAGTGCGCCTGCGCCGTCTCGCCGATCTTGATCGTCATGGCGCGTGCAACTGGCTCGAACTGCCAGGGAATTCCGGCCGTATTGGCATCGAAGCGGATGGTGATGTCCCGATCGAGCACCCGGTCGGAATACTGGGTCGTGCGCTGCGTGGTGCCACCATAGCCGGTGACCTGGCAAAACAGCGAATAGAGCGGAACCGCGGCATAGGCCATTCCGACCATGCCGCCAAAGAAGGCCACGCAAACCGCTGCGACAACGCGATTGTTCTTCTGCCTTAACCTATCCATGTCAGGTTCGATGCTCATCGCCCCCTCACATCGGCCGATTGAGGATAGCGGGACCGAACTTCGCAATGGTCGCCACGTAGAAAATGATGACGAGTGCTGCAAGCGCCAGCCCGATCGCGATCGAGCGGTTGCGCCGGGCTTTCCTCTGGCGTTCGGTAAGGGTTACGAGTTCGAGATCGTCCATCGCCGTCACACTCCGCCAAGGTTCAAGGCGTGTTCGACGAGACGATCACCCAGATAAACGGCGAAGATCGCGAACAGGTAAAGCAGCGAGTAACCGAACAGCGCCTTGGCCGGCTTCATCGCGCGGTCGGCGTCGCTCATGCGCAACACCTTCCACGAGTACCAGACAAAACCTGCGCCCAGGAGCGAGGCGACGATGCCGTAGACAGCAGTCGTGTAGCCGAGGCCCCAGGGCAGAACGCCGATTGGCGCCAGAACCAGCGCATAAGCGAATATCTGCCGGCGCGTTGAAGCCTCTCCGGCAACGTTCGGCATCATCGGAACGCCGGCGCGCGAGTAGTCATCGGACTTGAACAGCGCAAGCGCCCAGAAGTGCGGCGGCGTCCACAAGAAGATGATCAGGAACAGGATCACGCTTTCAAGGCTGATCGAACCCGTCGCAGCCGCCCAGCCGATCATGGGAGGGAAGGCGCCAGCTGCACCGCCGATGACAATGTTCTGCGGGGTCCAGCGCTTCAGCCACATCGTGTAGATGACGGCATAGAAGAAAATGGTAAAGGCGAGCAACGAGGCGGAGAGCCAGTTGACCAGTACGCCCAGCGTAATCACCGAAAGCGCCGACAGCACCAGGCCGAAGCTCAGCGCCTCGCCAGGCGTAACCCTGCCCGACGGCACAGGCCGGGTGGCGGTGCGGGTCATCACCGCATCAATATCGGCATCATACCACATGTTGAGCGCACCGGAGGCTCCGGCCCCGATGGCAACCGACAAAATGGCGATCACCGCCAGGAAGGGGTTGATCGTTACCGGCGCGGCGATCAGGCCGACAAACGCGGTGAACACGACCAGCGACATCACGCGCGGCTTGAGCAGCGCGAAGAAATCGCCAGCCGTGGCTTCCGACATGCGGAAGTCAGCGTCCTCGATGCGTGTGTGGTCGACCAGGGCCATGCGTACTCAAAAGTCCGATCATTCCGTTTGGCCAAAACCGCCGGCCGTAGCCGGCGATTTCGATTTCATTAGCCCCGCCGCTTACTTGATGCGGGGAAGCTGTTCCCACTGGTGGTAAGGCGGCGGCGAAGGCAGCTGCCACTCCAGCGTCGTCGCACCCTCACCCCATGGGTTGGCGCCGGCGATACGCTTCTTCGAGAACGCCTCGAAGACGCCAACGAGGAAGATCAGCACACCGAATGCCGAGATGTAGGAGCCGTAGGAGGAAACCATGTTCCAACCGGCGAACGCATCCGGATAGTCGATGTAGCGGCGTGGCATGCCCGACAGGCCGAGGAAGTGCTGCGGGAAGAACACCAAGTTGACGCCGATGAACGTGACCCAGAAGTGGGCGCGCGCGATAAGCGGCGAATACATGTAGCCGGTCATCTTCGGGAACCAGTAATACCAGCCGGCGAAGATGGCGAACACCGAGCCCAGCGACATCACGTAGTGGAAGTGGGCGACGACGTAGTAGGTGTCGTGGACCGCGCGGTCGAAGCCGGCATTGGCAAGCTGCACGCCCGTGACGCCGCCGACCGTGAATAGGAACACGAAGGCGATCGCCCACAGCATCGGGGTGCGGAGCGTGATGGAACCGCCCCACATCGTTGCGACCCACGAGAAGATCTTAACGCCGGTCGGAACCGCGATCACCATGGTGGCGAAAGCGAAGTAGCGCTGGGCGTCAAGCGAGATGCCCGTGGTGAACATGTGGTGCGCCCACACGACGAAGCCCACGGCGCCGATCGCAACCATGGCGTAGGCCATGCCGAGATAACCGAAGACAGGCTTCTTGGAGAAGGTCGAGATGATGTGGCTGATGATGCCGAAGCCCGGCAGGATCAGGATATACACTTCCGGGTGACCGAAGAACCAGAACAGGTGCTGGAACAGGATCGGATCGCCACCGCCATCAGGCGTGAAGAACGTCGTGCCGAAATTGCGGTCGGTGAGAAGCATGGTGATGCCGCCGGCGAGAACCGGGAGCGACAGGAGAAGCAGGAAGGCGGTGATCAGCACCGACCAGGCAAACAGCGGCATCTTGTGCAGCGTCATGCCCGGAGCGCGCATGTTGAAGATCGTGGTGATGAAGTTGATCGCGCCAAGGATCGAGGATGCACCGGCCACATGGACCGAAAGGATGGCAAGATCCATCGCCGGGCCAGGCTGTCCGGTGGTCGAGAACGGCGGATACATCGTCCAGCCGCCGCCGATACCGTAGGAACCAGGAGCGCTCGGCACGAAGAAGGACAGAAGCAGAAGAATCAGCGCCGGAGGCAGAAGCCAGAACGAGATGTTGTTCATGCGCGGGAAAGCCATGTCCGGTGCGCCGATCATGATCGGCACCATCCAGTTGGCAAAGCCGCCGATCAGCGCGGGCATGACCATGAAGAAAATCATGATAAGCCCGTGCATGGTGGTGAAGGCGTTGTACATCGCCTTGCCGCCGTCGATGGCAGCGTCACCCTCGAAGCCGTACACCATCTGGGCGAAGCCCGTGAAGATCTGGATACCCGGCTCGGCAAGTTCCATGCGCATCATGACGGACAGGAAGCCGCCGATGACGCCCGCAATGATGGCGAATATCAGGTAGAGCGTACCGATATCCTTGTGGTTGGTCGAATAGACCCACCGGGTCCAGCCCGTCGGGTGATGGGGGTGGTCGTCGTGAGCTGCGGCATGTACCATTTTCGGCTCCGTTGCCTGATCTAACCGGGTCGCGCCATTACTGGCCGGCGACCGCTACCTTGTTCGAACTACCGATTTCAGCCATCAGCGCCTTGTTTGCGCCGGGCAGATCGGCCTTGGCCGCAGCGAACCACGTATTGTACTGCGCTTCGGAAACGACGCGGATGGCGATCGGCATGAAAGCGTGGTCCTTGCCGCAAAGCTCGGAGCACTGGCCATAATAGATGCCTTCCTTCTCGACCTTGAACCAGGTCTCGTTGGTGCGGCCCGGCACGGCGTCGGTCTTCAGGCCGAAGGCCGGCATCGCGAAGGCATGGATCACGTCGGAAGCCGTGACCAGCACGCGAACCATGGTGTTGACCGGAACGACCAGTTCATTGTCGACAGCGAGAAGGCGCGGATAGGCCGCCTTGTCTTCCTTGCCGAGCGCGGCGCGGTCGGCATCGGCCAGAACAGCCGAGTTGAACGAAAGCGGCTCTTCGGTCTGGTATTCGTAATCCCAGTTCCACTGGTTGGCTGTCGCCTTCAGCGTCAGCTTGGCCTCTTCCGGCGGCGAATACTGCGCCGTCAGGAGCTGGAACGAAGGCACGGCGATGAAAAGCAGGATGAGAACCGGACCAACGGTCCAGATCACCTCGATCAGCGTGTTGTGGCTGGTGCGCGAGGCGGTCGGATTGACGGTCGCGCGGAACTTCATGATGCAGTAGGCGAGCAGGAACAGCACTAGAAGCGTGATCGGCACGATGAACCACAGGGTGTAATGCTCGAACCAGGTGATCTGGTGCATTATGTCCGTGGCGGCAGGCTGGAAGGTCATTTCCCAATCCTGCGGCTGGGCTGCCTGGGCAACTGCCCCGGCAAACAAAGTAGCGGCAGCGCTAAAGCCCCCTGCAACGATCTTTCTCATCGCCCTAATCATCTCCCCTGCCTCGCAGCATGGCTACGAGCATATCCATTGCGCGCCGGGACGGGAATCCCGGACACTCCGTTGCTGGTTCAAACCATACTCTTTGTTCTACCGCAAGAAAGGAGGTCCGCCAATCATGCGGCATTTTTGCGCGCAACCAGCCTCAGTCCAACGCCGGAACCCCGGCACAAAATGATGCGTACGGCCCAAGGCTGTATCTCAGGCCACAAATTTCACTTGAAAAACCCCAATATCGCCGCAGTCAAAAGCAATTGAACGCGGTAGCGTCCTTTTCCTTGGCTTCGGCGCGGCCTAAAGTGTCGTGATTCGTAGTGGAGCCGTCATGAACTCTTGGGTTTCGAGAACCTTGGCAAAGGTCATCTTTCTCGCCGCCTTGTTGTGCGCCGGCTCAAGCCTTGCCGCACAGCCAAGCGGCAGCGTGAAGTCCACCCACGGGGCGTGGTCAATCATCTGCGACACACCTGCGGGTGCCAGCGCCGAACAGTGCGTGATGATGCAGAACGTCGTCGCCGAGGATCGCCCCGAAATGGGGCTGTCGGTCGTCGTCTTGCGCACTGCCGACAACAAGGCAGAAATCCTGCGTGTTCTGGCTCCCCTGGGCGTCCTGCTTCCGAACGGACTCGGCCTCAATGTCGACGGCAAGGACATCGGCCGCGCCTATTTCGTGCGTTGCTTCCAGGACGGCTGCTACGCCGAGGTTATCCTCGAGAAGTCCCTGCTCGATACGCTCAAGACCGGCACCGCCGCCACATTCATCATCTTCCAGACGCCGGAAGAGGGCATTGGCATACCGGTTGACCTCAAGGGTTTCGCCGACGGCTTCGCTGCGCTGCCCTGAGTATCGTTTCAGCAAGGTGCATTGCCGAGCGGCCCTTGCGCGCCTACATCGGGTGCAAAGATTTGCCTCGAAGGTAGCCGCGTCATGACCAGCCTTATCAGCCAATTCGATATTTCCGACGACCGCATCAAGAATATCGTCGCCGACACGCTGAAAGGCGCCGACGACGGCGAGCTTTATCTCGAATACAGCGAGAGCGAAGCGCTGATGTTCGACAATGGCCGGCTGAAGACGGCGAACTTCAACACCGACCAGGGCTTCGGCTTGCGCGCTGTTGCCGGCGAAGCGACCGGCTATGCGCATTCCAGCGAATTGTCCGAAACCGCGCTCCTGCGCGCGTCCGACGCCGTCTCGGCGGTGAAGGGCGGCTATTCGGGAACGCTGGCGGCAGCGCCGCAGCGCACCAACCGCCATCTCTACAGCGACGAGAACCCCATCCCGTCGCCGTCCTTTGAAGCCAAGTCGAAGCTGTTGCAGGAAATCGACGCATGGCTGCGCGCGGAGGACCCGCGCGTGCGCCAGGTCACCGCCTCGCTGGCATCGTCGTGGCAGCATGTCGAGATCTTGCGCGGCGACGGCCAGACGGTGCGCGACATCCGCCCGCTGGTCAGAATCAACGTCTCTGTCGTCGTTGGCGACGGCGACCGACAGGAAAGCGGCTCCTTCGGCATGGGCGGCCGCAAGGGCTTCGGCGAATTCCTGGTCGAAGACAGCTGGAAAGAGGCAGCCAAGGAAGCGCTGCGGCAAGCACTGGTCAATCTCGAGGCCATTCCCGCCCCCGCCGGCACCTTCGATATCGTGCTCTCCAGCGGCTGGCCGGGCGTCATGTTGCACGAAGCGGTCGGCCACGGGCTGGAAGGCGACTTCAACCGCAAGAAGACCTCCGCCTTCGCCGGACTGATGGGCCAGCAGGTTGCGGCGAAGGGCGTCACCGTCGTCGATGACGGCACCATGGCCGAGCGGCGCGGCTCGATCACCGTTGACGACGAAGGCACGCCGTCGGCCCGCAACGTTCTGATCGAGGACGGCAAGCTGGTCGGCTACATGCAGGATAGGCTCAACGCGCGCCTGATGGGAATGGCCGCCACCGGCAACGGTCGGCGCGAAAGCTATGCCCACCAACCTATGCCGCGCATGACCAACACTTACATGACCGCAGGCGACATGGAGCCAGACGAGATCATCGCCTCAGTGAAGAACGGCATCTACGCCGTCTCCTTCGGCGGCGGCCAGGTCGACATAACTTCCGGCAAGTTCGTGTTCGGCTGCACCGAAGCCTACATGATCGAGGACGGCAAGGTGACCCAGCCGATCAAGGGCGCGATGCTGATCGGCAACGGGCCGGACGCGATGCATCGCGTTTCCATGATCGGCAATGACATGAAACTCGACACCGGCATCGGCATGTGCGGCAAGGCCGGACAGGGCGTGCCTGTCGGCGTCGGCCAGCCGCATCTGCGCATGAACCAGATGACGGTCGGCGGCACACAGGTCTGACCGGAAACAGCTTCCCGAACTGATTCACCTAAAAGTGCCAACCGATTGTTTTCACAAACAATCGGTTGGCACTTTGGTTCCTTGATTTCATGCATGTCTTTGTCCCGAAACCGGTGTCCACTTTCGGGAGACATGCATTAGACCCACGAAGCCGGCGACTTCGGCATCCTGTGGTCGGGATCGATGATATCGAGGCGCGGGCCGCCCTTGTCGTTCCAGCGCCACAGCGCGACACAGTTACCGCCCGGTGACATGAAGGACGGGTAGACAACGCCGTGCCAACCGTCCTTCAATAGCCGCTTACGCAGCTTGTGGGTTTGCGGAACTTCCTTGCGGTCGAGTGCATCGCGCCACTCGCATTTGTGGACTGTTTCGCTGACACCCAATCTGGCAAGCGCCTCTTCGTCGGTCAGGTCGGCCAAGCGAGCGCACGACAGTTCCAATTGCGCGATCAGGGCCGGGTGCTGAACGAAACCCTGATTGTACTCCGCCCACGCCGTGGAAAGCTCGCGGGCCGCATAGATCGTCGGCGCGCCGACCGGATTCCAGCGCCCGCCGAAGCGAGCAGCACCCTCGCCCGACAAAGGCAGATGCGCCCATTGCGGCACGAAGGCGCGCCACAACGTCAGCTTGGAAGGAACGTCAGGCATAGACGCCAGAACGCACAGCCTCCAGATAGGCAAGCACCTTGTCGGCCTTGCCCTCGCCTACGAGATCGTAGGCGGTCTTGCCCGCCCAGCCGGGGATCGGCTGGTGCTTGAACCAGATCGCCGCGCGCTGCTCATCGCCCGCCATTTCGCCTGCCATCGCCAGGATGCGGACGACAGGGCTCAGTGCGGCGTCGACCTTGCGCGCGCCGGCCTTCGCCGCCAGCGTGTTGCGGGCGACACCGATCAGTCCGGCCAGTTCGCTCAGGTTTACCCCAAGCAGTTCGGCCACGCGCCGCGCCGACAAGAATGGCGATTTGCCTTCGCCGAAGCGCGAGGCTGGAATTTCAAGGACTGCGGAGGTCATGACGACATCTCCTTGCTCAAATTGACAACTTAGTGTCAAAATAAGCGCAAAGCCTGCTCAATTCAAGCGCGAGCGCTTACCTTCGCTTCCTCGGCTTTTCCAGCAGCGCCACCGCCTCGACATGCGGCGACCATAGGAACTGGTCGATCGGCGTCACGCTCTTCAACTGGTAACCGCCAGCGATGAGGATGGCGAGGTCGCGAGCGAGCGTCGTTGGATTGCACGATACGGCGGCAACGAAGGGCACATCCGAGCGCGCAAGTTGTTTCGACTGGTCTTCCGCTCCGGCACGCGGCGGATCGAAGACGACGCCATCGAAAGCGTTCAGTTCCTTGAAGGTCAGCGGTCGCCTAAACAGGTCGCGGCGCTCCCCGGTCACGCGTTTCAACCCAGAGGCAAACCGAAACGCCTTGTCCAGCGCAGAAAGGGCGGCTGCATCGCCCTCAACCGCATGCACCTCCGATTTCGCAGCAAGGCGCAGCGCGAAGCTACCGCAACCGGCAAAGAGGTCAGCAACCTTCTTCGCCCGCGAAAGGTGTGGGCCAACCAGATCAATCATCGCCTGCTCCGCCGGCTCGGTGGCCTGCAGGAACGAACCTGGCGGGACGGCAACGGCGACGGTGCCGAACATCACCACCGGCTTCTTCGGCTCGACGATGATTTCGCCTTCCACCGATAGCCGCGCTAGCCCGTGACGGAGCGCGAAGTCCGAAGCCGCACGGCGTTGGCGCTCATCCATCTTGCCCGATCCTGCAGCCGCAACATCGAGCCCGGAGGCCGTCGCAGTCACGGACATGTGGAACGAGCGCGGCGTGGCGCAGATTTCACCCGCCAGCTTGCGCAGCATGTCGAAAGCGCCAACGATCTCGGGCAATGTCACCGGGCATTCGTCCAGCGGAACGATCTCTGCCGACAGATGGCGGTTGAAGCCGAGCAACATGCCCTTTTCGGTGCGGCGCGCACTTAGCGTCACCCTGCGGCGCGTGTGTGGAGAGCATGGCACAAGCTCGCCAACCTCGCAGTCGATCCTGACCGCCTTCAGCGCCTGAACAACCTTTTCCCGTTTCCATGCGCGATAGGCGCTTTCTTCCAGATGCTGGAGAGCACAACCGCCGCACTCGCCGAAATGACGGCAGGCCGGCTCCACCCTCAGCGGGGACGGCTCAAGCAGCGCCATCAGCGTGGCGCGATCCCGTTCACGCGCAGCCGTCACCACTTCGCCCGGCAAGGTGAAGGGAATGAAGACGTGCCCGCCGTCCATCTCCGCAACGCCGTCGCCTTGCGCGCCGAGCCTCTGAACCGTGAAGCGCGTGCTCATCTGTCCTTGATGCCCCCAAGCAGGAATTCGCGGTTGCCGTCGCCGCCTTCGATAGGTGACGGGCAAAGCCCCAGCGCGCGCCAACCCGGCAACGCGTCCAGCCAGGTCTGCAAATCCGCGGCCACCCGCCCGGCATCCGCCGCGTCCTTCAAAAGCCCGCCCTTGCCGATGGCGTCTTTGCCGGCCTCGAACTGCGGCTTGACCAGAAGCAGCGCCCGCGCTCCGGTCCGGGCCAAGGAAAGCGCCGGCGGCAGCGCCAGTTTCAGCGAAATGAAGCTGACATCGGAAACGATGAAATCGGGCGCCCGTCCGCCAAGCTCAACCGAGCTCAGGTCGCGCGCGTTAAGGCCCTCGATGGATGTCACGCGCGGGTCGTTGGCGATGTTCTCATGCATCTGGCCGTGGCCGACATCGATCGCCGTCACATGGGCCGCGCTGCGCTCAAGCAGCACCTGCGTGAACCCACCGGTCGATGCACCGACATCAAGCGCCTCGCAACCCGAAACATCGAAGCGGAAATGATCGAGGCCGGCGATCAGCTTCAGCGCAGCGCGCGACACATAGGCCTGCGCGGGATCGTCCACGGAGATCGGTACGTTGGGCAAAACAGCTTGGCCCGGCTTGCGCACCACCGCGCCTTCCACGCTCACCGTGCCGCGCTCCACAGCGTCGCGGGCACGCGAGCGGCTGGCGAACAGCCCACGATTGACGAGCAGTTCGTCAAGCCGCTGGCGCGCACTGGCTGGCTGGAAAGGCTTCATCGGCCTTCATTGGCGAAAGCCGACGACGAAGGCAAGCGCCATCTCAATGGAACAAAATCGATTCGAACCAGAGGCTTAGATTGCCATGCTTGCAAACCGATTCACCCGCTTAATCCGGTGAATCATGCTCGCTGCGCGCCAACGGAACGTCCAAGCGTTGCAAAGACGGCCTGCACGATGCCCGCCGCGTCAAGGCCGGCTGCGGCATACATCTTTTCCGGCTTGCCGTGGTCGGTGAACTCATCGGGCAGCACCAGCGGGCGAACCTTGAGGCCGCTTTCGAGCAATCCTTCATGCGCGAGGAAGTGCAGCACATGGCTGGCGAAGCCGCCAATGGCGCCCTCCTCCACCGTCACCAGCACATCGTGCGAGCGGGCAAGCCTGCGCACCAGATCCTGATCCAGCGGCTTGGCGAAACGCGCATCGGCAACAGTTGTCGAAAGCCCTGCCGCACCCAGTTCCTCGGCTGCCAGTAGGCAATCGGCAAGGCGCGTTCCGAACGACAGCAGCGCAACCCTGGTGCCTTCCTTGACAATACGGCCCTTGCCGATTTCCAGCATCGAACCGCGTTCGGGCATTTCGACGCCGACACCGTTGCCGCGCGGATAGCGGAAGGAAATGGGGCCTTCGTCATAGCCCGCGGCGGTGCGCACCATATGGCGCAACTCGGCTTCGTCCGCGGCGGCCATGACGACGAAGCCCGGCAACGACGCCAGGAAAGTCGTGTCGAACGCGCCGCAATGCGTCGCACCGTCCGCGCCGACATAGCCGGCCCGGTCGATGGGAAAACGCACCGGCAATTTCTGGATCGCAACGTCGTGGACAACCTGATCGTAGGCGCGTTGCAGGAAGGTCGAGTAGATGGCGGCGAACGGCTTGTAGCCTTCGGTTGCGAGTCCGGCGGCGAAAGTCACCCCGTGCTGCTCGGCAATGCCGACATCGAAGGTGCGGCTTGGGAAGGCTTCGCCAAAAAGGTCGAGGCCGGTGCCGCCCGGCATGGCTGCGGTCACGGCAACAATGCGCTCATCCTCGCGCGCTTCCTGGATCAGGCTTTCAGCAAACACCTTGGTGTAGCTCGGCGCATTGGCCGGAGCCTTGGCCTGCGCGCCGGTGATGACGTCGAAGCGGTTGACGCCGTGATATTTGTCGGCTGCGGCCTCTGCCGGCGCGTAGCCCTTGCCCTTCTGGGTCACGACATGGATCAGCACAGGTCCCGTGCCGTGGTCGCGCACGTTCTTCAGGACTGGAACGAGGTGTTCCAGATTGTGCCCATCTATGGGGCCGATATGAAAGAAGCCCATTTCCTCGAACAGCGTGCCGCCGGTGACATAGCCGCGCGCATGTTCGACCGCGCGGGTGATCGCCCTGTCGGCACGCTCGCCGAGATAGCCGGTCAGCTTCTTGCCGAGTTCGCGAAAGCCTTGATAGGTCCGACCGGAAGCAAGGCGCGCCAGATAGGCGCTCATCGCGCCCACAGGCGGTGCAATCGACATCTCGTTGTCGTTCAGGATGACGATTAAGCGCGAACCCAATGCACCTGCGTTGTTCAAGGCTTCATAGGCCATGCCCGCCGACAGCGCGCCGTCGCCTATGACGGCGATAACATTGTTCTTGCCACCCGAAAGGTCGCGCGCGACCGCCATGCCGAGACCGGCAGAGATCGAAGTGGAGGAATGCGCCGCGCCGAACGGATCGTAGTCGCTCTCGTCGCGCTTGGTGAAGCCTGACAGCCCGCCCTCTTGCCTTAGCGTGCGGATGCGGTCACGCCTGCCGCTCAAGATCTTGTGCGGATAGGCCTGATGGCCGACGTCCCAGATGATGCGATCCTGCGGCGTGTTGAAAACGTAGTGCAGCGCCACCGTCAGTTCGACGACGCCCAGCCCCGCGCCGAGATGGCCGCCGGTCTGTGAGACCGCGTCGATCATCTCCGTGCGCAATTCGGCGGCCAGTTGCGGCAATGCGGTTTCAGGCAGGCCGCGCAAATCCGCCGGAACGCTCACCTTGTCCAGAAGCGGGGTGTCGGGTCTAGGGTTCAAGTCGGCAGCCCATCCATGTTCCTGTCGGTGACAAGGGGGATATGCCGTGCAAGCTGCAATGTAAATGCGCCGTGACGTCTCGCGGCGCTGAAGGCCTCAGCCTTCCGGCAACGGTATGTATTCCTCCTCATCGCCCGGCACGATATCGAAGCGGCCGGTTTTCCATTCTTCCTTGGCCTGCTCGATGCGTTCTTTCGAAGACGACACGAAATTCCACCAGATATAGCGCTTGGAACCGAGCGAAGCGCCGCCGAACAGCATGAAATGCGCACCGTGTTCCGAAGATATCACGATCTCGTCACCCGGCTTGAACACCAGCAGCCGTTCGGCCGGAAAGCGGTCGCCGGAAATCGAAACTTCGCCTTCCAGCGTGTAGATTGCGCGCTCCTCCGCATCGGCGGGAATCTGCACCTTCGAGCCCGGCGCAAGCCTGATATCGGCATAAAGCGTTTCGGATGCCGCATGGACCGGCGATTTCAGGCCGGAAAAGCCGCCTATGACGATCCGCCCGCTCACCCCGTCGGCGTCGAACTGCGGCAAGGCAGCGCTGGCCGTGTTCTCGAACAGCGGCGCAACCTCCTCCTTGCCATCCGGCAGCGCCAGCCATGTCTGCAGGCCGGAGACCGACATCGGCGCGCCGCGCAATTCCTCCGGCGTGCGCTCGGAATGGACGATGCCGCGGCCAGCCGTCATCAAATTCACGTCGCCCGGCTGGATCACCATCTCCGTGCCGAGTGAATCGCGGTGCCTGATCTTGCCGTCGAACAGGTAGGTCACCGTCGAAAGACCGATATGCGGATGCGGGCGCACGTCGAGCGCCTGCCCCGCCCTCAGGATTGCCGGTCCCATGCGGTCGAAGAAGATGAAGGGGCCGACCAGCCGCCGCTTTGCGGTCGGCAAGGCGCGGCGCACCTGGAAGCCGTCAATATCGCGGGCGTTCGGGATCACCATCAGTTCGATGGCGTCGCAGGCGAAGGCATCGCCGATATTCGGATCATTTCCGGGAAAGAAGCTCATCATGCGGCTCCCTGTTTCAGCACATGCAATGCACTCTATGCGCCATGTGCAACCCGGGAAAGCAGCAAAGCCGCGACGGACTGTTTACCCGCTGCGGCTTGAAAAATCGCTCTACTCGCCGTCAAGCGGCTCGGTGCCTACGGCCTTGCCGTCACGCGACAGGCGGATTTTCTCGACCTTGTCCTCGGCAGCCTTCAGCAAGCGGTCGCAATGCGCCTTCAGCGCCTCGCCGCGCTCATAGATGCGGATCGACTGGTCGAGCGCCACATCGCCCCGCTCCAGATCGACCACGATCTTTTCCAGCGCATCGAGCGCCTGCTCGAAGCTCATCGCCTTGACGTCCTCGTTCGCCTCGCCGGCCATGTCCTATCCCTTCATCAAGCGCGCGACATGGGCCGCGGTCGAAAATGCCAGTCCCTGCAGATCGTAGCCGCCTTCCAGCAGGCTGACGAGACGGTTGCCGCTATGGCGTCCCGCGCGTTCCATCAACTGGCCGGTTGCCCAGTCGAAGTCGTCCTCGTCGAGGTTGATCTCGGCCAGCGGATCACGGTAATGCGCGTCGAAGCCGGCGGAAATGACGATCAGGTCGGGCGCGAACTTGTCCAGCGCAGGCAAGACGCGCGTGTCGAGCGCCTCTCGGAAGGTCTCCGATCCGGTTTGCGGGGCGAGCGGTGCGTTGACGATATTGCCAGCACCCGTCTCGTTCTTCGCGCCGGTGCCCGGATAAAGTGGCATCTGGTGGGTCGAACAGTAGAGCACGCTCGGATCGTCCCAGAAAATGTCCTGCGTACCGTTGCCGTGGTGCACGTCCCAATCGACGATAGCGACTCGCTCCGCGCCATGCTTCTTCTGGGCATGGCGAGCAGCAATGGCGGCATAATTGAAGAAGCAAAAGCCCATCGCCGTGGTCTTTTCGGCATGGTGTCCCGGCGGCCTTGCAGCGACGAACACATTGGCCGCCCTGCCCTCGAACACATCGTCCACGGCAGCGTTTGCCGCGCCAATCGCCGTGATTGCGGCCTGCCAGCTTTTCGGGCTCGCCGTCGTGTCGGCATCGATGCGAGCGATACCGGTTTCCGGAATGGCGGCCCGTACCCGGTCCACAAAATCGGCTGGATGCGCGTAGAGAATTGTCGCTTCGTCGCCCTCTGGCGCCTGCACGCGGTCGAGCGCGGCAAAGGCCTCGTCGTCCAGCGCGCGCTCAATTGCGCGCAGCCGGTCGGGGCGCTCCGGATGACCGGGCGGCGTTATATGCTCGAGATAGATCGGATGGGTATAAAGGCGCGTGACCATGCCCCGATATAGGCGCGTGGACGGCTCTTGGCCATGTTTTCACGCCTCCAAGGCGCAACGATCAACAGAATCAAACGCCCTGCGCGGGTCTCGTCCCCGATCCGGCTCCGAACGACCCGATCGCCTTGTCCTTCAGATCGCGGAACTTCGAGGAAGCGTCCGCCAATTTGCGGTCCCACTCGGGATTGGGCACCTGCCCTTCTATCGTGCGGAAATAGACCTGCATCAGCGAGGCGATGGCAAACGGCTCGATCAGTGCCGCCTTGAATGCCCATGCAAACACGATGGCGAAGACAAACGCCCAGCCGCCGAGTTGGCCCGGCATGAAGTAGAGGAGTGCTCCCGCCGGCGCGATCATGAACAGGAAGACGAGGAACGACACCACCCACATGATCACCGCCAGCCAGATGGCGTTCTTCAGCATCACCTTGCCGTTCTGCGCGTAAAGCACGACGCCCTGGCGCGCGCTTTCGAAGGGAGACGAGGAATTCACGCGGATGTTGTAGCCGAGGATGATCTCGTCGACATAGGTCAGCGAAATGCGCACCACCGTGTTGGCGAAACGCACCAGCCCGTCGAGGCCGGGGATGGGCAGGAAGGCCGCGATGCCGCCGATCAGGCCCGTGATTGCCCGGATCGCGCCCTTCACCAACTGGTCGACCACGAAGAGCACGTTTGCCTCGGCAAAGCGCTGCGTAACCACTCCCCTTGCGTAGCTGATCTGGTTCTGGCCGCCCGGAACCTCGCGCCCGTCGACCAGATGCACCATCACCGCGATATGGCCTGCCTTGACGATGTAGAGAATGTATTCGCGGACCCAGTAGACGGCTATCGACACAAGGCCAAAGCCGACAATGCCGCCCCATATGGCAAAGGAGGCCGGCCCGTCAGGATCGGAAGAGATATGGCCGACGCCATAGCCGACGCCGGCACCCGATCCCGTCGCCAGAATATAGGCCAGCGTGATGCCGAAATAGACGACCATGCGCAAAAGGATGAACGGCCACGTCCGCGCCATGATGGACAGTGAGGTACCGACGCTGAAATCCCACATCGACCGATTCTCCCCTCGCCAGCGGCGGGAGGATGAAGACAATGCCATTGCGGGTCAACAGGACAGCAGCAGTGCCGCCTGTTATGCGATCTCGGTGCTGGCGATGTGGATGCCGAAGCCTTCCAGCCCGACATAGTGCCGTTCGCGCGACGCGATCAGCTTGATCGAGGAAATGCCGAGATCCTTGAGGATCTGCGCGCCTAGCCCGATCTCGCGCCATTCGTTCTCGCGGCGGCGCGCTTCCTCGTGGTCCTCATGGTCAGCTGACGGCCGCTTGCGGTCCTGATGTGCAACGCCGACCGAACCTTCGCGCAGATAGACGATGACGCCCCGCTTCTGCTCGCCCATCGACCGCATGATGTCGTCCAGCCGATGACGAGTCCCGAAAACATCGGCGACCACATCTTCAGGATGCAGGCGAACCGGCACGTCGACGCCGTCGCGGATATCGCCGAAAACAATCGCCAGATGCTGCATCGGGTCCCAGGGCAGCGTGTAGGCATAAAGCTTGGCCTTGCCGCCGGTCGTGTCGATATCGGTGCAGGCAACGCGCTCGACCAGTGTTTCCTGGCGCTGGCGATAGGCAATCAGATCGGCCACCGACACCTGCTTCAGCCCATGCTGTTCCGCAAAAGCCGCCACCTGCGGGCCGCGCTTGACCGTGCCATCGTCGTTGACCAGCTCGGAAATCACGCCCACCGGCGGCAGGCCGGCCAGCTTGCAAAGGTCCACCGCAGCTTCCGTATGGCCGGAGCGCATCAACACGCCGCCCTCGCGGGCAATCAGCGGGAAGATGTGGCCGGGGCGCACGAAATCCGCGCCGCCGACATTGCCGTTGGCGAGATTGCGCACGGTCAGCGTGCGGTCATCCGCCGAAATGCCGGTCGTGGTGCCATGCTTGAAATCGACGCTAACCGTGAAAGCGGTGGTGTGGGCGGAATCGTTGTCCGCCACCATCGGCGCAAGGTTCAACCGCTTGGCATCCTCGCGCAGCATCGGCGCGCAAACGATGCCGGATGTATGGCGCACGATGAAGGCCATCTTCTCCGGCGTGCAGTGAACGGCTGCCACGATCAGGTCGCCTTCGTTCTCGCGCCCGTCATCGTCCATCACCACGACGATTTCTCCGCGCTCGAAGGCGCGCAGAGCTTCAACGATTTTCTTCTGGTCGTAAGGCATGGTGCGCTCGCTTCGCTCGCAGGGCAGTAAGGGAATAGGGCAGTAGGGCAATATGAAATTGGAGCGCGGGGGGCAAGTACCAGCAGTCGCTTACCGCCATACTGCCTTAATCCCCTATTCCCCTATCTTCCCGTCTGCCCGCGATGGCGCAGATAGTGATCGGCAATGGCGCAGGCAACCATCGCTTCGCCAATCGGCACCGCCCTGATACCAACGCACGGGTCATGCCGTCCCTTGGTCATCACGTCGACGTCGTTGCCGTCCTTGTCGATCGACTTGCGCGGCGTCAGGATCGAGGACGTCGGCTTGACCGCGAAACGCGCGATCACCGGCTGGCCGGTCGAGATGCCGCCAAGAATACCACCGGCATGGTTCGACAGAAACACAGGCTTGCCGTCATTGCCCATGCGCATCTCGTCGGCGTTCTGTTCGCCGGTGATGGTCGCCGCCTCGAAGCCGTTGCCGATCTCGACGCCCTTCACGGCGTTGATCGACATCAGGTTGGATGCAATGTCCTGGTCGAGCTTGGCATAGATCGGCGCGCCGAGGCCTGCCGGAACGCCGTCGGCGACAATCTCGATCACCGCCCCGACCGAAGACCCGGCCTTGCGTATACCATCGAGATAGGCCGTGAACACCGGCACAGATGCAGGGTCCGGCGTGAAGAACGGATTTTCGGCGTCGCCGATGAAGTTCCAGTTCCAGTTCGCACGGTCGATCTTCTTGTCGCCCATCGAAACAAGCGCGCCGCGCACCACCAGTCCGGGCACCACCTTGCGGGCCAGCGCGCCGGCCGCCACACGCGCCGCCGTCTCGCGCGCCGAGGATCGGCCGCCGCCGCGATGGTCGCGCAGGCCGTATTTCACGTCATAGGTGTAGTCGGCATGGCCGGGACGATACTGGCGCGCGATCTCGCCATAGTCCTTGGAGCGCTGGTCGACGTTTTCGATCATCATCGAAACCGGCGTGCCGGTGGTAATCATCGTCGTGCCGTCTTCGTCGAACACGAAACCGGACAGCACCTTCACCTCATCCGGCTCACGTCGCTGCGTCACGAAACGCGACTGGCCAGGCCGCCTGCGGTCAAGCTCGGCCTGGATGTCGGCAAGCGTGAAGCGGATGCCGGGCGGGCAGCCGTCGACGACGCAGCCCAGGGCCGCGCCGTGGCTCTCGCCCCATGTGGTCACGCGAAAAAGATGACCGAAAGTGTTGTGAGACATAAAAACAGGCCCCGCCCGACGGCTGATCGGTTCTTCTGCGCCTTCTATTGGCGTTTTTTGCAGTGGTCAAACTGTGATCGTGCCTGTCCAAGCTTTGACACATTGGGCTGGTTTCTGCTCTCTTCGCTGAGCCCCAAATCGCCCGCAGCAAATCAGCCGGGCGCAAGAAACCAAGAGGACGACAATGCTTACCCGGATCGGGCGTACGCTCCTTGGCGCAATTGCCGCTGTGCTTTTCATTTCAACCGCTGCCTTTGCAGGCCAGACGGAAGGCGTGATCAAGAAAGTCGACAAGGAAGCGATGACGCTGACGCTGGATGACGGCAAGGCCTACAAGCTGAACGCCGAAATGGACGTCGATTCGCTGCAGCCCGGCATGGATATCGTCATTGCCTTCGACGTCACCGACGCCGGCAACGTCATCACCGATATGCAGTTGCCGGAATAGGCAACGCCTAGATCAAAGCCATTCGAGATGGCCGTCCTGCCAGCGCAGGATGCGGTCCTGTGGGGTATCGAGCGACCCGGCCTTGGCCTTCGGAACCTTTTCCACAAGCCTGAACAGCGCCCGGATCACCCCGCCATGGGTTACGCACACGGTCCGGCGCTCTAGAGCCTGGAAAAACGGGCGCACCCGCTCCAGAAGCATCTGGTAGCTTTCGGCAGCATTGCCCGGCGGCCTGAAGTCCCACTTGTCCAGAACACGTCCCCGCGTGGAGCCCGGATAGCGCTCCTCAACCTCGGCAATCGTATAGCCTTGCCAGTCGCCAAAATTCATCTCCATCAGGCGCGGATCGGTGCTGTAGCCCGAAGCGGGAAGCCCCATCGCCTGCCGCACCAGCTCCATCGTATGGCGGGTGCGGATCATCGGGCTGGCGACAAAATCGAAATCCTGCGGATCGGCAATCAGTTCGGCCAACCTGCGGCCATTGCCCGTCGCCTCGCCGCGCCCCTTCGCATTGATGTCGATATCTGCCTGCCCTTGCAGCCGCTCTGCCACGTTCCAGTCGGTCTGGCCGTGGCGCACGATGTAGACAAGCGGAGACATGGCGTCCGGCACTCGTTCGCGTAGCGGGACAGGGCCCGGAACTGGGATTTAGTCTTTTACAGTCGAAATATCCGGCGCATCCACCGCCTTCATACCGACGACGTGATAGCCGGAATCGACGTGGTGAACCTCGCCGGTAACGCCGCGCGACAGGTCGGACAGGAGATAGAGCCCTGAATCGCCAACTTCTTCCGGCGTCACGGTCCGCTTCAGCGGCGAATTGTACTCGTTCCACTTCAAGATGTAGCGGAAGTCGCCAATGCCGGAAGCAGCCAGCGTCTTGATCGGGCCGGCCGAGATGGCGTTGACGCGGATGCCGCGACCACCCAGATCGACTGCCAGATAGCGCACGCTCGCCTCCAGCGCCGCCTTGGCAACGCCCATTACGTTGTAATGCGGCATGACCTTTTCGGCGCCGTAGTAGGTCAGGGTCA
Organism: Mesorhizobium sp. 61-13; assembly: GCA_001897075.1. Classification (GTDB taxonomy): domain Bacteria; phylum Pseudomonadota; class Alphaproteobacteria; order Rhizobiales; family Rhizobiaceae; genus Mesorhizobium. The sequence goes on along the minus strand of MKRZ01000024.1, from coordinate 16,551 downwards.
AAAGCGAGCCGCCGTCATTCATGATCGCCTCGGCGCGCTTGGCGATGTCGGTGAAGGAAAACACCGAGATTTCCATCGTGCGGTTGAAATTGGCGCGCGTGGTTTCGACATAGCGGCCGTCAAGCTCTTCCTTGTCGGAAAAAGCGATGGCATGGACGAGGAAGTCTATCTTGCCGAAATGGGCGGCGACGTCGGCAAACACCGCATCCAGGCTCGCCGGATCGGTGACGTCGCAATGGCCGCTGACATGCGCGCCCAGTTCCGCCGCCAAAGGTTCGACGCGCTTCTTGAACGCCTCGCCCTGATAGGTCAGCGCAATCTCGGCACCCTGGTCGACGCAGGCCTTGGCAATGCCGAAAGCGATAGAGCGATTGTTGGCGACGCCCAAAATAAGGCCGCGCTTGCCGGCCATAAGGCCCTGTCCACCCGCCATTTCAGCGTTCTCCGCACGTTTTTGCTTGGGAGGTGCCCTATCGCACAGCCTTACAGCGGCTTCAAGCACCCAAACGCCTGCCCACAACGTGAAGTCGCATCACTTGTTCCGCAGCAGGGCCTCGAGCTCCTTGTCGCCGCCTTCGGGCAGCATCAGCCGCACATGCACGTACAGATCGCCGTGGCCGCCCGTCTTTTCCGGCAATCCCTTGCCCTTGAGACGAAGCACCTTGTCGGAACTCGACCATTCCGGCACGTTGAGCGCCAGCTTGCCGGCTGGCGTCTCGACGGGCAGTTTTGCGCCAAACACGGCATCCTTCAGCGATACCGGCAGATCGGCGTGCAGGTCGCGCCCTTCGACCCGGTAGCGTGGGTGGCGGCGGAACCTGATCTTCACCAGTGCATCGCCGGCGCCGCCCGCCGCCTGCTCGCCCTGACCTTTCAGCCGGATCGTCTGGCCGTCCTCGACATAGGTCGGCAGTTTCACCGCAACCTTGCGGCCATCCGGGAACTGGGCCGTAACCTTCGGCGCGGTGGCGGCCTCTTCGATCGTGATGTCCAGCACCACGTTTAAGTCAGCGCCCTGCAACGACGCACGCCTGCGATCCCCGCCGGGTCCATGCCCCTGGCCGCCCGCTTGCTGCTGGCCAAAAGCGCCTCCGAAAATCTGGCTGAAAATGTCGCTGTCGAAACCCTGCGGGCCGGCACCACTGCTGCGAAACTCGAAATGCGGCCCTCCGGGTCCTTGCTGGCGACGAAACCCGGCAAACGGATCACCGCCACCGGCAGCTCTTTCGAAACCCTGGAAGCGCGGCTTGCCGTCGGCATCGATCTCGCCACGGTCGAATGCGGCGCGCGCCTTCTCGTCGCCGAGAATCTCATAGGCCTGATTTGCCGCGGAGAAACGGTCCTTAGCCTTGGGATCGTTCGGATTCTGGTCCGGATGATCCTTTTTGGCGAGCTTGCGGTACGCCGATTTTATTTCCTTGGCCGAAGCGTTCTTTGCAACGCCCAGCACCTCATAGGGGTCGCGCATCAATCCTGCCTGCTAGCGAGAGGGGTTAGGGTCTGATGGTATATGCGCTTCAATAGGAAGAAATTCCAGTGCTGCACGAAAACAGGCGAGACTACGCCGCCTTGAAGTCATCGATCCGCCAGACGCCGGCACCGACCATGCAGATGCGCCCGTTATAGAGTGCTATCCCGTCGAAGCTTTCGCGCGTTGCGGCGAAATCACGGCACAACTCGCCCTTGTTGCGACTTTCCGTCAGCCCGGTTATCGATCCGCGCGAGCCCGTATCGGCATTTGCCCATGACAGCGAGCGGCCCGCGCTTTCCTGGAGGTCGGCCGACGATACCGCATTGCGGATAGTCAACTGGTCGGCGACCATGCCGCCATCGGCCACAGTCGCGCTCGCCTGCACGTTGCTGGTGACGATTGCGCGGTCGACCTCGGCCTTTTCCAGGCTGAATCCGCCCACTCCGCACCCTGCCAGCGCTGCAACGCAAACCAGGATAGCGAACTTGGCGCCGAACGACGCGATAGTGCGGTACTGCCAACTGTCAAAAGGCTGCGCGCTACGCGACAATCGGCAGTCTCCCGGCCCGGAAATAAAGTTTGAATAAACTATGAACGACAGCGGGTTAACAGAAGATTGCCGCACGGCGTTTTGCATCCACGCTTGTGGCAAGCATGTCGAGAATGCCGACAAAAGGGCGGAAAGAAGTCGTTTCTAAACCCTCTCGACCAATTGATGGCGCCAGCAACCTCAGCGTGAAAAAATTCATTGCAAGCAAATTACTTCAGGATGTAGCACTAATCTAGATTAATTCGGGGAGCTGCACAGGGCATGAGTGCCTTGTGCAGAGTGGGAATGCTTAGATATGCGGTGCTGGCTGCAGCCGTGCTTGTTTTGGGCACGACGGCCGCCAGAGCTAAGCCTTGGGCCTATAAGGCAGGGGTTTTGGTGAGCAATGCGGGCAGCGGCCCCTATTCAATCTGTGACACGATCGCGGACCTCGACCGGTTTCTCGGAATGGCGAAGCTGCGGGCGGTGGAGGCCATGGCGCAATATCCGAACTGCGTCATCAGTACCCAATCCCTGACCGCGGTCGTGCTGGAAAGCAGCGGCGACTATGTGCGCGCCATGTCGACAAGCGATGACGGGGCCACGCGCGAATTCTGGTTCTACCGGGGCCATCTGCGTTCGAGAAAAGACTATCAGGCGGAAGCCTGCCGTCTTACCGCCATCGACAAGGGCGCGCTCGGCCAACGGTGTTATCCCGACAGGGAAAGCTGGGCCGACTGAAGATGCCGACATCCGTCATCGTCACCTTGAGAATTTGTGTCGAGATCGATGACGAGTATCTGGCTTCGGACCACATCGACAACATCGTTGAAGTGACCCAGCGCACCTTCCCGGTGGCAAACGTCGAAATGCTTGGATCCGACGTTTCAGACGGCCCGGACGGCGAGGGCGAACCCATATAGCGGCGCTTCGCCCGAACCGCATGGCCGATCGACAGCTACCCGCACCTTTACCAACAGAGGCGAAACAACACCAAATAGCTATAGGTCCAGTTGGCGAATCCGGTTTGCCTGACAACGATGCGTGCGGCTAGGGTGTGCCGATCAAGCTGGCGCATTGAATGCGCTAACATACGCAACCGGTCCCGCCACTCACCGGACCCTCTTCGAAGGCAATGCAGAATTGACGTCGCAATCAGATTTCACCGAATCCGCCGAACCCTACCGCCTGTTCGCTGAATGGCTGGACGACGCAACCAAGTCCGAACCCAATGACCCGAACGGTGTCGCGCTTGCGACCGTTGATGCCGACGGCCTGCCCGACGTGCGCATGGTGCTGCTCAAGGGTTTCGACAAGCGCGGCTTCATTTTCTACACGAATTTCGAAAGCGCCAAGGGCCGCGAAATCCTCGGCAACATGAAGGCGGCGATGTGCTTCCATTGGAAATCGCTGCGGCGACAGGTACGGGTGCGCGGCCCGGTCGAGATCGCCAGCGATGCGGAAGCCGACGCCTATTATGCGTCCCGTCCACGCGGCAGCCGCATCGGTGCATGGGCTTCGAAGCAATCAAGGCCGCTCGAGAGCCGGTTCGCGCTGGAGAAGGCGGTCGCCGAATACACCGCCCGCTATGCCATCGGCGAAATCCCACGTCCGAAACACTGGTCGGGCTTTCGCATCATGCCGCAAACCATCGAGTTCTGGCACGACCGGCCATTCCGCCTGCATGACCGCATCGTGTTTACCCACCAACCAGACGGCGGGTGGGGCAAGACCCGGCTTTATCCGTAGAGCCTGAAGCCCTTCCTTCCCCTGTGGGAGAAGGCGGACCGGCAAGCAGGGCCGGGACCGGTCAGGGGTAGAACTGCTGCTTATCCAGCCTTCTTGCGGCTCATGAAGGCTGACAGGGCCGCATGCGCCTCGGCCGACTTCAGCCGCTGGCGGAAATGTTCGGCTTCTTCCCCGATGCGGGCAACCAGTTCGTCGCGCGGGCCGCGCATCAGGTCGCGCGCGATCTTGAGCGCTTCGGGCGGCTTGGCGGCAATATCCTCCGCCGCAGCCAGCACCGCACCCTCAAGGCCGTCCTCCTCGACCACGTCGTAGATCAATCCCACCCGCCTGGCATGTTCAGCAGAAATCCCCTCGCCCAAACCGAGCAGCGCAAACGCCCCCTGCCGGCCGAGTATCTGCGGCGCAAGCAGGCTTGAACCAGCTTCGGGCACAAGCCCCAGGTCGACGAAGGGCGTGCGGAACACGGTGCGCGGCGTGGCGAAAGTCAGGTCGCAATGCAGGTTGAGCGTCGTGCCGATACCCACCGCAATGCCGTCCACGCCCGAAACCATCGGCTTTTGCGAATTGGCCAGCGCCATCAGGAAATCCCAGACCTCATTGCCGCCTTCGGCGCCGGTTGCGACAGCGAGGAAGTCGGAAAGGTCGTTGCCGGCGGAAAACGCGCCCGGCACACCAAGGAAGACGTGGACGCGCACCGATGGGTCGGCATCACCCTTGCCGAGCGCCGCCGACATCGCGCCATACATGGCGCGCGTCAGCGCATTCTTCTTCTCCGGCCGGTTCATGCGGATGATCTGCACCGCGCCGCGCCGTTCGATCAGGATATGGTCTGTCAAAATCTTTGTGCCTCTGGATGGAACGGTTTCAGACCGAAATCAGCGTCTTGCCAGCCTGGATAAGGCTCGAAGCCCCTTCGATGACCCGGTCCTTGAGCGCCGCCACCTCGGCCAGCATGTTCTCGGCAAAGAAGCGGCAAAGAGTGAGCCGGGGTTCGGACGGGTCGGCAATCGCCGCACGCGCCAGATAGGCGCAGCCGGCGGCAAGCGAAAATAGCCTGAGATAGGGCGTCGCCCCAGCGAGCGCCTCTTCGACCTGGCCTTTTTCGATCTGGTATTGAAGAAACCGCGTGGCCTCGGAAAGATCGTCCAGCGCCTGGTCGAGCAGGTCTGCGGTCTGGCCGAAACCGCCCTGCCCGGATGTGCGCACCGCACTCGCGATTGCTACAAGGTCGTCGATATAGCTGTGCACTTCCTCGCCTTCGCGCAGTTGCAACTTGCGCGCGACAAGATCGATCGCCTGGATGCCGTTGGTGCCTTCATAGATCGGCGCAATGCGCGCATCGCGCAAGAGCGCCGCCGCACCGGTCTCCTCGATGAAGCCCATGCCGCCATGCACCTGGATGCCGAGCGAAGCGACATCGACACCGGCGTCGGTCGAGAACGCCTTGGCCAGCGGCGTCAGCAGGTTGGCGCGGTCGAGCCATTTGGCGGCTACATTGCCTTCCGACACCCGCGCCATGTCGATGGCATGGGCACAGCTATAGCTGATGGCGCGCGAAATCTGCGTCAGCGCTTTCATGGTAAGCAGATTGCGCTGCACGTCCGGGTGGTAGACGATCGGCGCCATGCCGTTGCCGGAATAGCCTGCAGCCTTGCCCTGCCTGCGTTCGTTGGCAAAGGCGAGCGCCTTCTGGAACGCCATCTCGGCGATGCCAACGCCCTGCATGCCGACATTGAGCCTGGCGTTGTTCATCATCGTGAACATGCAGGCCAGACCCTTGTTCTCCTCGCCGATCAACCACCCGATGGCGCCCGGCTTTTTGCCGGCAAAGCCGTCGCCATAGATCATGGTGCAGGTCGGCGAACCATGAATGCCGAGCTTTTCCTCCAGCCCGGAACAGAACAAATCGTTGCGGGCGCCCAGCGAGCCATCCTTGTTGACCAGGAACTTCGGCACAAGGAACAGCGAAATGCCGCGTGTTCCGGCCGGCGCATCCGGTAGGCGCGCCAAGACCATATGCACGATGTTGTCGGTGAAATCGTGCTCGCCGTAAGTGATGAATATCTTCTGGCCGAAAATGCGATAGGTGCCGTCGCCGGCCGGCTCCGCACGCGTGCGCAGGGCCGCCAAATCCGAACCGGCCTGCGGCTCGGTCAGGTTCATGGTTCCCATCCACTCGCCTGAAACCAACTTGGCCAGATAGGTCTGCTTCAGTTCTTCGGTCGCGTGCTTGTCCAGCGCCTCGACCGCGCCCATCGTCAGCATCGGGCCAAGGCAAAACGCCACCGACGCCGAATTCCACATTTCGAGCACAGCGACCGAAAGCATCATCGGCAAGCCTTGCCCGCCATGTTCCTCCGGCGCGGCCACCGCGTTCCAGCCCCCTTCGGCCCAGTTCTTGTAGAGATCTCGCCAGCCGGGCGGCGTGGTCACAGCCGCGTCTTTCAGCACGGCACCCTTTTCATCGCCCGCCTTGTAGAGCGGAGCGATTTCTTCCGATGCGAACCGCCCCGCTTCGTGCAGTACGGCGTCGATCAAATCCTCGCTGAGATCACCGAATGCACCCGCCGCCAGAGCTTCCCTGAGACCGGCTACATGTTTCAATGTGAAGGCTATTTCCTCGACAGGTGCGCGATACATCCGCTTTGGCTCCTGAGACTGCCATCATTTTCGAGCTGGATCGTAGGTAACAAGTCTGGCCGAAACGCATCGGTCAGCCTTGCTTGACTGCACTTTACGTAAACGTCAATAGTTGCCACACCGATTTTTCAGGCCCGCCTGTTGTGCGATACATACAGGATTGCATAAGACATCGCCATGCTCGCTCGATCAGACCATTGTATTGAATGCGGCCGCCCGTTTCGGGCCGATGGGTTCGCATATTATGAAGGCACGCCCGAAAACGGCCCGGCCTATTGGTCGGATCGCGGCCTGCTCTGCTCGCCTCACTGTTCGCTGGTCCATCACAAGAAGCGGCTCTCCGAAGGCAGCGTACAGCAGCAGCCGGCCCCCGAACCGTTCATGCCTGTCGGCAAGCGATGACCCATCGGATGGCTGGCTCGGCCGTCAATTCGCCCTGCAGGCAATTCGTTAACCATAAATCTCCAGTATTTGCGCCAAATCATGAGGGAATCAGGCTTGGGATTTCCGGGGCGACCTTTCTTGCGGGCAGCACTGATGGCGGCAGCGGCAACGCTTGCCGCGCTTTTGCCTGCCAAGGCGTCCGATTTCTCCGAACCGTGGAAGAAGCCCAACCGGGCGCTGGTCATCGACGCCTACGAGTATAACTCCATCGACTGGAACGCGCTGGCCTCCGACAAGCGCATCGTTGCCTTCATCAACAAGGCCTCCGACGGCCTGCCGCCGCCCTACGCCTGCTCCGGCGACGAAGAGGCCGTCAAGCTTTGCAAGGCACTTTGGAAGCGCCATGCGGTGGCGCGCGAATTGTTCCACACCCGCCGCACGGTGGCGAAGGCGCTCGGCCTTGAATGGGGTGCCTACCATCTCGCCCGCCCCGGCAATCCGGTCGATCAGGCCAACAACTTCATCGACTTCGCCGAACCGGCGCCGGAGGACCTGCTCGCCCTCGACATTGAGGACAACGATCCCGATCAGTGGATGTCGCTGGACGACGCCGAAGAATTCGTGCGCCAGGTGCATCGCCGCATCGGCCGGTTCCCCATCCTTTACACCAATGGCTCAACCGCCAAGCACATCGCCGACAACCGCTATCGCTATCGCCTCCTGTCGCGGCTGCCGCTCTGGTATGCCCGCTACAAGCCCGACATCGACATGCATTTCCCGAAAGGTAATTGGGATAGCTACGCGCTGTGGCAGTTTTCCGCGCAGGCCAACTGCAACAGCCGCCGTTGCCCTTATCGACCGCCCGGCACCCCGCTGGACATCGACGTGAACGTCGCCCCGATGGCGGCGGATGAATTGCGCACCGCCTGGCCGTTCGGCCACCTCATCGACGTGCCGACCGACTATCTGGCCAGCGTCCCGGTCCCGATCGCACGCAGCGAAGGCCTCAAGGGCAAGGTCGAAATTACCTATGCATCGGTCGCCACGCCACCGACCATCGGAGAGCTCGTCGCCGCAGTCAGCACCGGCTGGGCCAAGTTCCGGTCCGGCTGGACATT
>MKRZ01000024.1:0-8646 GCA_001897075.1 Mesorhizobium sp. 61-13 | reverse complement strand
TATCGGTACGGTATGGCGGAATATGCCTTCGCCAGCCAAGAAGCCCGGACGACGCTGGTTGCCAAAGCCGATGCCGATCCGGGCGTCGACCCGGTCGCGACCGGGTCGATCAAGAATGACGCGCGCCCTTACTGGCCCTAGACAGTCCGTCGCGCTTTGACGACCTCACCGTCTTCCTTGGTGAAATCACCGATGTCGGGATTGGCAAGCAGGTCGAGAACAGCTTCCGAAGGCCTCGTCAGCGCCGCGCCCTTTTGCGTTATGACAATAGGACGCTCAATCAGGATCGGATGCGCCATCATGAAGTCGATGATCTCGTCGTCACTCCACTTCGGATCGTCCAGTCCAAGCTCCGCATACGGCGTACCCTTCCTGCGCAGCAGTTCGCGCGGCTTCATGCCCAACAGCGCAAGCAGTTCGACCAGCCTTTGCCGCGACGGCGGTGCCTTCAGATACTCGATGATTTCCGGCTCCTCGCCCGAGGCGCGGATCATGGCGAGTGTGTTGCGCGAGGTGCCGCAGGAAGGGTTGTGGTAGATGGTCACGCTCATTTCACGAATTCCCTGTCAACCGCGCGCCAGCCGATGTCACGGCGGCAGAAACCCTGCGGCCAATCGATAAGGTCAACGGCGGCATAGGCCTTGGTCTGCGCTTCGCCGGCAGTCAGGCCCGTTGCCGTCACGTTGAGAACACGTCCGCCATTGGCAACAAGTTCGCCATCCCGCAAAGCCGTACCGGCATGGAATACTTCCACGCCCTTGCCTGCCGCTGCGTCGACATTGCGGATAACCGAACCCTTTTCCGGTGAAGCCGGATAGCCTTTCGCCGCCATCACCACCGTCAGCGCCGTTTCGTCGCGCCAGCGCGCCGACATGTGCGAAAGCTGCCCATCCACCGCCGCGTTCAGCAGCGTCAAAAGATCGTCCTTCAGGCGCATCATCAGCACCTGGCATTCGGGATCGCCGAAGCGGGCATTGAACTCGATCAGTTTCGGCGTGCCCTTGCTGTCGATCATGAGACCGGCGAACAGCACGCCGGAAAACGGCATGCCTTTCTCGGCCATTCCGCGCATGGTCGGCTCGACTATTTCGCGCATGGTCCGTTCGACCACTTCGGGCGTCATCACCGGCGCCGGCGAGTAAGCGCCCATGCCGCCGGTGTTCGGGCCCGTATCGCCCTCGCCAACCCGCTTGTGGTCCTGCGCGGTGCCGAACGGCAATGCGGTTGCGCCATCGCACAGGCAAAAGAAGCTCGCTTCCTCGCCTGTCAGGAACTCCTCCACCACGACCTCTGCGCCTGCGCTGCCGAACGAGCCGTCGAAGCAAGCCTCCAGTGCTGCAATCGCCTCGGCAAGCGTCATCGCGACCGTCACGCCTTTGCCGGCGGCAAGCCCGTCCGCCTTGATGACGATCGGCGCACCCTTTTCCTCGGCATAGGCCCGTGCCGCAGCCAGATTGTCGAAGCGGCCATAGGCTCCGGTCGGAATGTCGAAGCGTGCGCACAGATCCTTGGTGAAGCCCTTGGACCCCTCGAGTTGCGCCGCAGCCTTCGATGGACCGAAGACGCGGATGCCCTCTGCCCGCAGGTCATCGGCAATACCTGCCACCAGCGGCGCTTCCGGGCCGACGACGACCAGATCGATCTTCATATCCAGGCAAAACCGCGCCACCGCAGCGTGGTCGGCAACATCCAGCGCAACCAGCTCCGCCTCTTTCGCGATGCCGGGATTGCCCGGCGCGGCGTAAAGTCTGGTCAACATCGGCGAAGCGGCAAGTCTCCAGGCCAGCGCATGCTCGCGGCCGCCCGAGCCGAGAAGAAGAACGTTCATGCTGGCTGCACCTCGCTGTCCAATCCGATGGCGAAACTTCCGGTATGGGTCCGCAGCCGCCCGGTCAAGCTTTGGCAGAGCTTATCAAGGGCAATTCGTCGTCTTGACTGCACCGCCCGGCGCTGCCACTCCAGCGTCATGGAAACCATTCAGTCGAAAGCAGCCCAGGGGCGCGTCGCGGATGCGCCAAGCGGGCACTGGGTCTACCGGGTGCTGCCGCGATGGCTGTGGCCCTATGCGCAGCTTGCCCGCTGGGACCGACCTATAGGCTGGCAACTGCTGCTTTGGCCGTGCTGGTGGTCGGCGGCACTTGCCGCCACGGCCTATGCCCGCCCGACCGATGCGATCCTGACGCTCTTGCCCCAGCCTTACACGCTCGTGCTGTTCCTCATCGGCGCCATCGCCATGCGCGGGGCGGGCTGCACCTACAACGACATCGTCGACGAGAACATCGACGTCGCCGTCGAACGTACCCGCTCGCGCCCGCTGCCATCGGGAAAAGTCACGCGCCGGCAGGCATGGACCTTCCTCGTCATCCAGGCGCTGATCGGGCTTGGCGTGCTGTTGCAGTTCAACAGCTTTGCGGTCGGCCTCGGCATCTCGTCCTTGGTGATCGTCGCCATCTACCCTTTCATGAAGCGATTCACCGACTGGCCGCAACTCGTTCTCGGCCTTGCCTTTTCCTGGGGCGCACTGATGGGATGGGCCAATGAGTTCGGCGACATCGATGCCCCCGCCATCATGCTCTATATCGGCTCGATCCTGTGGGTCATCGGCTACGACACAATCTACGCACATCAGGACAAGGAGGACGACGCCATCGTCGGCGTTCGCTCCACCGCGCGCCTGTTCGGCGACAACACCAAGGCATGGCTGGCCGGTCTCTATGCCGGTGCGCTTATGTGCTTTGCGGTAGCCTTCGCCAACGCGCAGGCACCTGTCCCGGTCATGGCCGGATTGATCGCCGCCGGCGCACACATGGCGCGCCAGATCTCCATGCTCGATATCGACAATCCCGACCAGTGCCTGCGCCTGTTCAAATCGAACAACCAGGTTGGATGGCTGATCTTCCTCGGCATTGTCGGCGGCGCGGCCTGGGCAGCGCTCAAGCCGCTCCTGTAGCAGCCCGCCCCCGGCCTGGGCAGCGCCCGAGATTCAGGTCAGGGCGAGCCGAGAATGTTGACTTTCGAGAACCGGAGCGGAGTGTCCGTTTTGGTACATGAGCACCGGAAGCGCAGAAAGGCGGCATTCGCAGGCCGCCCTCACCTGAATCTACTCGGCGGCGATGATTTCCTCGCCATCGACCACCAGCCTGAGGCCAAGGTCTCCCGCGCGGCGGCGGGCGAGGAAGCGCGGTCGCCTCTGGTTGGAAACGCGGCCCTTGCGCCGGTCCTGCGGCGGTAGCGTCTTCAGCGCCGCGCCAAGAGATTCCTCCAGCGTGCGCGCCTCGCCATCGGCTTCGATGAGCAGCATCGGCAGCCTGTAGGCGTCGGCCCATGCGCGCCAGTCGGCTGCGACATCGTCAAGATCGTCGGCCACCAGAAGCGGCACCGAAAGCATCGGGTCGTTGTGCAAAAGCTCCAGCGTCACGGTGACGTTTCCGTCCTCGTCCTCCATGGCGCGCGCAGCCACGCCGCGGAAGGCATTGGCCGGCAGCGCGATTATCGCGGGAAGGCCGCTCATCTCGAGCGTGCGGCGGATGACGGCGCCGCGATGATCGATTGTCGAGGTCACGTCACCGCTGTCGTCGCGGGTCGCGTAGCTCACCACTTGCGGCAAGCGGAACGGGTCGAGACGCATGTTGCGTCCCGCCCAGACTGGCTTCAGTCCAGATTTCATCAGTGCCTTCCTGTCTCTCCTGAGAGCCGGTTTTCCGGTTCTCCCCGGGCCGTTTTCCAGCCTCGTTATGGATCAGACGGTAGCGTGCGCACCTTACCGGCGGGCTTAAAAAAGTCGGTTAAATTTTGCTGATCTGCCAAATGGTTAGCGGAATCCGACCGGCCCCGCAAATTGGAAAGGATCAGATAACCTTACCAGGATTCATGATGCCGGCCGGATCGAAGGCAGCCTTCACCCGCCGCATCAGGTCGATCGCCATCGGCGGCGCTGTCGCGATCAGCTCGTCGCGCTTCAACTGGCCGATGCCATGCTCGGCGGAGATCGATCCGTCGAGCGCCCGCACCACGTCATGCACAGCCTTGTTCATCGCGTGATAGAGGTCGAGGAAGACGTGGTCGTCGCCGCCCTCAGGGCGCGAGATATTATAATGCAGGTTGCCGTCGCCCATATGGCCGAAGCAGACGATGCGCGCACCGGGGCTGACGGAAGCCACCGCCTTTTCCGCCCGTTCGATGAAAGTCGGGATGGAGGAAATCGGCACCGAAATGTCGTGCTTGATCGACGCGCCTTCCGGCTTCTGCGCTTCCGGCAACAGTTCGCGGAAATTCCAGAAGGCCTGCGCCTGCGCAAGGCTCGAGGCTATCACCGCATCGCCAATGATTTCCGCATCGAATGCCGCCGACAATATGTCTTCGATGAGGGCACGCGCGTCTTCCGCCGAACGTCCGGAGGAAATCTCGGTCAGCACATACCAAGGCCAGTCGCCTTCCAGCGGGCGCACCACGCCCGTCGCATGGGCAAGCGTGAAATCGTAAGGGCGCTTGCCGATCAGCTCGAACGCCGTCAGCGCGCTACCCGCACGTGCGCTCGCCGCTCCAAACAAGGCAAGCACTGCCTCAGCCGATTGAAGGCCGACAAAGGCGACCTCGCGGCCCTTCGGCTTCGGAAACAGCTTCAGCACGGCAGCCGTAATCACGCCCAGCGTGCCTTCGGCTCCGACGAACAGGTTCTTCAGGTCGTAGCCGGTATTGTCCTTCTTCAGCTTGCGCAGATCGTCGAACACCTCGCCGGTCGGCAGCACCACTTCAACGCCAAGGCACAGTTCGCGCGCATTGCCGTAAGCCAGAACATTGGTGCCGCCGGCATTGGAGGAAAGGTTGCCGCCGATCTGGCATGAGCCCTGCGCGCCCAGCGAAAGCGGAAACAGCCGTTCCACGCCATCCGCCGCCTGCTGAAGCGTCTGCAAGATGACGCCCGCCTCTGCCGTCACCGTATTGGACTGGACATCGATCTCGCGGATGCGGTTCAGCCTGGACAGCGACAGCACCACTTGCCTGCCGCTCGCGTCCGGCACCTGCGCGCCGACCAGCCCGGTATTGCCGCTTTGCGGCACCACAGGCGTGCGCGTCTCCGTGGCAAGCCTGAGGATCCGGCTCACCTCGTCCACGCTGCCCGGCCTCAGCACGAGCTGGCTGCGGCCATGCCACAAGCCGCGCGGCTCTATCAGATAGGGCGCGATGTCGTCCGGTGCGTGCAGCGCGTATTTGTCGCCAACGATTTCTGCAAATCGCTGGACAAGGGCGGGGTCGAGTTGAGTGACGGCATCGTTCATGCGCGCAAACCTATTCCCCGGCCTCGGCCATGTCACGCGGCGCAGCCGCCCGCGCCAGCCGGTCGTTGATCGCCTCACCCAGACCCTGCGCCGGCACCGGCTCTACGGCGATGACGGCCGCGCCGCTGGCGTCCAGTTCACGCATGAAGGAAAACAGGTTCGTCGCAGCTTCGCGCAGATCGCCGGTCGGCGACAGATTGAGCATCATCGCCACGCGCTCGGCCCCCTTGGCGCGCGTCGGCCCGAAGGCGAGCAGCGCCTCGCCTTGGCCCACGCTCACGGCATTCAGCCGCATCGCCGCATTCGGCGCATAGTGCGATGCCATCATGCCCGGCGCCTGTATGCCCTTTGCGCCACGTTCCAGCTTGATGCCAATGGCGGCTTCGATCTCTTCGGCCGCGATGCCGCCCGGCCGCAACAGTTTCAGCTTGCCGTCGTCCACCCTGACGATTGTCGATTCCACGCCGACCGGCGTCGCGCCGCCATCGACCACCAGCTTGATGCGCTTGCCGAGGTCAGCCGCCACGGCCTCCGCCGAGGTCGAGCTGATATGGCCCGAACTGTTGGCGCTGGGGGCCGAAAGCGGCCTGCCAAGTGCTTCGATCAGCCTGTTGCCGAAGCCGCGCGGCATGCGCAGCGCAATCGTGTCGAGGCCGGCTGTCGCCAGCGGATGGATGCCGGCATCGGCCTTCAGCGGCACCACAAGGGTCAATGGTCCGGGCCAGAACAGTTCGGCCAGCTTGCGCGACAAGGGATCGAACACGCCTACACGCTCGGCCATTTCCACCTCGCAGACATGGGCGATCAGCGGGTTGAAGCGCGGCCTACCCTTCGCTTCATAAATGCGCGCGACAGCCTCACCATTGGTGGCGTCGCCGGCCAGCCCGTAGACCGTCTCGGTCGGTATGGCGACGACCTCGCCCGCCTGAAGCAGCGCCAGCGCACGGTCCAGTGCCTTGTCGGCAGGAAGTATCTCAGCCACGAGCCAAACCTTTCTGGCGCCTGCCTACAGCGGCGGGCGAGAAGCGGCAAGCGTCGTCGGCAAAAGCCATTTCATTAAAATGCAAAGCGTGCTCACAAGCGGATATCAACGCTCCTTGGCTATGGTGCCGGTGAAAGCTGGGGGAACAAGCTCTTGTCCTTGCGTATCATCACGATTGGAATGATTTCGCTTGCAGCCATGACGGGCAGCGCGGCAGCCTCATCATTCGTCACTTTCGGCGAGCCCGCACCGGCCGCTACGCCGTCCATCGTGGTCATGGGCGCGCCCGACCCGATCACGGTCGCGGCTACCGATTCCGCCAAGCCCGAGACCCCGGCCGACCCGTCCCAGCAGGCGCTTGGCCAGATGACGCCGGGCAGTTGGCAGCAACTGCCTGCCACGGCAGCAGTCGAACCGGAAGTCATCAGCCCGTCCATCGTCGCCTATGGCACGCCGTGGCCGCCGGTAACCTATGAGAAGGTGGCGGCTATTCCGAAGAAGACTTCCTCCAAGGCACACTTCGCCCCGATGGTCATCCGCGGCGGCCTTGTCGGCGACGTGTTCGCACCGGCAACGGCCAGCGTACAGCCGCAGCAGGCATCCGCTGATGGCGGCGCTACTGCGCCTACCGAAGCGCCGGCGACTTCGGCGCAGCCGATGGCGGCAAACCGCAACCCTGCCCCGCAAGCGCGCTAAACCACGTCCTTTTGCATGAATTGCAATCGGCTGCCGCACGAGGCAGCCTGTCCCCCAACTGATAGAACGTGAGTGGGGGACGTCATGCACTGGATCTTGAAGCCGATTGCGGCCACCGTCTTGCTTGGCTTTTTGACACTGCCTGCAATGGCCGACACGCTTCTCGGCAGCTATATCGCCCGCATCTCGCAAGACGACCATTTCGCCAGCGACGGCTATCCGCTCGACAGCGCGGCGCAGATGGTGAGGCAAGATCGCGCCAACTGGCATCGCTTCGGGCAGGGCGACCGCGAGGACGAAAGCGACCGCTGGTTCAAGACCACACAGCAGCGTTCGCGTCTCCAGAAGATGCTCGAGCAGCGCGGCGCAATGGACGCCGCCACACGCCGCGCCATCACCAATGGCCGGCCACTGATCCAGGTCGATGTCTACACAAGCCGCGTGCAGGTCATCCTATTGGAGCGCTGATCCGCCAGCGCTCCCTGACCGGTTTACCCGGCGATCTTGGAGAAATCCGCCACCTGATCGGTCGCCGCGCGGATGCGCGTCAGCAATGCGAGGCGATTGGCCCGCACCGCCAGATCGTCATCGTTGACCAACACCTGTTCAAAAAATGAATCAACTGGTTCGCGCAAAACGCTAAGCGCCAGCATGGCGCCGGAAAAGTCTTCCTTTTGAATCGCTTCGCTGGCTTTGTTCTCGGCCTGATTCACCGCGTCGAACAGCTTTTTCTCCGCGTCATCCTTGAACAGCGCAGGTTGCACGGCATCCGCAACGGCGGTGCCTTTCTTCTCCTCGGCAGCAAGGATGTTGGCCGCGCGCTTGGTGCCGGCCAGCAGGTTCTTGCCATCGTCCGTCTCAAGGAACTTGCCCAGCGCCTCGACGCGACGGACGATCATCAAGAGATCGTCGGACTCTGGCGTGATCACCGCGTCGATCAGATCGTGACGCGCACCCTGATCGCGCAGATAGACCTTCAGGCGGTCGTGGAAGAAGGAGAGAAGGTCGTAGTTAACCCCCGCTACCATCTCACGGGCTGCACTTATTGAAGCAGGTAGGCCGGTCGAACCCAATAGCTGCTCATAGACCTCGTTCGATAGAGAGTCATCAACGAGCCCGGCCGAAGCCAACTTGCTTGCAGCATCTATGTAAGGCCCAGAGTCGTCTTTCTGAAATTTCTGAAAGTAACTCACGGCTGATAGGCTAGTGATTTTGACAAGTTGCAGTCTAAGCTCTCTCTCCAGAACGATGCGGATAACCCCGAGCGCGGCCCTGCGCAGAGCAAACGGGTCCTTGGAGCCTGTCGGCTTCTCGTCGATGGCCCAGAAGCCCACCAGCGTATCGAGCTTGTCGGCCAGCGCCACCGCAACCGAAACCGGATCGGTCGGCACACGGTCGGAAGGCCCTTGCGGCTTGTAGTGATCCTCGATCGCCGCCGCGACCGAGGCATCCTCGCCCTGCAGCAGCGCGTATTTGCGGCCCATCGCCCCTTGAAGTTCGGGGAATTCGCCAACGATTTCGGTGGTCAGGTCGGCCTTGGCCAGCACAGCCGCGCGGCCGGCCAGAGCAGACTCGCACCTGGTCAACATCGCCACCCTTTCAGCCAACCTGCGAATGCGCTCCACCCGCTGCCCTTGCGTGCCGAGCTTGGCGTGGAAGGTCACATTCAAGTGGTCGAGCCGCGCCATG
>MKRZ01000023.1:5114-5556 GCA_001897075.1 Mesorhizobium sp. 61-13 | reverse complement strand
ACGTTACCTTGAGGGGCAAGGCACCAAGGTTGTGGGCGCGCACGAACTCGTGCCGGAACTGGTTGCTTCCGAGGGGTGTTTTACCAAGAGGGTACCGCAGAAGGCGGATTGGCGCGACATCAAGGCCGCCCATGAGGCTGCGATGGCAATTGGCGCGCTGGATATCGGCCAGGGTGCGGTCGCAATAGGTGGGCGTGCTATTGCCCTAGAAGGTATCGAAGGCACCGACGGTCTCCTGGAACGGGTAAAGGACTTGCGTGGTCATGGGCGGCTGGCAGGCAAGACCGGGGGCGTTCTGGTCAAGTGTTCCAAGCCGGGCCAAGAGATGCGCACGGATCTTCCCTCGATCGGACCGCAAACCGTGGATGGCGCACACGCGGCCGGTCTCGCCGGAATTGCGGTAGAGGCAGGACGTTCGCTTGTGCTCGACGGGCCGGAACTG
>MKRZ01000023.1:428-5038 GCA_001897075.1 Mesorhizobium sp. 61-13 | reverse complement strand
TTGAAGATTGCGGTGATTGCGGGCGAAGAGTCCGGAAATCTGCTTGGTGCCGATCTGGTGCGGGCCTTGTCGAAGGCCACGGGGCGCGAAGTGCGCGTGGTCGGCGTTGGCGGCCGGCAGTTAGCGGAGCTTGGGCTTTCATCGCTGTTCGATGCCAATGAGATTGCATTGATGGGCGTGAGCGCGGTGCTGCGCGGTTTGCCGCGCCTGATTATGCGCATAGGGCAGGCGGCAAAGGCGATTGTGGCCGAAGCGCCGGACTGCCTTGTCACCATAGACAGCCCTGATTTTTCGCTGCGCGTGGCGAAAAAGGTGCGGGCGGCAGCGCCCGATCTGCCCATCATCCACTATGTATGCCCCAGCGTGTGGGCATGGCGGCCCGGCAGAGCCGTCACAATGGCCCAGTTCGTCGACCATATTTTGTGCATACTGCCCTTCGAAGTCGAGGCGCTGAAACGCCTCAAAGGGCCAAACGGCACCTATGTCGGCCATCGTCTCACGCACGAGGCTGGAGTCTTGAAAGCAGCCGAAGCGCAAGCCGCTCCTCGAGACCTGTCGAACGACCGCGTGAAGACCGTGCTGTTGCTGCCGGGCTCGCGCAACGGCGAGGTAAGCCGGTTGCTTGAGCCGTTCGGCAAAACGGTCTCGATCCTAAAGTCTCGGGGCCATCGCCTTCGACTGGTACTGCCGACCGTTCCACATGTTCAAGAACAGGTCCGCCAGCGGGTTGCCGCATGGGACCAGCAGCCTGAGATATTGCTGGAGCCTGATCGCAAATGGCAGGCTTATGGACGGGCTGACGCCGCGCTGATTGCGTCGGGCACCGTATCGCTGGAACTTGCCCTGTCGGGCGTTCCGATGATGTCGACCTACAAATTGGACGCTGGCGCGCGCATCCTGCAACGATTCGTGCCGATATGGTCGGGGCTGTTGCCCAACCTGATCGCGGACCGCCCGGTCGTCCCTGAAGTGTACAACGAATATGTCCGCCCGCAGTCGCTTGCCCGCTACATCGAGGCGCTGTGGTCAGACACCGGCATGCGGCAATGGCAGGTCAAGGGATTTGAGGAAGTCAGGCGGCGGATGCACACTGACCGGCCGGCCGGCGAACTGGCTGCCGAGGTGGTGCTCAAGACCGTCCGCAAGAAGGCTGGCGGAAAGCCGATCTAGAACAAGCGCCCAAGAATCAAAAACCCCCGGCCCGAGCCAGGGGTTTGGAAACGTCAGGTACCACTGAGACCAGTGATTACTTGATCTTGGTTTCCTTGAATTCGACGTGCTTCTTGGCAACCGGGTCGTACTTGCGGAACGAAAGCTTGTCCGTCTTGGTACGGCTGTTCTTGCTGGTCACATAGAAGAAACCGGTGTCGGCGGTCGACAAGAGCTTGATCTTGATATTCGCGGCTTTAGCCATGATTTCTATCCGTTGGTATTCTTGGGGTTGAGCCGCAACTGCATGGGCCATTGCCCCGACGCGGAAACTTGGCGCGACACATAAAGATTGCGCCTGAAAAGTCAAGCCTTCGGCACAATGCCTCAACTCGTATGGGCGACCAGCTTGTTCACGGTTTCGGGGAAGAAGTCCGGTGCGCCATGATGCTTGCCGAACATCATGTCGTATTGCAGGTAGCGATAATCGCGGACCGCCGGATCGATTTCCTTTTGCCTCGCCCAGTCAGGCGTGGCCTGGCCATCTTCGCTCAGAAGCAGATTGCGGTCGACGACATCATACCCCTCGGCAAGGTTCTTCAGGAAACCGGTGTAATAAGGGTGCGTGATGCCTGCGGCCTCAAACACGTGAAGCGGCAGGAACGACGGGCTGACGGTACCGATGTTCTCAGCCGGACCGGTACGGTTCGACCAGACAACGAGCGGCGTTCCGCGATGCAGACGCATGTTCTCAGCCGATTCCTTGCGCGGCGCCACGTTGTCCTTGAGGAAGCCGGTTTCGACATAGACCGGGCCGAGCGGCGGCAGGTGGTCGCCGAAAAAGGCGATGACGGTCGGGCGTTCGCGCTTGCTCGCCCAGTCGACAAGCCGTTGCAGGTTGCGGTCGGCGTCAGCCGCGCCTTCTGCATAGCTTTGCAGCGAATCGCGCGCCCACTGGCTCGTCTGCGCCTTCACCTGATGTGTCGCGTCGCTGTAGCGGTTCGGCTCATAAGGACCGTGGTTCTGAAGGCTCACCGCGAAGAAGAAGAACGGATTTTCGGTCGCATCCGCCTCGCGCATGATCTCGTCGGTCATCGACTCGTCGGACGCAAGCGGCCCGCGCTTCTTCATGTAGGCGAGGTTTTCTTCGGACTTGAACTCATCGAAACCGAAGGCTGCGTAGACCGGCGTGCGGTTCCAGAACCAGTTCGTGCCTGGGTGAATGGCGCGCGTTTCATACCCTTCGCTGCGCAGGAACGTGGCCATGGAAGGCACGGGCGCGCGCACATATTGCTGATATGGAATGCTGCCGGCGGGCAGGAAGGCATTTGAAAAGCCGGTCAGGGCCTCGAATTCGACATTGGCGGTCATGCCGCCGAACTCAGGCGAAAACACCTCGCCGGACTGGAGCTTGCGAACGCTGGCGATCGGATCAGGGGTGATGGTGACGCCGGGCAACTTGGTCGGGTCCCAGAAGGACTCGCTCATGACGATGATGATGTCGGGCTTTTCCTCAGGAAGTGAAGCCGCGACGGTCGGCTTCTGGATCGCGGCGATCGCCTTGTCGGAATAGTCCTTCGGCGCGGTGACATGCGCCATCGGAACGTTCAGGGCGAAAGCGAGTGCAAAGCCGTTGCTGGCGTAGTTTTCCTTCTGATCCCACATCATCGGGATGATCTGAAGCCGGTCGCGCGTCCAGGAGAACGTGGCGTAGTCCATAAGCGAGACGAAGAAGGCGAGCAGGGGCAGGGTAAGCAGCAAGCGGGCAGCGCGGCCCTTGTAGCTCATGGCCCAGACGCGCCGGCGCCACTGACGCCAGATATAGACCAGCAAGGCGAGCCCGGCGACGATGCCAAGGGCCATCGCGATGCCGGTCAGCGGACGTTCGCGCACCAGTGGCGGGCGTAGAGGAAATCCGTCGGATAGAGCGGGTCGCCGAGATAAAGCGATTTCTGATGGCCTACGAAGGCAAGCGTCAGGGTTAGCGGCGCAACAACCAGCAGTCCCTGGTAAATGCGCCCGAGCAGGGCATCGAGGCCAATCAGGATCAGCGCGAACAGGATAATGGTGGTCCAGCCCGGCTTGAACGGCTGGGCGAAGAAGGCGATGGTGCCGGACAGGTCGCCACGGAATATCCATTCGATGGCGAATACGAGGATGGCTGAAGCGAGGAGCGTGCAGACGCCATAACGCGCGCCTGCCATGGCCATTCCAGGTCCGCCATCGCTTCTCGCCGCAAGGGCGTATCGTTCACTCTTTGCCAACTCAACTTCCCCGGCCACACGCGGCGTCACGAAACTGTCACGTCATTGTCACGAAAAGCTAGAGCTTGTGGCAAAATTGGGAAGAGCCGGCGAACAAATCGTGTTTGATTTTAACGATGCGTGATCAAAAAAGCCTTGTTTCTATATGCGTTTGACCGGCGCAGGCACGTTGGAGCGGGCTTGACTTGGGCCGCCGGGATGGGCGACACGCAGGAAAAGCAGCGACAGAGGCAGATCATGGCAATCGCATTCACGTTTCCGGGACAAGGAAGCCAGGCCGTTGGCATGGGGAAAGATCTCGCCGATGCGTTTCCAGAGGCACGCCGCGTTTTTGAAGAAGTTGACGAGGCGCTTGGCGAAAAGCTTTCGAGCCTGATGTGGGAAGGACCGGAAGAGACATTGACGCTGACCGCCAATGCACAGCCGGCGCTGATGGCCGTCTCGCTGGCGGCAATCCGGGCACTCGAGGCGCGCGGTTTCTCGCTTAAGGGCAAGGTTG
Organism: Mesorhizobium sp. 61-13; assembly: GCA_001897075.1. Classification (GTDB taxonomy): domain Bacteria; phylum Pseudomonadota; class Alphaproteobacteria; order Rhizobiales; family Rhizobiaceae; genus Mesorhizobium. The sequence goes on along the minus strand of MKRZ01000023.1, from coordinate 1,126 downwards.
CCTACGTTGCAGGCCATTCGCTTGGCGAATATTCAGCGCTCGCCGCAGCAGGCTTTGTCTCGGTGGCTGACGCGGCACGGTTGCTGCGTATACGCGGCAACGCCATGCAGGCTGCCGTTGCGCCGGGCGAGGGCGCAATGGCTGCGATCATCGGCCTTGAACAGGCTGACGTGGAAGCCGCTTGCACCGAAGCAGCAAATGGCTCGGTCTGCCAGATCGCGAACGACAATGGCGGTGGCCAGTTCGTGATCTCCGGAACAAAAGAAGCCGTTGAACGCGCTGCGAAAATCTGCACCGAGAAGGGCGCGAAGCGGTCCTTGATGCTGCAGGTTTCCGCCCCTTTCCATTCGGCGCTGATGGCACCGGCTGCAGGCGCGATGCGCGAGGCGCTGGCCGGTGTGGCGCAACATGCTCCGGTCGTTCCAGTGGTGTCCAACGTGTCGGTGGAGCCTACGAGCGACCCGGACGTGATAACCGCGCGGCTGGTCGAGCAGGTGACCGGGCGCGTTCGCTGGAGCGAAACCGTCGAATGGTTCGCGGGCAATGGCGTTTCCACCTTGTATGAGGTTGGCGCGGGAAAAGTGCTGTCTGGACTGGCGCGGCGCATCAATCGTGATATCGCAGTGGGTGCCGTCGGCACATCCGCCGATGTCGATGCGGCCCTGGCAGCATTGGGCTGAGATAATCCAATCGACCCC
>MKRZ01000023.1:0-202 GCA_001897075.1 Mesorhizobium sp. 61-13 | reverse complement strand
TTCCCGCCAATCTGGCCGATCGAGACGAGGTCAAGGCGCTTGGCCAGAAGGCAGAGGCTGAGTTGGAAGGCGTGGATATCCTCGTCAACAACGCCGGCATCACCAAGGACGGCCTGTTCGTGCGTATGTCCGACGCGGATTGGGACAGCGTGATCGACATCAATCTGTCCGCGGTTTTCCGGCTTACACGAGAGTTGACGCA
>MKRZ01000022.1 GCA_001897075.1 Mesorhizobium sp. 61-13 | reverse complement strand
ATCTCAGCACGACGGAAGAACTCGCCCGTGCCGCCGGAGACATTGCCACCACCATTTTCCACCCGGTGGGCACGGCTAAGATGGGCACCGATGCGCAGTCGGTGGTCGATCCTCGACTGAGAGTGCATGGCATCGAGCGTCTGCGCGTGGTCGACGCCTCGATCATGCCCACCATCGTTTCCGGCAACACGCACGCGCCCACCGTCATGATCGCCGAAAAGGCGTCTGATATGATCCTGGGCGCTGCTTGAGCGTGTGGTTCAACCATTTGCCATGACATGGCGATGCGCCATATGGTGCAGTGCAGTATATTTCGATAGCGTGCCGCGGTTCTCGCAGGTGGGACGCCAATTCGGTCGGGAGGACCAGGATGGATTTTTCGTCGGTCGAGCGCGACTACGGCAAGGCACGCGCAAACTACGCCCTTGCCATGCCGGAGCATTTCAACTTCGCTTTCGACGTCATAGACGACTGGGCAAAGCGTGACGACCACACCGCCATCATCGCGGTTTCGCGTGACGGCGAGACGGTAGAGCGTCTGCCCTTTTCCTTTTTCAGTGAAAGCTCGAACCGCTTTGCAAATGCGTTGCGCACGGTCGGGATCGAAGCGGGGGACTTCGCCTGCGTCGTCGTCGGGCGGGTGCCCGCCTGGTACACCGTGCTGTTCGGCTGCATGAAGGCAAGCGTGGTGTCGATGCCGGGCACCAACCTGCTCACGGCGCACGACATCGCCTACCGGGTCAATCATTCCGGCGCACGCGCCGTCGTCGTCACCTCGGAACATTGCGCCAAGGTCGATACGATCCGCGCAGAATGCCCTTCGCTCACCACCTTCATCGTGGTTGACGGCGCCCGCGCGGGCTGGCTGTCGCTCGATGCCTTGCTGGCGGACGCCTCACCGCGGCTCGATCGGGCTGCGTTTCCGCAAACCCGCAGCACCGACATGATGATGGCCTATTTCACCTCCGGCACGACTTCGATGCCGAAGATGGTGCCGCGCGACTATGGTTCGGGCCTCGCCCACGCGGCGACCGGCCTGTTCTGGATGGACCTGCGGCGCGAGGATACGCATTGGTCGCTCACCGACACCGGCTGGGCCAAGGCGGCATGGGGCATCCTGTTTCCGCAATTGCTGCTCGGCACGCCGACGGTGCTTTACAATGGCGAGACGGCCTTCAACGCCGATCTCCATTTGCGTCTGATCGGCAAGCTCAAGGTCACAACCTTCTGCGCGCCGCCCACCGTCTTCCGTCTTTTCGCGCAGCAGGACCTCAAGCAATACGATCTTTCCAGCATACGCCGGTCGCTCAGCGCCGGCGAACCGCTCAATCCCGAGGTCATGCGTGTGTGGAAGGAAGCGACGGGAACACTGATCGCCGATGGCTACGGCCAGACCGAGACGATCAACATCGTCGCCAATTTTCCGGGCGAGGAAGTGCGCCACGGCTCGATGGGCAAGCCGGTGCCGGGCTTCGACGTCGATGTGGTGGACGACGCCGGCAACCGCCAGCCGGAAGGCGAGGTCGGCCATATCGCGGTGAAGATCACCGAACCGTTCCCCAACGGGCTTTTTCGCGGCTACTACAAGGGCAAGGGTGCGCTCGACACGGCAGCGTTCCGCAATGGCTGGTACTACACCGGCGATACGGCCCGACGCGACAAGGACGGCTATCTCTGGTTCGTCGGGCGCTCGGACGACCTGATATCGTCGGCAGGCTATCGCATCAGCCCATTCGAGGTTGAAAGCGCGCTGATCGAGCACAAGGCGGTGGCCGAGAGCGCTGTCGTCGGCAAGCCGGATGCCACGCGCGGCGAAATCGTCAAGGCCTACATCATGCTCGCCAAGGGCTTCGAGCCCTCCGACGAACTGGCGCGCGATATCCAGGATTTCTGCCGCAACCTCACCGCGCCCTACAAATACCCGCGCGAGATCGAATTCGTCGAAGCCTTGCCCAAGACCATTTCGGGCAAGATCAGGCGGGTTGACCTGCGCAAGGCGGCCAAAGACAAGTAGGCACAAGCTTACACGTCGACAGGATCGTCGATTTGTAAGGCCGTCGCGGGGAAATCCGCCCTTGGCAGACACTAAAAGCCTGTTATGAACCGATTGAAATTCCCAGATCGGCTTTGAAGCAGCGTCGTGTTCGGCGTTATATGCCGTTGCCAAGCCGGCGCGAAGGAGAATGCCATGCCGACGACAATCAAGGGACCTGCGATCTTCCTGGCGCAATTTGCCGGCGACGCCGCTCCCTTCAATTCGCTGGCATCGATCACGAAATGGGCTGCGGGTCTCGGCTACAAGGGCGTGCAAATTCCGTCATGGGATGCGCGCTTCTTCGATCTCGAAAAGGCCGCCACCTCGAAAGCCTATTGCGACGAGGTGAAAGGCATCTGCGCCGACGCTGGCGTCGAAATCACCGAGCTTTCCACCCATCTGATCGGCCAGCTCGTCGCCGTCCATCCGGCCTATGATGCGCAGTTCGACGCCTTTGCGCCGGCGAGCGTCCACAACAACCCCAAGGCGCGGCAGGCCTGGGCCGTCGAGCAGATGAAATTCGGAGCCAAAGCCTCGCGCAATCTCGGCCTGAAAGCCTCGGTGAGTTTCACCGGCGCATTGGCCTTTCCCTACCTCTACCCGTGGCCGCAGCGGCCGGCGGGACTCATCGAGGAAGCCTTTGCCGAACTCGGCAAACGCTGGAAACCGATCCTTGATGTCTATGACGACAACGGCGTCGATGTCGGCTTCGAAATCCATCCGGGAGAGGACGTGTTCGACGGCGCGACCTTCGAGATGTTTCTGGATGCCGTCGGCGACCATCCACGCTGCGCCATCAATTACGACCCGTCGCACTTCCTGTTGCAACAGATGGACTATCTCGCCTTCATCGACATCTATTACGAGCGCATCAAGGCGTTCCACGTCAAGGACGCCGAGTTCAATCCGACCGGCCGCCAAGGCGTCTACTCGGGCTATCAGGGCTGGTTGAACCGCGCCGGCCGTTTCCGTTCGCTTGGCGACGGTCAGGTCGATTTCTCCGGCATCTTTTCCAAGCTCGCGCAGTATGACTATGACAGTTGGGCCGTGCTGGAATGGGAGTGCTGCCTCAAGCATCCCGAGGTTGGCGCAGCCGAAGGCGCTCCCTTCATCGAAAGCCACATCATCCGCGTTACCGAGAAAGCCTTCGACGATTTTGCCGGCGGCAGCACGGACCGCGCTGCGCTGCGCAAGATGATGGGCATCGAATAACCTGCAACTCCGGAGAGCGGCGATGGTCAGCGGCAAAAAGGTTGAACCGGTCTATAAGCCGATCCGGCTTGGCATGGTCGGCGGCGGGCAGGGCGCTTTCATCGGCGGGGTGCATCGCATCGCCGCTCGTCTCGACAACGAGTTCGTTCTCGTCGCCGGCGCCCTGTCCTCGAACCCGGAGCGGGCCAGGGCTTCCGCTGCCGAGCTTGGTCTCGAGCCAGAACGCAGCTATGCCTCCTTTGCCGAGATGGCCAAGGCCGAGGCCGGGCGTGCCGATGGCATCGAGGCCGTCGCCATCGTCACGCCGAACAACGTGCATTTTCCTGCCGCCAAGGCGTTTCTTGAAGCCGGTATCCATGTCATCTGCGACAAGCCGCTGACCGCGACGCTTGCCGAGGCGAAGAAGCTTGCGGCGCTGGTCGAAAAAACCGGCAAGGTGTTCGTGCTCACCCACAACTACACCGCCTATCCGATGGTGCGGCAGGCGCGCGAGATGCTCGCCAAGGGCCAGCTCGGCGATATCCGCATCGTCCAGGTCGAATATCCGCAGGACTGGCTGACCGATGATCTGTCGGCCAGCGGCAACAAGCAGGCGGCATGGCGCTCCGATCCAAAACAGGCGGGCGCGGGCGGGGCGACCGGCGACATCGGCACCCATGCCTACAACCTTGCCCGTTTCGTCAGCGGGCTTGAACTGGACAGCCTTGCCGCTGATCTCGATGCCTTCGTGCCGGGGCGGCAGCTGGACGACAACCTTCAGGTCCTGTTGCGTTTCAAGGCTGTCGGCAAGGCCCCGCCGGCCAAGGGCATGCTGTGGGCAAGCCAGGTCGCGCCGGGTCACGAGAACGGACTGAAGTTGCGCGTCTACGGCTCGAAGGGCGGCATCGAATGGGTGCAGGCCGATCCGAACTACCTCTGGTACACGCCGTTTGGCGAACCGAAGCGGCTGCTTACGCGTGGCGGTGCGGGTGCGCTTGAATCCGCGTCGCGCCTGACGCGCGTGCCCGGCGGTCATCCGGAGGGCTATCTGGAAGGCTTTGCCAACATCTACCGTGAAGCCGCGAGCGCCATTCGCGCCGCGCGAAAGAAAGGCGGCAAGCCGCCAAAGGACGTCATCTTTCCAACCGTGCAGGATGGCGTCGAGGGCATGGCGTTCATCGATGCTTGCGTAAAATCCTCGAAACGCAACGGCGCCTGGACAAAGCTCTGATTTTTCGCCGTCCAATGTGTGCCAGCACAACGTTGCGGCGGCACATGGAGGATATCACCGCCAAGTCAACGACAGCGGCGGCAATTTGTCGGCTTGCCGGTGATCGTTCCCATGATAGGTGTTGTCCGAAAGAGGGCGGGACTGAACGTGTACGGTCGCAACAGACGATGGAGTTTTCCGGTAGCGCTCGCCGCTGCCTGGTTCCTCGTCATGCAGTCCGTGCTTGGCACCTTCGCGCTCGCGGCAGGTCCGCAAACGGCCCAGCTTGATGCTTTCGGCAATGTCATCTGCACGCATGGCAGCATCGGCGAACTGCCCGATAGCCCGCAGCAGAAACACACGCCGTCCTGTTGCGTCCTTGGCTGCAACCTTGCCGCTTCGGTTCTGGCGGGCCCTCCCGCGACCTCATCGCTCTTCGCCCCGCTTAACTACGAGACGGTCGTTTTCTCGCCGTCCGCGCCCGATCATCTGACCTTCGAACGGCATCGCTCGCCGTCGAACCCGCGCGCACCTCCGGTTCTGGCCTGAGTTGAATTGGCGCAGGCTGGAACTTCCCGCCCGCGCATCCATCCAAATGATCGAATTGTCGTAGCCCTTCAAACGGGCGCGAACACCAATCGTGGAGCAATCCCATGTCCAGATCCCTTGCCGTTGCGCGCCTCGCGCAACCTGGCCTCGGCCATCTTACCTCAACTGCCGTTCTCGGCATCGTCCTGCTGGCCTTGGCCATGCTCTTTGCCGGTTCGCACATGGCTTCGGCGCATGAGTTCAAGGTCGGCGATCTTGAAATCGAACATCCGTGGTCGCGGGCCACGCCTTCCGGTGCCAAGGTAGCCGGCGGCTATCTCGTCATCGCCAACAACGGCAACACGCCGGACAGGCTCGTCAGCATCGTGTCCGAAGTCTCGGACAAGGCCGAAGTCCATGAGATGGCGGTCAAGGATGGCGTCATGACCATGCGCCGCGTCCAAGGCGGCGTTGAAATCCCGGCCGGTGGAAAAGTCGAGCTTTCTCCCGGTGCCTATCACCTGATGTTCATGGGCCTGAAGCAGCAGCCGAAACAGGGCGACAGCTTCTCCGCCACGCTGACCTTCGAGAAGGCTGGCAGCATCGACGTCAAGTTCTCGGTCGAAGCCATCGGCTCGACCGGCGAACACTGATCTTTTCCAGAACTCACATCATTCCCATAGGGGGCTAACATGTCCAACCTTGTCATTCGTCTCGTCTCGTTCGGCGCTCTCACCCTGTTCGGTTGCGCGACCGCATATGCCCACATCACGCTTGAAACCCAGGAAGCCGCCGTCGGCTCGACCTACAAGGCCGTGCTGCGCGTCCCGCATGGCTGCGAAGGTGCTGCCACGACAGCGGTCAGGGTCAAAGTGCCAGAGGGCTTCATTTCGGTGAAGCCGATGCCCAAGGCCGGCTGGAAGCTCGAAACCGTGAAGGGCAAGTATGCCCAGTCCTACGAGTATTACGGCGAGCAGGTTTCCGAGGGCGTGCAGGAAGTCGTCTGGAGCGGTGGCGAGTTGCCCGACGAATTCTACGATGAATTCGTGCTGCGCGGCTTCCTGACCGCCGGCCTGCCGGTCGGCGAGACGCTGTCGTTCCCGGTCGTGCAGGAATGCGGCGACAAGGCCGAGCGCTGGATCGAAATCCCGAAGGCCGGCGCGGATGCGGATTCGCTTGAATTCCCCGCTCCCGGCATCAAGCTCCTGCCCAAGAAGTAATCATCGCGTGGCGCGCTGTTTCCCACGGCGCGCCACACCTTTATCGGTCAGCACATCATGATCAGACAGCAGCGGCCCCGCGCCCTTTCAATGTCGCCCATCCAGATCCTGTCCTGGCTGCTGGCGTCGCTGCTTTTGTTTGCAGTTTTCGTCGCGCCGAACCCGGCGGCGGCGCATGCCGCGCTCATCAAGGCTGAACCGGCAGACGGCACGGTCATCGCGACCAGCCCATCGTCATTCTCGCTGACCTTCAGCGAACCGGTGTCGCCCCTGGTGCTGACGCTGGTGCATCCGGATGGAACTTCGCTGCCGCTGACCTCATCGCGCCTCGAAGGCCAGACGGTGGTGGTCGCCAACCCGCAGCCTCTTGGCCAAGGCACGCATGTCCTAAGCTGGCGGGTCGTCTCCGAGGACGGCCACCCGGTCGCCGGTTCGCTGCTGTTTTCCGTCGGCGCGCCCAGTGCTGCTCCGCAGACTGCGGAGCCTGTCGATTGGCTGGTGCGCTCCCTGTTATGGGGCGCGAAGGTGGCGCTCTACATTGGCCTGTTCCTCGGCATCGGTGGAGCCTTTGCCATCGCTTGGTTGGCCAGGGGCGGGCGCGATGGGCAGCGTTTTGTCGGCGCTGCCCTGCTTGCCGGGCTGTTGGCAGCGCCCGCTTCGCTCGGCCTTCAGGGTCTCGATGCGCTGGGCGCGCGGCTGCACGCCATCACTCTGCCGGCGGTATGGGAAACCGGCTTTGCCACCAGTTACGGCTCCACCGTGCTGGTCGCGCTGGCCACTTTGGTGGTGGCCTTGCTTGGATTGATCTTGCCGCGCCTTGGCAGGCCGTTAACGCTTCTTGCCCTTGCCGGAACGGGCGTCGCGCTTGCCGCCAGCGGCCATGCCAGTGCCGCCGAACCGCAGTGGCTGACGCGGTCAATGGTGTTCCTGCACGGCGTCACCATTGCCTTCTGGGCCGGTGCGCTGGTGCCGCTCGGCCTCGCACTGTGGCGCAGGGCTCCTATGTCCGGCGCTTTCCTGTGGCGCTTCTCGCGCTCGGTCTTGCCGGTGTTCGCCATATTGGTTGGCGCAGGCGTCGTGCTGGCCGTCATCCAGGTCGAGAAGCCGTCGGCGCTCATCGATACGGCCTATGGGCAGCTCCTTGTCGCCAAGCTGGCGCTGCTTTCAATTCTGTTTGCGCTTGCCGCGTTCAACCGCTGGCGGCTGACCGTACCAGCGGAAAGCGGCGATGCGCCGGCCAGCGCGCGCCTTGTCCGTTCGATCTCCGCGGAAATCCTGCTCGCAGTGCTGATCTTCGGCGTTGCCGCCGGCTGGCGTTTCACGCCGCCGCCGCGTGCTCTGGCCATCGCAGCGGCCCAGCCGGCTATTGCGCATTTCCACACGCCGGAAGCGATGGCGGAATTGACCATTACGCCGGGACACACCGGTGAAGTCGCCGCTTCGATCCTGATGTTCGACGGCGATTTCGGTCCGCTCGATGCCAAGCAAGTCACGCTTGTCCTGTCAAAGCCCGATGCCGGCATCGAACCACTCAAGCGGCCCGCAACCAAGCCCGGCGACGGTACCTGGCGCGTGGACAACCTCGTCATTCCCATCGCCGGAAGCTGGACTGTGCGCATCGATATCCTCGTTTCCGACTTCGATATGAAGAAGGTCGAAGGGGCGATCGATATCCGTCCTTGAGGGCATTTCCCGACCAAATCCGATTGATCCAGATGGGTTAATCGATTGAAATTTACGGTGAACGGTGCGGTTGACGTGTTGACGGCAGTCCCGGCTCCGCTCAAAGATAGGCTGCGGGGCATCAATTCGGCGTTTGCGGAACTTGGAGAGTGTGATGGGAAAAGCCGAACGGGGCTCGGCCGGTTCCGCCGTTTCATGGTCGTTCCAGCTCTACAGCGCCCGCAACTTCCAGCCGTGGGAGAAGGTGCTCGATCTGCTCGGCGGTCTCGGCTATCGCGAAGTCGAAGGCTATGGCGGCGTCTATGACGAGCCTTCCGCATTTCGCTCCGCCATGGACCGGGTAGGGCTTGCCATGCCGAGCGGTCATTTTGGCATCGAGGCGCTCGAAGGCGATTTCGATGGCGTGCGCGCCATTGCCGATACGCTCGGCATCAAGCTTCTGATCTGCCCTTATCTGGAGGCTGACCAGCGGCCTAGGGATGCTGCCGGCTGGCGCCATTTCGGCGAACGTCTGGCCAAGGTCGGTGAGACAGCGAAGCGGCATGGCTATGATTTCGCGTGGCACAATCACGAATTCGAATTCGAACCTTTGCCGGACGGCTCCGTGCCGATGGATCACATTCTGGCTGCCGCGCCGGACATCGGCTGGGAAATGGATGTTGCGTGGGTTGTTCGCGGCGGCACTGACCCGCTGCCTTGGTTTGACCGCTACGGCGCGCGCATCGTGGCAATCCACGTCAAGGACATGGCGAGGCCGGGCGAGGGGCTTGACGAAGACGGTTGGGCCGATGTCGGCCATGGCACCATCGGTTGGCCGGCGCTGTTCGCCGCGGTGCGCTCCGGAACAGGTGCCTGTCACTTTGTCATGGAGCAGGACAACCCGAACGACATAGCGCGGTTCGCGCGTCGCTCGATCGAAGCTGCTCAAGCGTGGCAGGAGGCGTAATTGGCAAAATCTCTCGGCATCGGCGTCATTGGCTGCGGCAATATTTCGGCGACCTATTTCAAGTTCGCGCCGCTGTTTCG
>MKRZ01000021.1:34412-42375 GCA_001897075.1 Mesorhizobium sp. 61-13 | reverse complement strand
GGCACAACCAGCCGTCGCGCTCCGGGTCCGTCACGGCTGAGGCGATCTTCCTTGTTGCGCAGCGGGCAGCGGTCGATCGACATGCAGCCGCAGCCGATGCAGTCGGTCAGGCCGTCGCGCAGCTTCTTCAGTTGTGTGATGCGCTTATCGAGGTCGTCGCGCCAACCGGCCGAAAGCCGTCCCCAATCGTCGCGCGTCGGCGTGCGCCCTTCGGGCAATGAATCGAGTGCTGCGCGGATATCGGCCAGAGAGATGCCGACGTCTTGCGCCACCTTGATCACCGCCACGCGGCGCAGCACGTCCGAACCGTAGCGGCGCTGGTTGCCGCTTGTGCGGTAGCTGCGGATCAGCCCGCTCCGCTCATAGAAATGCAAGGCTGAAACCGCCACGCCGCTTCTCGCCGCAACCTCCCCGACGGTCCATTCGCGCGCCATCGAAAATTCCCGCTTGACCTCAACTAATGTTGAGGTTGTAGCAGTTAGGCGTTCGATCTGCAAACGCGGGGTAAGGTTATGTGCATCCGTCAGGAATTCGTCTCTGCAAAGCCGGTTGGCAGCGCCTTGCCGCTAGCCGATCTGCCGGATCGCTTCTCCGGCGACCATTGCCGCAGAGACGGCGACGTTGAGGCTGCGGGCGCCGTTTTTCATCGGGATCAGCAGGCGGGCATCGGCGTTGTCGTGGACATGGTCGGGTACGCCGGCCGATTCACGCCCGAACAAGAGCGTGTCGCCTTTCTCGAAGGAAAAGCTGGTGTAGACGGTCGCGGCCTTGGTCGACAAAAGCAGCAGCCGGCGTCCGTCGGCATTCCGCTTCTCCTCGAAGGCCGCCCAGTCGAGATGACGGGTCAGCGCCGCCATTTCGATATAGTCCATCCCGGCCCGCTTGAGCGCCCGGTCCGACAGATCGAAGCCCGCCGGCTCGATGATGTCGACGCCCAGCCCAAGGCACGCAGCGAGGCGCAGGATTGTGCCGGTATTGCCGGCGATATCCGGCTGGTAGAGGGCGATGCGCAGATCGTCTTGCATTTCGAGGTGCTTTTCCTGCGTGGCAGATCGGCCACAGCCAGAGCGCGCTTTTGGCAGTGGCTGGACTTTCGGGTGGTGGTTTTCTGCGATTGCGTGTATATGCCCGCCATTGTCAACTCGAACTGACGGAGGCGGGATATGGAATTCATAATGTCCGTAGACATTCACCGCCCCATCCGTGGGCTTACTGCCTGACGGCGGCACTCGGTTCGACGCTTCACTGACACTTTCAAAACGCTCGCGCTGATTCCCGCCGAAACGCTTTCACGGCTTTCGAAGGTAACCAGCCATGTTTTCCAATGCGTCCAAGGGGTTCGCAGCCCCGCCTGAGTCTGCTTCGCATTCCGGCAAGTCCGCGTTCGATGGCAATGCTGCCAGCCGTTGCGGCCGTGATTTCCATTCGACTTTTTTCCTGGAGGACGGACCTATGTTCGATCCATGCAAAGTCCCCGGTTCCCGCAGCCTGCACGAGCGCAAGCTGGCAACCTGGGCGCTCCTTGTCGGCGAAACCTATTCTTCCGCCGTTCATGCCGAAACCAGGCGCAGGCCGCATCGCGGCATGCTGCCGGACGTCGACTTCTCGTGCGCGGTGCCGGACTACAGCCGGCCTTCGCTGGTGCGTCGCCTGTTTGGCCTGTTCCGCTCTGGCGGCGGGCATCGTTCTGCCGACGTGGCCTGTCAGGAATCTCCTGATGGGCCTGTCGGAGACATGCGTTCGCCATCCTATATAGCGCGCGAGCGGAGAGGTGCTTCGGCAGATCCATCCGAGCCCCGTGACGAGGGGTCCATGCGTCCATTGGCTGCGTAAACGGGCGCAGAAACTGCAACTGACAAAGAAGAAAGTGCCGAACCGATGTTTCGCTGGTTTGAAGAAAGACTCGATCCGTTTCCGGTCGCAGAGCCGGTCGAGCCGCCCAAGACCCTGGTCGCATTTTGCCTGCATTATACGCGAGGGGCGTGGCCTTATCTCGTCGCTACCGGGTTGCTGATCACCTCGATTGCGCTGGCCGAAGTGTGGATGTTCGGCTTCCTCGGCCGTATCGTCGACTGGCTGTCGGCGCAGAACCGCGAAACCTTCCTGCAGACGGAAGGTTGGAAGCTCGCCATCATGGCTCTCGTCGTGGTGGTGCTGCTGCCCGGCATGGCGTTTTTGCAGTCGCTGGTCCACCAGCAGACCTTGATGGGCAACTACCCGATGCGCATCCGCTGGGACGTGCATCGCTACCTGCTGAAGCAGTCGATGACCTTCTATCAGGACGAGTTTGCCGGGCGCATCGCCACCAAGCTGATGCAGACGGCGCTTGCCGTGCGCGAATGCGTGGTCAAGGTCATCGATGTCCTCAACTACGTCGTGGTCTATTTCCTCGGCATGGTGTTCATCGTCGGCTCGTCCGACTGGCGCCTTGCGGTTCCGCTGGTTGTCTGGCTGGTCGCCTACGCACTTCTGCTGCGCCACTTCATTCCGCGCCTTGGCAAGGTGTCGGAGGCGCAAGCCGATGCGCGCTCGGTGATGACCGGGCGCATCGTCGATTCCTACGCCAACATCCAGACGGTGAAACTGTTCTCGCATGCTCGCCGCGAGGCGGTCTATGCGCGCGACAGCATGGCGATCTTCATGGACACGGTCTACCGTTCCATGCGCCTCGTAACCAGCCTTTACGGGCTGCTCTACCTGATCAACTCGCTGCTCCTGTTCTCTGTCTCGGCGCTGTCGATCTGGCTGTGGCTGAACGAGGCGGTGTCCATCGGCGCGGTGGCCGTCGTCATCGGCCTTGTCCTGCGCCTTTGGGGCATGTCGCAATGGATCATGTGGGAAATGTCGGCGCTGTTCGAGAACATCGGCACGGTGCAGGACGGCATTGGCTCGATCTCGCTGCCGCGTCTGGTGGAAGACAGCTCCGGTGCCAAGGAGATTGTCGTCGATAAGGGCAAGATCGAGTTCGATGGCATCGGCTTCCACTACGGCAAGCAGAAGGGCATCATCGAAGACCTGTCGCTTGTCATCCATCCGGGTGAAAAAGTCGGCATCGTCGGGCGCTCAGGGGCCGGCAAATCAACGCTGGTCAACCTGCTGCTGCGCTTCTACGACCTGGAAAGGGGCCGCATCCTCATCGACGGGCAGGAGATCGCCTCGGTCAAGCAGGACAGCTTGCGCGCCCAGATCGGCATGGTCACGCAGGACACTTCGCTGCTGCACCGCTCGGTGCGCGACAACATCCTCTACGGCCGCCCGGATGCGACCGAGGAGATGATGGTCGAGGCGGCGCGGCGCGCGGCGGTGATGGATTTCATCGGCGGCCTTGCCGACCACAAGGGTCGCAAGGGCTTCGATGCCCATGTCGGCGAGCGCGGCGTCAAGCTGTCCGGCGGCCAGCGGCAGCGCATCGCCATTGCCCGCGTCATGCTGAAGGATGCCCCGATCCTCATTCTCGACGAGGCGACGTCGGCGCTCGATTCGGAAGTGGAGGCCGCCATCCAGGAGAACCTCTACAAGCTGATGCAGGGCAAGACCGTCATTGCCATCGCACACCGGCTCTCCACCATTGCGGCGATGGACCGGCTAGTGGTGATGGATAAGGGCCGCGTCATCGAGGAGGGCTCGCACGAATCCCTTATCGAGAAGGGCGGCCTTTACGCGCAACTGTGGCAACGCCAGTCCGGCGGCTTCCTGCTCGACGAAGGCCCTGCCGAGCCGGCCGGCGAACTGGAGGAACAGGCGGCGGAGTAGTGAGCTTTCCCCTCCCCCTTGCGGGGAGGGGTCAGGGGTGGGGGTGTGCATGCCGACAGCCAATAGCGCGGCGATCGTTCAGAAGGCGCGCAAGCTGCGCCGTTCCACGACCGACGGCGAGAAGCGGCTCTGGTCCGAATTGCGTGAATTCCGTCGCCTCTACGGTTTGCACGTTCGAAGGCAGGCTCCGATCGGACACTATGTTGCCGACTTCGCCATTCACGAACGAAAACTGGTCATCGAAGTTGACGGTGAATGGCATTTCACGGACGAAGGGTTTAGGCGGGATAGACTGCGCGATAGCTGGCTGGCGAATCGCGGTTATTGCGTTGTTCGCTTCACGACCGGCGATGTTGGTGAAAATCTTGCCGGATGCATCGAGGAAATATTGCGCGTGCTGGGTTTGATGGAAGATACCCCCACCCCTGACCCCTCCCCGCAAGGGGGAGGGGAACGCGCGCCAGCAGGCGTTCGCAAGTAATGGGCCTGCTCGATCCCGTCTATCGCTGGTTTGAAAACTGGGTCTACCCGTTCAGGGAGCCCGCCAGTCTGAAGCCGCCGTCAACGGCAGGCGGCTTTCTGTGGCACTATGTCGGCCAGGCCAAGCTGGCGTTTTTTGCCATGCTGGTCATTGGCGGCATCGCGCCATTGGTCGAGGCGGGGCTGTTCTATTTCGTCGGCCGTCTGGTCGATATTCTCGACCAACTCCCGGCTGACCGCAGTTGGGCAGCGCTTTGGAATGCCGCCGGCTGGGAAATCTCGTTCATGATCGCGGTGGTTCTCGTCATCCGCACGGTTGTCGTGGCCCTGTCCGCGCTTGTCGGCGAGCAGACCATCGTGCCGGGCTTCTTCAACCTTGTGCGCTGGCAGGCGCATCGGCACGTATCGCGCCAGTCCTATTCCTTCTTCCAGAACGATTTTGCCGGTCGCATTGCTACCAAGGTCTGGCAGGCAGGGCAGGCCACCGGCGACCTGATGGAAAGCTTCATCGAGGTGGTCTGGTTCATGATCGTCTATACGGTCACGACGCTTGCCTTGGTCGCCGCGCTCGACTGGCGTCTGGCGGCGCTGGTGCTGGTGTGGATCGTGGCCTTCAGCTGGCTCGCCAGGCTCTACATCCCCTCCATTCGCAAGCACGCGGAAGCGACGGCGGAAGCCGGATCGATGATCAATGGCCGCATCGTCGATTCCTATTCGAACGTGCAGACGCTGAAGCTTTTCGCCGCCGATGGCGACGACAGCTACATCCGCAACGGCTTCGACATCTATCTCGACCAGCTCCGCCCCTTCACCCGCCGCCTTACCGGGGTCAGGGTGGCCCTGACTGCGTTGTCCGGCATCATGATCACGGCGATCGGCTGTTTTGCCGTTTATCTGTGGGTCGAAAACCTCATAACCGTCGGCGCGGTCGCCTTTACGCTGTCGCTCGTGCTGCGCCTCAACATGCTGCTTGGGCGCTTGATGATGCAGCTCAACGGCATCCTGCGGAACCTCGGCGTGCTGGAAAACTCCAAGGAGCTGATCTCGCAGCCGCTCGGCCTTGTCGACGCACCCGACGCAAGGGAACTTGTCGTCACTGGAGGGAGCATCGAGGTGAACAACGTCGAGTTCCACTACGGCAAGGGCTACGGCGTCCTCGACCACATCAGCCTCACCGTGCGGCCGGGTGAAAAGGTCGGCCTGGTCGGCCCTTCGGGTGCCGGCAAGACGACGCTCGCCAATCTCATACTGCGTCTCTACGACCTGGAAAGCGGCGCGATCCTGATCGACGGCCAGGACATTTCGAAAGTCACCCAGAATTCGCTGCGCGCCAATATCGGCGTCGTCAGCCAGGAGACGGCACTGTTCCACCGCTCGCTGCGCGACAACATCAAGCTTGGCATGGAAGGTGCGAGCGATGCCGAGGTGGTCGCTGCCGCCAAGCGCGCGGAGGCGCATAATTTCATCCTTGGCCTGCGCGATAACCGGGGCCGTGCCGGGTACGAGGCCTTCGTCGGCGAGCGCGGCGTCAAGCTCTCCGGCGGCCAGCGCCAGCGCGTCGCGATCTCGCGCGTGTTCCTGAAGGATGCGCCGATCCTCATCCTCGACGAAGCCACCTCGGCGCTCGATTCCGACATCGAGGCCGCGATCCAGGAAAATCTGCACAGGTTGATGGAAGGCAAGACGGTGATCGCCATCGCGCATCGCCTCTCCACAATCGCCGCTCTCGACCGTCTCGTCGTGCTGGATGGGGGGCGTATCGTGGAGGAAGGCACGCATGACGAGCTAGTCGCTCTCGACGGCCTTTACGCACGGCTGTGGAAGCGCCAGTCCGGCGGTTTTCTGTTCAACGAGGAGAGTCCGCTCGCGGAGACGCGCCCGGCGGAGTAGACTGTTGCGTACCACTTTCGATTAATAATTCAGGGCGATCTATGTCCCTTAGGCCCCCCAATTTCTTGTGGAAAACCAATGCTGGCGAGTCCGCGCTCGATCTGCTCGGCCATGAGATCCTTGCCGAGAAGGCCGCGGGGCTTGGCCGTACCGGTGCGCAGGCCGAAGCGTGCCTTGCGAGGTTGCGCGACCATCAGGGCAATGAGGCCGAGCGCGATCTGCTCGTCAAGGCCGCGGCCGACGCGGTCTATGCATGGTTCATCCAGCGCGAATTGTGCGGCTTTCGCCGACACGACGACGTCGTGCGCCAGTACGATATACCCAGGGTTGTGCTTGCGAGGTTGGGCGCGAAATAGCGCGTGGCCGTCAGTCTGAAAGCGAAGCCAACTCGGACGGTGCGATGAAGCTGTCCGGGCAGTCGCCGGTGCGGATGATGGCGCGCACTTTCAGCGGCGGCGAATCGATGCCGGCATAACGCTCGAAGCGGCGAAGATAATGACGCATCAGCGGCCCGGCTATCGGCTGCTGGTCGTGCAGCGTCGTGCCTGCGGAATAGACGACAGGGTTGTCGCCCGCCTTCCATTCCACCGCTGCGCGATGCCAGCCTTGCGGCGACACGTTGGCAATCTGCATGACGCAGCCGTCGCGCACGCCGGTGAACCATTGCGGGTCGGTGTCGGGCTCGGGAAATGTCACGGCGAAGGCATGCTTGGTCATCAGTGCCGCAATGTCCTCGCCTTCGGGATATTGGGCCGTGAAACTGGTGGCCGAGCCAAGCTGGACCTTGAGGCCGAGGCTCACTGCCAGAAGCAGGGCAAAGGCGAGGCTAAGCGACAGCCTTGGCATCGCGCCTGATCCCTTTCGTGAAGATGAAGACGATCGTCAGGATGGTCACCCAGCCGGCGATGGCCGCTCCCGTCGGGCCGTGGATGGTCGAATAATACTGCGGCATCACGCCGATCAGCGCGATGCGGAAGACGTTGATGAAGACGGTCGCGGCGCAGGCGAGAACGGTCGCTAAAATGGCCCGTTTCGACCATTTCAAGCCCTGCGCGCTGACGAAAAGCACGCCGCACAGCATCGCCAGCGATACGTTTGTAAGCGAGGAGCAGGCGGGTTCGAGGAAGATCACGCCCGACCCGTCGGCAAGCGGAATGGTGTTGCCGCTCGCCTGCGTTCCGACGATCCAGCTCACCAGCTTGGCGTCTATCTCGAGTATGCGTGTACCGGCGGCGGCAAACAGGATGCGCGCCCACAGCATGGGAACCGTCAACGCCAGCAGCACCGTTCCCGCGCGCCGAAGCGACGGCGATTTCGCAGATGTGACGTACAGGTAGATGCCGGCAAGGGCGATGCCCAGCCAGCTCATGAAGGGTGCGGGTACCAGGAAGGTCACGCAGGCAATGACCGCGACGGCGAAATCCATGCGCCCGGCCGCACGATGGTCGGCGCGCAACAGCAAAAGGACCGCGATTGCAGCCGCGGCCCAGATGACGATGCTCACGCCAAGCGTATTGAACAGCGCCGCCACGATCCCGTTGTTCTGGATCTCGGTTGCGGCCTTCTCGCTGATGCCGTTGGCAAAGCCGACAACGGTAACGCCGAGGTACAGCAGACGACATTGAACGGCCGCGCTGACGCGGCCGTCCTCGTTTACGATTTCAGTTCTGCTCACGTCGAAAGTAGTCACGCACACGTCTCGCGCTCTGTCAGCCAAGCAGGATCCCGCCCAGGTTCGCTGCCCGCGCGGCGCAAGCCGCTTGCTTAAGGCCTATTGCCCGTCTTTCGACTTGCGATTGCGGTTCCTTACCCACAGGTAGCCGCCAAGAGCGACGACTGC
>MKRZ01000021.1:29871-34359 GCA_001897075.1 Mesorhizobium sp. 61-13 | reverse complement strand
CCACCGTTGTTACCGCCGCCATTATTCCCGCCATGGCCGGGAAACCAGCCCGAAAGGGCAAATGCAGGCAAGCTGGTCAGAACTACAAATGCTATTGCGATCGGCAAAGTCCGTGTTGCCTTCATGTACTTTTCTCCCATCCAAGCGACTAAGATCGAAGGGTACCATGCGGGTCAGGATTCGTAGGTCGCTCATAGGTGGTAGTTCGCTAGATAGTATGGCTTAACCATATCTAAGAGGCCTGTTTTCACTCAATCCACCTTGTGACTGTTGCACCATGCGGAACTGCTGCAAACCACGTTGCAGCGTCGGCTGAAGCCTAAACCATATGGCCTACGCCGCGCTCGGCGGTGGTGTCTTGTTTCCCGGTAGATGGGAATCGCCTGATTCTGCCTGTGCGGTCCGCCGCGATGTTCGAGACGGAACCGGTATCGGACCTTTGCAAGCGCGGGTCCGGAAGGCTCTGTAAGTGGCTGAATTCCGGCCTTCCGAACGGGCCGCGACAATCTGCCGTCCCGCCTGTTGCGCTCTGGACAAGCGGTGGCTTCACGCATAAACCGAAATCCAAATGCCGGAGGAGTCCCGCTAGCCTTTTGCCATGCGCGAATGGCTGGCGTTTTGAGCGGGGACAGGAAGCTCGACCTTCGGCACGGAAGAGGCGAAAGGATCAGGCACCCGTGAGCGCAACCGATATCGAAGATCCAAACCGTCGAGATTTTCTTTACATCGCCACCGGCATGGCCGGCGTTGTCGGTGCAGGCGCCGTTGCTTGGCCGTTCATCGACCAGATGCGGCCCGATGCCTCGACACTGGCGCTTTCGACCGTCGAGGTCGATGTCTCATCCCTGACGCCCGGCATGTCGCTGACTGCCAAGTGGCGCGGCAAGCCGGTGTTCATCCGCAACCGCACGCCCGAAGAGATCGAGGCCGCCAAGGCCGTCAAGCTTGACGAGCTCAAGGATCCGCTGGCGCGCAACGCCAACCTCGCATCCGACGCACCTGCCAACGATCTCGACCGCACCGCCGGCGAGGGCAAGGAAAACTGGCTGGTCATGGTCGGCGTCTGCACCCATCTCGGCTGCATCCCGCTTGGCCAGCAGGGCGATTTCGGCGGCTGGTTCTGCCCGTGCCACGGTTCGCACTACGACACCGCCGGCCGCGTCCGCAAAGGTCCGGCACCGGAAAACATGGCGGTGCCTGTGTTCGAATTCATTTCTGATACCAAAGTCCGCATCGGTTGAGGCAGGGGGATATTTCGATGAGCGAGGGACACTCCACCTATTCGCCTAAAACCGGGCTTGGCCGCTGGTTCGACGCGCGCCTGCCGCTGCCCAGGCTGGTCTATGACAGCTTCATCGCCTATCCGGTGCCGCGCAACCTCAATTATGCGTGGACCTTCGGCGGCATCCTGTCGATCATGCTGGTGGCGCAGATCCTCACCGGCATCGTCTTGGCGATGCACTATGCCGCCGACACGCACCTGGCCTTCGGGTCGGTCGAAAAGATCATGCGTGACGTCAATTCCGGCTGGCTGCTGCGCTACCTGCACTCCAACGGTGCGTCGTTCTTCTTCATCGCGGTCTATGTCCACATCTTCCGCGGTCTCTATTACGGCTCCTACAAGGCGCCGCGCGAACTGCTCTGGATCCTCGGCTGCATCATCTATCTCTTGATGATGGCGACCGGCTTCATGGGCTACGTGCTGCCGTGGGGCCAGATGAGCTTCTGGGGCGCCACCGTCATCACCGGCTTCTTCACCGCCATTCCGCTGGTCGGCACCTGGATCCAGGAACTTTTGCTCGGCGGCTTTGCGGTCGACAACCCGACGCTGAACCGCTTCTTCGCGCTGCACTACTTGTTGCCGTTCATGATCGCCGGCGTCGTGGTGCTGCACGTCTGGGCGCTGCACGTCACCGGCCAGAACAATCCGACCGGCATCGAGGTCAAGTCGAAGACCGACACGGTCGCCTTCACGCCCTACGCGACCATCAAGGACGCGCTCGGCATGATCGTGTTCCTGCTGGTGTTCGCCTATTTCGTCTTCTACATGCCGAACTATCTCGGCCACCCGGACAACTACACCGTTGCCAACCCGCTGAAGACGCCTGCGCACATCGTGCCTGAATGGTACTTCCTGCCGTTCTACGCCATCCTGCGCGCCATCACCTTCAACATCGGGCCGATCAACTCCAAGCTCGGCGGCGTGCTCGCCATGTTCGGCGCCATCGCGGTCCTGTTCGTCGTGCCGTGGCTCGACACCTCGAAGGTCCGCTCGGCGGTCTACCGTCCGTGGTACAAGCTGTTCTTCTGGATTTTCGCCGCCAACGCCATCTTCCTCGGCTGGCTGGGCTCGCGCCCGGCGGAAGGCTCCTATGTGGTTATGGCGCAGATCGCCACGCTCTACTACTTCGCCTTCTTCCTCGTCATCATGCCGCTGCTTGGCCTGATCGAGACGCCGCGCCGCCTGCCGAATTCGATCACCGAGGCGGTGCTGGAGAAGAACAAGGGAGCCGGCAGCGGGCATCCGGCAGGCGCCACGGCGTCTCCGGAAACCAGAGGCTGAGGCAGGGAATCTTAGGGGATTTGACATGAAAAAGATTCTCGCTTCGCTGGCAGTGCTGGGCTTCATGATGGCCGGCACCGCCGCCATTGCCGAGGAGGCGGGCCACAACGCCGCCGAACCGACGCACTTTCCCATCCACAAGCCAAAGCAGATCGACTGGACCTTTTCCGGTCCTTTCGGCACCTACGACAAGGGCCAGCTCCAGCGCGGCCTGAAGGTCTACAAGGAAGTCTGCTCGGCCTGCCACTCCATGAACCTGGTGGCGTTCCGCACGCTTGAGGACCTCGGTTATTCCGAGGCCCAGGTGAAGACGCTTGCCGCCGAATACACCGTCCAGGACGGCCCCAACGACGAAGGCGAAATGTTCGAGCGTCCGGGCCTGCCGTCGGATCATTTCCCGTCGCCGTTCCCGAACGAACTGGCGGCTGCCGCTGCCAATGGTGGCGCTGCTCCGCCCGACATGTCGTTGCTCGCCAAGGCGCGCGGCGTCGAGCGCGGCTTCCCGACCTTCGTCTTCGACATTTTCACCCAGTATGCCGAAAACGGCCCCGACTACATCCACTCGCTGTTGACCGGCTATGACGAACAGCCGCCGGCCGGCATGGAGATTGCGGAAGGCACGCACTACAATCCGTATTTCATTGCCGGCAAGTCGCTGGCCATGGCCAAGCCGTTGTCCGACGATCAGGTGACCTACGACGACGGTGCGCCGCAGACGGTCGACCAGTATGCGCGTGACGTCTCAGCATTCCTGATGTGGGCGGCCGAGCCGCACCTTGAGGACCGCAAGAAGACCGGCTTCCGTGTCGTCGTCTTCCTGCTGCTCTTTGCCGGCTTGATGTATCTCACCAAGCGCAAGGTCTGGGCCAACGTCCCGCACTGAAACTAAAGAATTGAGAATAAGGGGAAGGGCGCCAATCGGTGCCCTTTTCTTTTTGGCTATCTGTCGGCAATAGTGGATGGCAATTGGATGCCCCCGATGAACGCTTCTGTCGAAGAAACCCTGCTCGCAGCGATCCGAACCATTCCCGACTATCCCAAGCCGGGCATCCTGTTTCGAGACATCACCACCCTGCTTGGCAATGCGCGGGCATTCCGCCGCGCCATCGACGAGTTGGTGCATCCGTTTGTCGGCGGCAAGGTAGACAAGATCGCGGGCATCGAGGCGCGTGGCTTCATCCTTGGCGGCGCAGTTGCCCACCAGTTGTCCGCCGGCTTCGTGCCGATCCGCAAGAAGGGCAAGCTGCCGCATGAAACTGTGCGCGTCGCCTACAGCCTGGAATACGGGCTGGACGAAATGGAGATGCACAAGGATGGCGTTGCCCCGGGCGAAAAAGTCATCCTGATCGATGACCTCATCGCCACGGGCGGTACGGCGGA
Source organism: Mesorhizobium sp. 61-13 (assembly GCA_001897075.1). Classification (GTDB taxonomy): domain Bacteria; phylum Pseudomonadota; class Alphaproteobacteria; order Rhizobiales; family Rhizobiaceae; genus Mesorhizobium. The sequence continues at coordinate 30,416 of MKRZ01000021.1, read as the reverse complement.
AGCTGCGGTCAAGCTGTTAAGGCAGATCGGCGCGGACATCGTTGCCGCCTGCTTCGTCATCGACCTGCCGGATCTTGGCGGCCGCCGGAAGCTGGAAGCCCTCGGCGTGCCGGTGCGAACCCTCATCGGATTCGCCGGGCATTGAGCGGCTAACCGCGCCGTCATTTCGAAGCGCCACTCCTCAACCTCGTCATCCCGGAATTCTCTTTCGAGCGGAGCGAGGAAGGAATGTCGGGGATTCATTGCGCTACATCGCGGCTGGGCTCAAGCGGTGGCAGACTCTGCTCTCCTCTCCTCGTTTACGGGGAGAGGATGCCGGCAGGCAGGTGAGGGGCAGCGCTGACGTCGCTGGACGTGGATCAATCTGCCCAACTTTCTGTCCACACCACCGCCCAACCCCTTGATCCTACTCACTTCCAGAAAAATCTCTCACCCCACATATCCACCCCTCTCCGCACTTCCCCCATAATCCGCCCCATCGCTCTTGCGGGAACCGGCTGCGCACCGGGCAACGGTTAGGGCGGCGGTGACCTCCCCCCATTGGT
>MKRZ01000021.1:21743-29849 GCA_001897075.1 Mesorhizobium sp. 61-13 | reverse complement strand
CTTTCCATGACAAAGGAAAGGCAACCCGTGGCGGCAGGAGGCGCATTTCGCCTGATCGTCGCGACAGGGTGAGCCCATCGGACGATCTTGGGACCGGTCGACTGGATGACAGACACCGGACGGGCGGCCGCAAGGCCGCACTACTTACTTAAACGAGCGACCGAACGGCCGCCCGTCCTCCCGACCTCATCAGAGGTCTGCTCTTTGACAATGGCCAGGGCCGAAAGGCAGCGTGGCGATGAATAAGCATGGGGTCCCCGCCAGCGACGAGCGTTGCGAGTGAGCTTAAGGGCGGGGCAAGGAAGCACCCCCTCACCGGTTCGCTCCGCTCACCACCTCTCCCCCGTTCCGAGGGAGAGGAAAGAGAGCATCAAGCGTGCCGCCGCGGTTCCTCGCCCCTACGAAGTGGGGGAGAGGTGGTGAGCGAAGCGAACCGGTGAGGGGGTAGACACCATTTCCAGCAAGGCGATCCCACACACACGACGTCATCCCGGAAGCGAGCCGAGCGAAGCGATGGCGATGCTGTCCGGGATCCATTCCGTGACTTTGCTGAAGTATTCCGGGCGGTCGGGCGCAGGCGAGGCGGAAAACCCCTCAGGCGCAAAAGCGGGCGTGGCGATGAACAAGTGCGAGCCTTAGCCCGCCTTGACCAGCACCGAGTTCTCGAACTCGATGACCTTCGCGCCGGTGGAATCAAACGCCTCCGCGAAAATGGTCAGCAGCAGCCACCCCGGCCGCGATGCCATCGGTCGATGCCCAACGCCTGTGCGTGTGAACCTTATCGTCTCGCCGGCATAGACCGGCTTCAGCCATTTGAGGTTCTTGAGGCCGGGCGAGGGGCCGAATTCCGGCGCGGGTCCGGCACCAGTCCATCTGGTGTCCGCCGAGGTGATCTGGGCGAGGTTGTATTTCATCCACATCGCCGCCGTGTGCCAGCCGGAAGCGCACAACCCGCCGAGCACGCTCTTCTTTGCCGCCTCTTCGTCGAGGTGAAAGGGTTGGGGGTCATATTTGGCGGCGAAAGCCTTGATCTCGTCCGGCCTGAATGTGTGCGATCCAAGCTGGGCGGTTTTGCCAATGCCGAGGAATTCGTCGAGCGTCATTGGGCAGCTCCGCGCGTCAGGAACATGACCGAGTTCCTCAGTTCGAACACGGGTTCGCCGCGCTGGTTGACCAGTTCCGTCCTGATCGTCACGAGACCGACGGTGGGCCGCGATTTCGACAGTCGCTTGGACAGCACCGTGCAAGTGCCGGTGAGTGTATCGTTGGCAAGCACCGGGGCCCGCCACCTGACCTCGTCGATGCCGGGCGATCCTTGCGATGTGGAATCGACCAGGAAGGCGTCGCAGATCATGCGCATGAAAATCGCGCAGGTGTGCCAGCCGGACGCCGCCAATCCGCCGAGGATGCTCGCCTTGCCGGCGGCCTCGTCCAGATGCATGGGTTGCGCGTCGAACTCGGAGGCGAATTCGATGATTTCCTCCGCCGTCACCAGCTTGCTGCCGAGGTCGAGCGCGGCCCCTTCGGCAAAATCCTCGTAGGCCCATTTCTTGGCGGTCATGGAATGGAATCTCGTTCAAACCCGTACAACCACCATGAACTGGCCGGGGGGCGTATTCAAGAACGAGGCACGGCTTTTGCCATGCGACTTGCATTGACACGGGTGCAGGACGCAAGCGGCGGGCAGCGCTTTGGCCGCCCGCCGCCATGTTCTCGTTATCGGGTGCTCGGAAGCACCTGGTGCAGAACGATGGCCCATACCGCGCCGAAGGCGATCGACGAGCCCAGAATGTACTGCACGAAGTCCGGCAGCGTTTTCACGAAGTCCGGCGGCGCAAGTGTCGCAAACAGCGCCATCAGGATCGGCAGGCCGATGACGAGCATGTTGCGCTCGTTCAGCACGGTCGAGCGCACGACGCGGAAGCCGTTCATGGCGATGACCACGCACAGCACCCCGAACACGCCGCCGATGACCGGGCCGGGGATCGAGGCGATGATTGCCGAGAGCTTGCCGATGAGGCCGAAGACGACGAGGAAAATGCCGGCGGCGGCGAAGGCGACGCGGCTGGCAATGCCGGTGATGGCGATGATGCCGGCATTGGAGGAATAGCCGGTAACCGGCGTGCTGCAGAGCAGGGCGCTGATGAGGCAACCAATGCCTTCGCCCGTTGCGCCACGGTCAAGCTGCTCATCCGAAAGCGGCTTGTCGATGACCGCGCCAATGGCGAACCACGTGCCGGTCGTTTCGGCCAGCACCACGATGTAGACGATCAGCATTGTGAGCGCGGCCGACAGCGAGAAGGTCACGTCGAGGTTCAGGAACGCGATTCTCGGCAGCGAAAACCAGGTCGCATCGCCCACCGCGGCAAAACTCAACTGTCCCATGAAAGCTGCAACGATGCAGCCGGCGGCGAGCGCTATGATGACGGAGAACAGGCGCAGCCACGTGCCCTTCACGCCAAGCGCCATGCCGGTCAGCATGCAGCCGACCAGTAGTGCGGCCGAGATGAAGGCAAGCACGATGTTGCCGCCGACCGTTGCGTTACCGTGGACGGCAAAGACGCTTTCCTTCAAGGCAACCGGCATCAGCGCAACGCCGACGACGATGATGATCGCACCGCCGACGATGGGCGGCACGAAGCGGGCGACGAGGCGGTGGAAAATCTTGGTTGGCGAGCCGAGCAGCATCACCAATATGGCGCCGGGGATGAGTGCGCCTACCACCGCGGAAAGACCGGCGATGCCGCCGCCGGCAGCAAATGCGATTGCCAGTACGGCTCCGATCGGCACGAAGGACGGGCCCTGTACGATCGGCATGCGCATGAAGAGTTGCGACTGGATCAGCGTCGCGATGCCGGCGGCAACGAAAGCGGACTGGATGAAGGAGGCGGCGTCGCTGACGCTGAATGCCAAAACGGACGCGATGATGAACGGCACGATGTAGACGTCCATGGCAAGGACGTGCTGTAGCCCGAGGACTGCTGCCCTGGTGGGCGGCAGCGGATCATCCGGCTGGCTGATCAGCGAAACTTCTGTCGCAGGTCGTTCCATTTGGTCCCCCTCTATGATTTGGGTAACAATCATGTGATCAGTCGTTGGAGATGAACAGGTGCATCGGCACTTGCCACCGGATTTTTTTGCAACCGGCAATTTCGGGATCAAACGGACTGAAGATGATGAAAGAGCCTTTCCTACTTGCAGGAACCGCCTTCCATACGCCTGAGTGCGGAACGCTGGAGATTCTCGAGGATCATCTCTTCGCCATCGATCGCGACGGACGCATCGCCGAAATCCTGCCGCCCGAGCATCCCGAGTTCGAATCAAGGAAATCCGCTGCCCGGTTGGCGGGGAAACTGACGGAACTTGGCGAGGGTCAGTATCTATTGCCGGGTCTGGTTGACCTGCACATCCACGCGCCGCAATGGCCGCAACTGGGCAAGGCGCTCGATGTTCCGCTCGAAGTCTGGCTGCAGAAATACACCTTCCCGCTGGAAGCGAAGTACGCCGATCTCGAGTTTGCGCGTGAGACCTATTCCGATCTGGTCGATGGCCTGTTGGCGAACGGCACGACCACCGCGCTTTACTTCGCGACCGTTCACACGCCGGCAACACTGGCGTTGGCCGAGATATGCCTGGCCAAGGGACAAAGGGCGCTGGTCGGCAAAGTGGTGATGGACGATCCGGATCAGTGTCCGCCCTATTACCGCGACGCCGATGCGGCAAGTGCGGTAGCCGACACCAAGCGCTTCATCGAAGCCGTCAGGGAGATGGATCAGGGCGAACGACCGCTCGTCCAGCCGGTCATCACCCCGCGTTTCATTCCAAGCTGCACGGACGCCGCCTTGCAGGGGCTGGGAGAACTGGCGAGCCACTATGGCTGCCATGTGCAGACGCATTGCTCGGAAAGCGACTGGGAGAAGAATTTCGTCGAGGAGCGCTTCGGCAAAAGCGACACCGCCTGCCTCGACGGTTTCGATTTGCTCACCCGGCGCACGGTCTTGGCGCATTCGAATTTCATTGACGAACAGGATATGGATCTCATTCAGGCAAAGGGCGCCGCAGTTGCCCATTGCCCGCTTTCCAATTTCTATTTCGCCAATGCGGTCTTCCCGCTCAGAGCCGCTCTGGATCGGCACATGCATATCGGTCTGGGGACGGATGTTTCCGGAGGCTACAGTCCCTCACTGTTTGACGGTTGCCGTCACGCTATGTCAGCCTCGAAAGCCGTGCATGGAGGCGTCCACGCCGACCTTCCATCGCAGGAGCGTGGCGCGCCGGGAAAGGCCATCACGCACAAGGAGGCATTCTGGCTGGCCACGGCTGGCGGGGCGCAGGCGCTCGACATTCCAACCGGCAGCTTCAGTCCCGGTCACGAATTCGATGCACTCGTCATCGATACGGCTGCAGCGTCTTCGAACATCCGCACATACCCGGCCTACGACACGCCGGAAGACGTGTTCCAGAAGATCGTTTTGAATGCGACCCGCGCAAACATCGCGACCGTTTGGGTGAACGGCCGCAAGGTGACCGGCCGCTAGAGTTGCTTCGCCTTCGGTGGTCCGGCGATCAGGTGTTGAACTTGAACAGCATGACGTCGCCGTCCTGCACGACATATTCCTTGCCTTCGTCGCGCGCCTTGCCGGCCTCCTTGGCGGCGACTTCACCGCCGAGGTTGACGTAGTCGTCGTAGGCGATGGTCTGGGCCCTGATGAAGCCGCGCTCGAAATCGGTGTGGATGACGCCGGCCGCCTGCGGGGCCTTGGTCCCGCGTGAAATCGTCCAGGCGCGCGTCTCTTTCGGGCCGGCTGTGAAGTAGGTGATGAGGTGCAGCAGATCGTAGCCGGCACGGATCAGCTTATCGAGACCCGGCTCGTCCAATCCCATTGAGGCCAGGAACTCGCGCTCCTCGTCATCGGGAAGCTGCGCCACTTCAGCCTCGATCGCGGCAGAGATGACAACGGTCTTCGCGCCTTGTGCCTCGGCCATCTTCTCGACGGCGCGGGTATGCTCGTTGCCGGTCGCGGCATCTGACTCAGCTACGTTGCAGACATAAAGGACCGGGTGGGAGGTAAGCAGGTTCAGGCCCCTCAGGATAGCAAGGTCCTCCGCTGCAATGCCGTTCAGCAATACGCGGGTCGGCTTGCCGTCCTGCAATAGTGCCAGCGCCTTTTCCATAAGGGGCAGGACGGTCGTTGCTTCCTTGTCCTTGCTGGCTGCGCGCTTGCGGATCTGGACGATGCGGCGCTCGATGCTGTCGAGATCGGCCAGCATCAGTTCAGTCTCGACTGTCTCGGCATCGGCTGTCGGGTCGATGCGGCCTTCGACGTGGGTGATGTCGTCGTCCTCGAAGCAGCGCAGCACATGTACGATGGCGTCGACCTCGCGGATGTTGGCGAGAAACTGGTTACCCAACCCTTCGCCCTTGGAGGCACCGCGCACCAGACCGGCAATATCGACGAAGGAAATGCGGGTCGGAATGATTTCCTTGGATTTGGCAATCTCCGCGATCTTCTTCAGGCGCGGATCAGGGACGGCAACTTCGCCGGTGTTCGGCTCGATGGTGCAGAACGGATAGTTGGCGGCCTGTGCGGCAGCCGTGCGGGTAAGCGCGTTGAACAGCGTTGATTTGCCGACGTTGGGCAGGCCGACAATACCGCATTTGAAGCCCATGATTTATCAAGTCCTGTCGATCTTCGGGAGTTGCCCACGGCTATGGGCGAAAGGCCTGACAATCGTCAAGCCCCGGCGGGGCAGCTATTCCTTGTTGCCGAACAGCTTCTTGAGCATTGCCGCCATCGGTCCGGTTTCGGGAAGCTTCGCAGCGGGTCCTTGCTGGCGAGCCTGGCGGATGTGGCTTTGCTGCGGCTTGGGTGTCGCTTTCTTCGGTGGCGGCGCGTCGTCTTCTCCGGTCGGCTGGAGTTTGTCGCGCAAGGCCAACGTAACGCGGTTCATGAAGGAATTGTCGTCGCCCCTGGCGATCAGGTCTGCATTGTCCGCAACGGACTGGATCAGGACGTCGAGCCATTCCTGATCGGACTTGGAGAAGTCACCAAGAACATGACCATGCACCATTTCCCTGGCGCCGGGATGACCGACACCGATGCGGACGCGTCGATAATCCTTGCCGATATGCTGGTCGAGCGAACGGATGCCATTGTGACCGCCTGCACCGCCGCCAACCTTGACCCGCACCTTGCCTGCGGCGAGGTCGATCTCGTCATAGAAAACGGTCACAGCGGACGGCTCTAATTTATAGAAGCGAAGTGCTTCGCCGACCGCTTGGCCGGAAAGGTTCATGAAGGTCTGCGGCTTGATCAGCAGCACCTTTTCGCCGCCGAGCTTGCCCTCGGCGATCTCTGCCTGGAATTTGCGCGACCACGGCGAAAACGAATGGCGGCGGGCTATCGCGTCCGCCGCCATGAAACCGACATTGTGCCGGTTGTTCGCATATTTCGCACCCGGATTGCCGAGGCCTGCAAAAAGCAGCATCGTCGTCTCTCCGGGTGGAAAGAGGTTACTTCTCTTCGGTAGCGGAAGCAGCAGGGGCTGCAGCTGCACCGTCGTCGTCTTCCGCCTTGGCAGCGGCGGTACCGGCGATGGTCGCGATGGTGAAGTCGCGATCAGAAATCACAGCCTTGATGCCTGCCGGCAGCTTGACCGCCGAGATGTGAATTGAATCGCCGATGTTGGCGCCATCGAGATCGACGGTGATGAAGTCGGGGATCGCATTGGCGGGGCAATGGAACTCGACTTCGTGGCGCACGACGTTCAGCGTGCCGCCGCGCTTGATGCCCGGTGACTTGTCTTCGTTGATGAAGTGGACCGGGACGTTGACGGTCACCTGGGTGTCCTTGCCGACGCGCAGGAAGTCGACATGCATCGGGAAGTCCTTGACCGGATCAAGCTGATAGTCCTTGGGCAGGACCTGAATCTTCTTGCCGTCGACGTCGATCGTCGCGACCGTCGTCAGGAAGCCGCCGCCATGGATCTTGTAGAAGACTTCCTTGTAGGGCAGCGTGATAGCCAGGGGAGGCTGCTTGTCGCCATAGATGACTGCTGGCACTTTACCGTTACGGCGAACTGCACGGGCGGACCCCTTACCGACCTGTTCGCGCGCTTCGGCCTTGAGCTCGTATGTGTTGCTCATGGCATTTCCTTTCGCGTTGTATGGAGCGTTCGCGGCAGGCACAGCCAAGCCGTAAACGTTGAAGGTTGCCACAGCGATGCATGATGGCCTGAGAACCGGTATCCGCTTTCGGGGATCATGCAGGAAGGCAGCCTTCCGCCGTGTTGCCTCCAAGGGTGTCTACACGGGTGGCGGCTCTATAGCGGAAGGGGTCACGCAACGCAAGGCTTGGTAGCCTTACGCCTTGGTTTTGCTCGCCTGCTTCATGTTGGGCAGGAAGATCGTCAGCAGCCCAAGGAGCGGCAGGTAGGAGCAAATGCGGTACACGTAATCGATGCCCTTCACGTCGGCAACAATGCCGAGCAAAGCGGCAGCGATGCCGCCCATGCCAAAGGCGAAACCGAAGAAGACGCCGGCAATCATGCCAACGCGGCCAGGGACAAGCTCCTGGGCAAAGACGACGATGTTCGAGAAAGCCGACGACAGGATAAGGCCGATGATGATTGTCAAGACAATCGTCCATTCCAGATTGGCGTAGGGTAGGGCCAATGTGAACGGCAACACGCCCACGATCGAGAACCAGATCATAGCTTTCTGCCCGAAGCGGTCGCCGAACGGCCCACCCAGCAAAATGCCGAGTGCCGATGCGCCGAGAAAGGCGAAGAGCAGGACCTGTGACATCTGCACCGAAACGCCGAATTTCTCGATAACGTAGAAGGTATAGTAGCTCGAGATGCTGGCCATATAGGCGTTCTTGGACAGTACAAGCAGGGTCAGGATTGCCAACGCCCAGGCGACGCGGTTGCGCGAGAAAGGCGAGACGAAGGGTGTTGCCTTGCGGGCCGCCTGATTGGCGCGGAAGCGGTTGTACCAACCGCCGACCTGATAGAGAACGACGATGCCGATCAGGGAGCCGATGGCAAACCAGGCGATGCTCGATTGGCCGAAGGGAACGACGATGAACGCGGCAAGCAATGGGC
>MKRZ01000021.1:3873-21690 GCA_001897075.1 Mesorhizobium sp. 61-13 | reverse complement strand
ATTCAGGATGGAATACAGCCGAGCCGATGCCGATCAGCGATGCGCCGATCAACAGCAGCCAGTAGTGACCTGCGTAGGCAAGGACGATCAGGCCAATCAACGATGAAGCCATGCCGACCGGCAGCGAGTAAGGCATCGGGCGCTTGTCGGTGATGAAGCCCACAACTGGCTGCAACAGCGATGCCGTTACCTGGAAGGTGAAAGTCAGCAGACCGATCTGCCAGAAATCTAGGCCGTAATTGTCTTTGAGCAACGGGTAGATGGCCGATAGCAGCGACTGCATTATGTCGTTGATGCCGTGGCAAAAGCTTACGGCGAGGATGACCGTGAAGGCCGTCGTCGTCGCGGTCGTAGAGGTGCCACCAGCTGTCGCTGTCGTGTCGGTCAATGAAGGCTCCATGAAGTTTGCAGGCGATCCTGCGATACCAAGCCGCTTATAGTCCGCTTGCAGCGCAACTTCTTTCGTGGTTTGGTCCAAATATTACGCAAGTGGGCCAACGCAAATGGTAGTCAGAGTTTCCCATCTGGAAGCGCCCGTCACGGATCTCTTTAGCTTGCATCGGTCCCGGCTGGACTGGCTGGAGAGAACCAGCGGGCCGATCATTGCGCTGCCGTCGGAATATCCCGACGGCTATCGGGTTCCGGAGCACCAGCACAGCCGCAGCCAGTTGCTGCATGCCTTGACGGGCGTTGTGCTGGTCAAGACGGACTACGGTCGATGGATGGTTCCGCCCGATCACGCCATGTGGATACCGGCAGGCATCGAGCACGCGGTGGAGATGCTGGGCGATGTAAGCATGCGCTCAGTCTACGTTACGCCCGATGCAATCGATGGGTTGCCGGGTAGCCTTCGTGTCGTGGCGGTCAGCGACCTCATGCGCAGCCTGATCATCGAGGCGGTGACCTTGCCACCTGAACCGCAACTTGTCGGTCGGTCCGGCCTTGTCCTTAACCTTCTGCTTCATGAAATTCCAAACCTGCCGGAGAAGCCCCTCGGCTTGCCGTTTCCCGACGACAACAGGATTGCCGTGCTTTGCCGCCGCTTTGTTGCGGAGCCTTCGCCTCATGCGACGATCGACGACTGGGCTGCGCTGGTGGGCATGAGCCGCAGGTCATTCACCCGGATATTTCACAAGCAGACCGGACTGTCGCTTTCGACTTGGCGCCAGCAAGCCCTCTTGTTTGCAGCCTTGCCAAGATTGACTGACGGGGAACCAGTCACGCGGGTCGCGCTTGACCTTGGCTACGATAGCGTGCCGGCCTTCACCACCATGTTCAAGCGGATGCTGGGCATTTCGCCGAGAGCTTATCTGAGAGGCTCGCGAGATATCGAGCGAACCGTCCGCTAGAGGTCGACAATCTATTCGGATTGTGCCTCCAAGGGTCGGCACCCGGTCTCAGTCAAACAGGCTGGATACCGACTGCTCCGAGGCGGTGCGGGAAATGGCCTCGCCCAGCAGATCGGCGACGGTGATGACGCGAATGTTCTGCGCATCGAGTGCTGCCTGGCTCGGCTGGATGGAATCGGTGGTCACGAGTTCCTGCAGATGCGAGCCAGCAATGCGGGCAGCGGCGCCCCCAGAAAGCACGCCGTGGGTGATGTAGGCTGTAACGCTCGTGGCGCCCTTTTGCAGGAGCGCGTCAGCAGCATTGCAGAGCGTGCCGCCGGAATCGACGATGTCGTCGATCAACAGGCAATCCTTGCCGCGCACATCGCCGATGACGTTCATGACTTCGGATTCGCCCGGCCGTTCGCGCCGCTTGTCGACGATCGCAAGTTGAGCATCGATGCGCTTGGCCAGTGCGCGGGCGCGTACCACGCCACCGACATCAGGCGATACGACCATGACGTTGCTGAGTTGCTTGTACTTGGCCTTTACGTCGCGTGCCATTACCGGCACCGAGAACAGGTTGTCGGTCGGGATGTCGAAGAAGCCCTGGATCTGGCCGGCATGTAGATCGAGCGTCAGCACGCGGCTGGCGCCGGCACGCGCAATCATGTTTGCCACGAGCTTGGCGGAGATGGGCGTACGGCCCGAGGCGCGGCGGTCCTGCCTTGCATAGCCGAAGTAGGGAATGACCGCCGTGATGCGCCGCGCTGACGAGCGCATGAAGGCGTCTATCATGATGAGCAATTCCATCAGGTGGTCGTTTGTCGGGAAGGACGTCGACTGCAGGATGAACACATCCTCGCCGCGTACGTTTTCCTGGATTTCGACGAAAATCTCCTGGTCGGCAAAGCGCCGGACGCTGGCCTTGCCAAGCGGGACGTTAAGATAGCGGGCGACCGCTTCGGCCAGCACCCTGTTGGAATTGCCCGCGAAGAGTTTCATATGTCGTTCCTGGAGAGAATTTTATCGGGCTTTTATCCGCCTTGACCGGTATTGCAAGCACTGAGAACCGGAATCCTCCGGCAAACCCCAAAAAACGCAACCGAGGCAGGTAGCAGCCTTGCTAGCCGGTACGACCACCGAGCCACGATGAAAATTGGTCTATGGTCGTATTGGCGATGGCCTGCATCGTTGCCGGCGCCACTCCGGCCCAACCTTCCGTACCATTCACAGCCTGCGCCTTTTCCTGGCCGTTGATGCGGTGAAGGCGATTGCCGGCAGGATCATAAATATCCCAGACGTAGATAACCGTGGTTTCCTTGCCTTCGGTGATGACAGAGAAGTAGCCCTTCAAAATGTGCGTCGCGGACTGATCGGTGCTTCCGACCAAGGTAATGCCGCGTTGACGCGCCTGCGTCTGCAACTGTTCGGACAGGGGGGCGGCAACTTCCACCGAAGCTCCGACTATGGGCGCAATTTGAAGGCGCGTCCTGCCGACCACAGCGGTTTGCTGGGGTGCTGCCGTTGGGGCCGTGGCGGGTGGTGTTGACGCTTGCGCCGGGCCTTTTGACGGCGGTGGGCGGAGAGGCGTGGTTTCCGTGCCGAATTCGGACGGTATCCGGGATGACAGGTCGCCTTGGGATGCCGGCGTTGGGTCAGGCTTCTTGCCGAGCGCGGACGGGTCCAGCACTCCAGAGCTATTGCACGCCGAGAGGACCATGATCAGGAGCACTGATACGGCCGAAATGGGCAATCTCCGCATGTGCTCCAGATGCTCCTCGATGGCCCGCTGCGTCGTGGTTTGGTTGTTTCACTTTACGATCAAGTCGAGATCATGGCGCGACAGGGGCTTGGGCTGCGTCTCTGTCGTGAGATAGGTACGCCCAAGCGTCATGGCTGTTTCTGTCTCGGAGTCCATGATTATCATGTGGGCAAACAATGTCATGTTGGGCGCGATCGGCTCGGTGTTGCCTTGATAGAACATCGGCATGTCCATCCATGACGGCGTAAAGCGCGCGCCTACTGAATAGCCGCAGGCATTGAGCCGATGTTTGGTCAAGCCATGTGCTTCCATGGTTTTGGCATGCGCGTCGAAGACGTCGCCGAACGTGTTTCCAGGCATCATCGCTTTTTCGACGGCAACAAGCGAAGCCTGAGAGGCATCGAACAGCTCCTGGTGGCGCTTGGAAACCTTGCCGGTCAGGACCGTTCGCATCATCGGTGCGTGATAGTGGTTAAAGACACCGGCCCACTCCAGGGTCAACTGGTCGTTCTTGTTGAGTTTGCGGCGGCCGGTCTTGTAGCGGCACAGAAGAGCGTCGGCCCCCGAACCAATGATGAACTCGTTGGCGGGATAGTCGCCGCCACCTGCAAAGATGGCACCCTGCATGGCGGCAAGGACAGCGCCCTCGTCGCCGCCTTGCTTGATCAGCGGGAGTGCGGCATCGAGTGCATTGTCGGCCAACTCGGCTGCCTTCTCGACCTTTATTATCTCGGCGGGGCTTTTGAAAAGGCGCAACCTTCCGACAATGCCGGATGCGTCAGCGATCTGACCGAAAGTCTGCAACTGTTCGTCGAGGCGGCGACCATTGAAGGCGGTGAGGCCGTGCGTATCGTACTCCACGCCGATGCGCGCGCCGAGCAGGTCGAGTTCGTTGAGGAGATTGCGCAGGTCGATCGCCGGGTTGGCGCCTTCACGATCGGTCCACAAAACAATGTTTTCGATGGTTGACGTGTGGCGGGCCTGTCGAAGGTCCGCCGACCGGGTGAGAAGGGTCATCGAGCCATCGGCTTTGACCACAAGGCACTGGAAGAAGCAGAACCCGAAGCTGTCGTAGCCGGTCAGCCAGTACATGCTCTCCTGTGCGAACAGGAGCACGGCATCGAGCTTTTTCTCCGCCAGTTCGATCATCAACCTGTCGCGACGGGCGTCAAATTCTGAACGTTCGAAATGCAACGCCATTCGAGTCAATTCTCCAAAACGATTGCCGACACCTGGCGACCGTAGTCCGGTTCACTACGGTGCGTCGTGCGGCGGTATGAATAGAAAAGGTCTTCCTCGGCATAGGTGCAGCGGCCAAGGCATTCGGCAACGACGCCAGCCTTGCGCAAGCGGTCGATCGTGTAGGCATTGAGGTCGAACAGTGAATGGCCGGGTTTGCCTGAGGGTGTGAAGTAGCGGTCGTTGCCTGTCTCTGCCGATGTGAAACGCTCGACGAACTCCGGTCCAACTTCATAGTTCGCAGGGCCGATCGAGGGGCCGAGCACCGCAACGATGTTTTCGCGCCTTGCGCCGAGACCTTCCATCGCAGTGATGGTGTTTTCCAGTACACCGGTGAAGGCGCCTTTCCAGCCGGCATGTGCAGCACCGATTACGCGCGTTTCGCTGTCAGTGAACAATACCGGGCCGCAATCGGCCGTCGATGCTCCTACTGCGATGCCCGGACGATCGGTAACGATTGCGTCTGCTTTTGGCCGTTCGCCTGTGAACGGCTCTCGTGCGACGATCACGTCCGGAGAATGGATTTGATAGGCAGTGAGCAAGTGGTTTGCAGGTACGCCCATCCATTGTGCGACGCGGCGGCGATTCTCCTGCACCGAGGCTTGGTCGTCGGCCGAACCGGTGCCGATGTTGAGACCTTGATAGATGCCCTCGGAGACCCCGCCAATGCGGGTAAAGTAGCCGTGGCGGATGCCTTGCGCCTTTGCCTTTTCAAGCAAGGGTGACCGGAGCGGGTCCGGTTTGAGTTGATTCAACATTACCGCTTTGTTGTCTCCGCAAACCGTTTCGTCAAGCCAGCGACATTCAATGAAAACAATCTTGCATGAGACCGCTTATCTAGACCAGAGAGTGGCGCAGCACGTTGCTGAAAGTCAATTCTCTGTTGGAAATGGCACGTCCGCGGCATTTTTGGGCAGGACCGCCAGTACCTTGAACAAATCCCCCATCTGACTGGGGCCAGCCAATCTGTCGACTTCGCCGGATATCTTTTCGCGCGTTGCTTCATCGGCGTTTGCACCGAGGCTGCCTGCCCGTTCGAGCAAGCCCATGGCAAGAAGGAAATCGCCCTGCGTAGCCAGACGCGTAACCAGACCGTGATTTCGGCAGATATCGGCAAGTGCGGCGAAATCGACATGCGAGGTCAGGTCGGCCTCTCCCGGGCTGGCGAAAATGTCTTGATAGACATGACCTTTCATAGCCTGCAGCGTGTCGCCTATGCCGGGTTCAAGATGGCCGTAGTCGAAGAACAGTCCGGCGCCGCCGTCCTTGGCGATCCTCGCGACGATCATATCCATGAGTGCGCTTCGGGCGGGCGCGGCTTCAAAGATTGCGCCTTCCGGCGCATCGTGTGCACTTGCAGGCAGAAGGGATGGGTCGAGCGAAGCCGCGCCAGCGAAGAACGACAGATCGTCATTGCTGTCGAGGCCAACCATGCGCTCACGCCACTCGCCATTTTTTCGAACAAATTGGCGGATGGGCACGGCGTCAAACAGCTCGTTGCCGACAATGAGAAGAGGACTTGAGAGCACCGTGTCGAGGGATTCGTGCCATGACACCTTTGCATCGACCGTGCTCAGTATCTGCTTTTGTATCTCTGCCAACCGCGGGCTGACCTCGACCATCGTGAATGCCGTCTCTTGTAGAAACGCGGCATCGAGGCGTTTGAAAGTTCGCAGCATGTCCTTCATCAAGGTGCCGCGGCCGGGACCGATTTCCGCCAATGTCAGCGGCATGGGGCGGCCAATTGCCGACCAGGTCTGGTACAGCCATATGGCGGCCAACTCTCCGAACATCTGGCTGATTTCGGGGGCGGTGATGAAATCTCCCGCCGCGCCAAATGGCTCGCGGGTCGTGTAGTAGCCCTCGTTCGGATCGAACAGACACTGCGCCATATATTCGTTGACAGGAACGGGTCCAAGCATTTGAACCTGTTCCACAATGCGCTGTTTCAACCGGCTCATGCTTGTTGGCGGTGTGCAAGCGGTTTTGCTGTGGCCATTGCCCAGACTCCGAACAGGACCATTGGTATGGACAGGATCATTCCCATGGTGAGCCACCCCCCCAGCAAGTAACCGATCTGCTGGTCTGGCTCACGGAAGAACTCGACGAAAATTCGGGACAAGCCGTAGCCAGTGAGAAATGCGCCGCAGACAAAACCTGGCGTTTTCAGTTTCAGGCGGGAATGGGTGAGCACCCGCAGCACCACGAATAGAACCAGGCCTTCCAACAGCCCCTCGTAAAGCTGGCTGGGATGACGTGGGTCCGGCCCGCCGGTTGGAAATACGACGGCCCAAGGCACGTCGCTCACGCGTCCCCAAAGCTCGGAATTGATGAAATTCGTCAACCTTCCCAGGCCAAGACCGATGGGGACGCCGGCGGCCACGACATCAAACAGCGTCCAAGTATGGATGTTGTGCGAGCGGGCGAACAGCATCATCGCCAGAATCGTTCCGAGGATGCCACCATGAAAGGACATGCCGCCTTGCCATACCGCCAGAATGTCGGCCGGATTGGCGATGTAGCGAGGCAAATCGTAGAACAAGACGTAACCAGTGCGTCCGCCAACTACGACGCCGACTGCGGCCCAGACGACAAAGTCGTCGATGTCCTGCGGCTTCATCGGCAAGGTGCCGTCCGGCCAAAGCTTTTGGTTGGTAACCAGACGCTTTGCGTACCACCAGGCAAACACGATGCCGACCACGTAGGCCAATCCGTACCAATGCACTGCAAGCGGTCCAAGCTGTATGATGACCGGATCAATGTTGGGAAATGGCAGCGAAGCCGGCAGAAGCAATGGGTAGGCGCTCAACGAGAAACCTCGAGTTGATGATGACGGGGCGGACCATGCGGCAGGGTTCCTGCACGGTCAAGCGATGTGGATCGCAAGCGCACTTGCATTCCCGATAGATGGACACTACGTCAAACCCGAGCAAGCGAGGTATTGCCATGTCGACCGGCCCGAACCGCATTCTGGATGAACTTGCCAAGTTGGTGACGGATGCCGCCGGCGCTGCCCAGGGTGTTCGCCGTGAAGTCGAAACCGCGTTTCGCGGTCAGGCCGAAAGGATCCTGAATTCGATGGAAGTGGTCCAGCGCGAAGAGTTTGACGCGGTGCGTGACATGGCGGCAAAGGCTCGCGAGGAAAATACGAAACTTGCTGCACGGATCGACGCGCTGGAATCCACATTGGCGGAGCTTGCCGGATCGACGGGCAAGGCAGCAGGTGTGGCGACACCGCGCGCGAAAAAATAATCGATAAACTTGTCCACAAAGCGCTAGCCCAAAAAGTGCTTTGTCATGAATCGCTTACCAGCATCGCGTGAATCATCTTGTCAGCGGCTTTCCACATGGGAATGACGCCACGCACAAAATTGGGCTGGTCACCTGACTCCCGATCAATAGACTGAATTTGTTGCATGATTCGCGAAAGCGGTGATGCGCCGGGCGGTGGGGTCCGGTCATGGGGTGTAGCGTCGAGCAGTCCAGGCCGTCCGAGTTCTAAAACAACAATGTTCGTTGTGTGTGCCTCTTCACGGAGCGTGTGGTGGTGCTCCCAAACGACAGGAAGCAGTGAATGGAACTCCTCGAACTGGAAGTCTCGCGCGAAATCCATCCCGTGGATGTCATCGAGCAGGTTGCGCATAACAATGACTGGTCCTTTGAAAGGGCTGGCGACGATGAGATATCGATCACGGTTGTCGGAAGCTGGACGGAGTACCAGGTTTCGTTCTCGTGGATGGAGGACTTCGAGGCGCTGCATCTTGCGTGCGCCTTCGATATCAAGGTGCCAGAAAATAGGGCGCTGGAAGTGATGCGCCTCTTGTCGCTTATCAACGAGCAGATGCTGTTCGGCCACTTCGACCTGTGGGAACAGGAGGGCGCGATCATGTTTCGGCAGTCGCTTCTGCTCGCTGGTGGGGTTGAGCCGTCAAGCCAACAGGTTGAAGTCCTATTGTCGTCGGCGCTGGAAGCCTGCGAATGTTATTTCCAGGCGTTTCAGTTTGTCGTCTGGTCGGGCACCTCGGCCAAGGATGCATTGGCTGGCGTTCTGTTCGAGACCTACGGCAACGCATAGGTCCTGTTTGAGATGAGTTCGGGAAACGCGCGCAAGGCGGAAATCAGCTTCGCCGATTTTGACAAGGTCGATATCAGGGCAGGCACGATTGTCGAGGCCGAGGCTTTCCCGGAGGCGCGCAAGCCGGCCATCAAGCTCAGGATCGATTTCGGTCCTGACATCGGCGTGAAGAAATCATCGGCGCAGATTACCAAGTATTACCAGCCCGAGACGCTTATCGGCCGCCAGGTGTTTGCTGTCGTGAATTTTCCTCCGCGCCAGATTGGGCCGTTCATGTCGGAAGTGCTGACTTTGGGCTTTCCGGATGAGGAGGGCGCCGTGGTGCTTGGTGCAATCGAGCGCAAAGTGCCTGATGGCGGAAGGCTGTTCTGACGCTATTCGAACATCA
Organism: Mesorhizobium sp. 61-13; assembly: GCA_001897075.1. Lineage (GTDB taxonomy): Bacteria > Pseudomonadota > Alphaproteobacteria > Rhizobiales > Rhizobiaceae > Mesorhizobium. The sequence continues at coordinate 12,895 of MKRZ01000021.1, read as the reverse complement.
GGCTTTTGGCCTGGCTCCTGCTTTCAATGCTTCCTCGACCACGTCCAGGAATATTTGGGCGCATGCGGCCCACGTATAGCGCGTGGCGCGCTCGCGGGCCTTTTGCCTGTCGGAGTTCAGCGCGGCAAGGGCCGCTTGCCTGAGATCAGTTGAGACGACGCCGCCAATCCCGTCACCAATAATGTCGATTGGTCCGGTGACGGGGTACGCTGCAACGGGCGTGCCGCTGGCCAGAGCTTCAATGATGACGTTGCCAAAAGTCTCGGAACGGCTAGGGAGCACGAAAACATCCGCTCCTGCATAGAATCCGGCCAGCTCGGCGTTGGGTCGATGGCCAAGGAAGTGCACGCTCGGATACCGCGCCTTGAGTGAAGCCAGTTCTGGCCCGTCGCCCACGATAACCTTTGAGCCCGGCAGATCGAGGTCGAGAAATGCGGGCAGGTTCTTTTCGATTGCGACACGGCCCACACACAGAAAGATTGGGCGCGGAAGCTCAAATTCGATCGCTTTGTCCGGATTGAATAGCGTGGTGTCGACGCCGCGTGTCCACGGTTTCAGCTTGGTGAAACCGCGAGCGGAGAGATCGCTTGCCATGGAATTGGTTGCGACCAGTGTTCCTTGGCCAGCATTGTGGAAGTTGCGAAGCCAGCGATAAGTCCACGCTTCGGGGAATGGCATGCGGGCGCTCAGATATTCGGGAAAGCGTGTGTGATAGCTTGTGGTGAAGGGCCTTCCAGTTGCCAGGCAATAGTGGCGGGCCATAATGCCAAGCGGGCCCTCCGTGACGATATGGATATGATCGACATTCGATCTGTCAATCATGCGGGCAATCGAGCGCGGCGTCGTTAGCGCCAACCGAATGTCCGGGTAGGTCGGCATTGGCAAAGTGCGGAAGATTGCCGGCGTCAGGAACTGCGTTTCAACGCCAAATTCTTTCAGCGATTGTTCGAGACGTTCCAGCGTGTGAACAACGCCGTTCACCTGCGGACGCCAGGCGTCGGTCACCATCAAGATGCGCATACGGCACCGCTTGGCATGGAATCGTGGATCGCGCAGTTCATGCAACGCCTAGACCATGCTTTCGCGACAAACGGATGAAGCCTGTTTGTCTGCAGATGCCTAGGCCGGGACCTTGATGATGGCGCGCAGGCCGCCCAAGGGGCTGTCATCAAGCGTTATGTCGCCGCCGTGACTGCGCGCGATGTCACGGGCGATAGGCAGGCCAAGGCCGGTGCCGCTTGCATCAAGGTTGCGCGCCTCGTCCAGCCTTACGAAAGGCTTGAACACTTCTTCGCGTTTTTCAAGGGCGATACCCGGACCATCGTCATCTATAATTATGATCAGGGAGCCATTGCCGTGTTTCGCTGCGATCTCGACGTTTTTGGCGTAGCGGAAGGCGTTGCCCACAATATTCGCCATCAGGCGGGCAAAGGCGTTAGGACGGACCTGGATGTCAGCGCTGCCACTTAGGGACGTGGTGAGCTTGCGTTTGCGCAGCTTGGCCTCTTCGCCGAGTTTCTGGAAATAGGCATCGAGATCAAAATGGCCGGCATCTTCCGCCGCATCGCCGCGCGCAAACGCCAGATATCCTTCCAGCATCGACTGCATATCGTCGATGTCTTTGCCCAGTGCTTCGATATCCGCTTTGGAGCGCGTGAGTGCCAATTGCAGCTTGAAGCGGGTGAGGATTGTCCGAAGATCATGGCTGACACCAGTAAGCATCGCAGTGCGCTGCTCGATCTGGCGTTCTATCCGCTCTCGCATCTGGATGAAGGCGAAGCCCGCCCTGCGCACCTCTTCGGCTCCGCGTGGACGAAAGTCGGGCGGCATTGGCCTTCCCTTGCCGAAGCTCTCCGCGGCTGCCGCCAAAGCCAGGATCGGCCTGATCTGGTTGCGCAAGAAGGGTATGGCGATGGTCAGGAGCACAAGGGAGGTTCCTACCATCCAGATCAGGAATATATGGGTGTTGGAAGCGTAGGCCTGGTTACGGCGCACGAAAACGCGCAAGACCTTGTCTTCCAGCTGGATGCGCACCTCCACGATGTTCGAATTGCCAACCGTATCGATCCAGAACGGCCGGTTGATCTGTCGCGTGATTTCCGTCGACAGGATCTGGTCGAGGATTGAGAAGAAGGGCTTCGGCCCCGGAGCGGGCAGGGGGTCGGGCGGCAGAAGATCGACCTTCAACTGCATCCGGTCCTGCGCGATGCGGATGATTTTGGCGTAGTCTGCATCGTTGGGATAGGTTTCGATCAGGTCAATGACAGCGGCAATATCTCGGGTGACGGCCTGAGAAAGTCTTTGCGTAACGGTCTGCCAATGACGCTCCATAAACACGAACGCAATGACCGACTGCAGCAGGATCATCGGCGCGATGATGATGATGAGCGAGCGGGCATAGAGCCGCTTCGGCATGTATAGAGAGACGAGCCGCCAGAAGCGCCGCCACGCGCCACGCATGGCGGCCGCGGTGCGAGAAATACGCGCTACGACGCCTTCTGGCTGGGGGGGCTGCAATTCCGTTGTCGCCATCCTTACCGGCCTGCACTCATGCCAAAACAGCTAGGCAATTGCCGTCTGTCGCACTCTATTCTACGCTGAGCCGATACCCAATACCGCGCACGGTCTGCAGCCATACCGGATTTGACGGGTCGCGTTCGATCTTGCGGCGCAAGCGGTTTATCTGGACGTCGATGGTTCGTTCTCCGACATCTGAATCATCGCCGACCAGTTCATGTCTTGGGATTGTCTCACCGGCTCGCTCTGCAAAAATGGCGAGGATTTCCTGCTCGCGGTCAGTCAGCTTCAAAACCTCGCCACCCCGCTTCAATTCGCGTCTGGCGATCTGGAACGTATAAGGCCCGAACACCAATTGCTCGACCTTCGGCGTTGAGGAAGGGCCTCCTCGCCGCAGAATGTTGTTGATGCGCAGTATCAGTTCGCGGGGGTCGAACGGCTTTGGCAGGTAATCATCGGCGCCAGCTGAAAGTCCGGTGATCCGATTGTCCGTTTCGGACAACGCGGTCAGCATCAGTATGGGAACGTCCTTTTCGGCCCTCAAAGCCTTGGTCAATTCCACGCCGCTTTCGCCCGGCATCATCACATCCAGTACCAAGAGGTCGAAGTCGAGACCGGCGAGTTTGCGTCGTGCTTCCGCGGCGGTTCCAGCCACGGTTACGCGAAAGCCATTCTCGGTCAGGTACTGTTTGAGCAAGTTGCGAATGCGGGTGGCGTCATCGACGACCAGCAGATGAGGCGCATCGTCCTCCGGAACCATGTGGTCCAGCCTTTCCGAATTTTCCATGGCTGTCTCCTAAAGCATCCGCTTCATTCCTGATTTCTCGGCGAAGCATCAATTTGCGTCCTGAGTTCCGGATTGACCATAGCCTTCAGGAAATCTTCTACGAATGCCCTATCTCCCGCCCCTGCATCCTGCAATGCAGTATGGATGCGGCGCGACTGTGGCCTTGCGAGCGCAAGTGCCAGTGCGCGCCCCTTTGCCGTTGGATAAAGTTCGCGCTGCCGGCGATCCCTCGGGCCCTGCAACTGAACGATGTGGCCGGTATCGATCAATTGCTTCAGAACGCGCGCCAACGATTGCTTAGTTATTTTGAGAACTTCGAGAAGCTCGGCAACTGTCAGACCAGGGCGGCGGTTGACGAAGTGCAGCACGCGATGGTGAGCGCGGCCAAAGCCGTAATCCGCCAGCATCTCGTCTGGGTCGGAGGTGAAGTCACGGTAGGCAAAAAAGAAGAGTTCAATGAGGGTAAAATCGATGCCATCCTCATTGGCTACAGCCGTTCGTATCGGAATTTCTGGATTGCGTTTCCTGTCCGGCATGGTTTTCCTGCGGTGGGTCAAAAATATGTCAGCACTGTTGACATATTTTTATCGGGGTGGTAATTTTTGACAAGCTTTAGGGCCGATTGCGACCGAAAAGGCAAGACTGGGACCGAATTCCGGAATTTCCTGAGTTTGCCAGAGCCACAATATGGGCCTACGCTTTAGAGAAAGCGGCTGCCTTTTTGGGGCGACCGACTCATTGCAACGCTCAGCTTTATGCGGATTTGGTGTCCGCGGGAGGTAATAATGGCACCCGTTCCCTTTGATCAGCTTGATGGCTTTATCTGGATGAATGGAGAGTTCGTCAAATGGGGCGATGCCAAGGTCCACGTACTGACGCACGGTCTGCACTACGCGAGCGCAGTGTTCGAAGGTGAGCGTGCATACGGTGGCGAGATATTCAAGCTTACCGAGCACAACGAGCGCCTGCATGAATCGGCTCGCATCCTCGGCTTCAAGATCCCTTACTCCGTTGCCGAAATTGACGACGCTTGCGTCACTCTCCTCAAGAAGCAGGGCTTCAAGGACGCCTATGTGCGGCCGATCGCCTGGCGTGGAAGTGAGCAGATGGGCGTTTCAGCCCAGAACAGCCGCATCAATTGCGCCATCGCGATTTGGCAATGGCCGAGCTATTTCGATCCGGCACAGAAGCTGAAGGGTATCCGACTGGACATGGCGGAATACCGTCGTCCCGATCCGCGAACGGCGCCTTCCAGGTCTAAGGCGGCTGGCCTTTATATGATCTGCACGATCTCCAAGCACGCGGCCGAAGCCAAGGGCTATGCCGACGCAATGATGCTGGACTGGCGGGGTCAGGTGGCCGAAGCAACTGGCGCCAATATCTTCTTCGTCAAGGACGGCAAGATCCATACGCCGAAGCCGGACTGCTTCCTCGATGGTATTACGCGCCGCACAGTCATCGGCCTGGCTCGTGACCGCGGGTTTGAGGTCATTGAACGCGCAATACTGCCGGAAGAACTGGAAGGTTTCGAACAGTGCTTCCTGACCGGAACGGCGGCTGAAGTGACGCCGGTTTCAGAGATTGGTCCATACCGTTTCGAGGTTGGTGAAATCGCCAAGACACTGATGCGTGACTACGCTGCGGCCGTTCAGCCCAAGCATGCCATCGCGGCAGAATAACGCTCATTATCAGCAAGTTGCGAAGGGGGTGGCATCAGCCACCCCTTTTTCGTTTGGCTACCGGGATTTGACTTTCGTCGAATTCGGCGTCTGATGTTGCATCGGCTCAGGCGAGTCGGTCTTACACTTGGAGGGATGTCAGTATGGAAACGCTTCTTCCGATTATTGTTCAGGTGATTACGGGTATCATTGGCGGCCAGGCGGTAGGCGCGGCAGTCAAGCAAGCTGCAATGAGTCAACTTCCTAAGATACTTAGCGGCGCAATCGGCGGTGTCGGGGGTGCGGCGATCCTCGGAAGTCTCCTTGGGGGCGGTGCGATTGATCCTGCAGCAGCTACGGCAGCAGCGGGCGGGATTGGGGATGCACTCAACCTCAACAACATCATCGGCGGCGCGGGTGGCGGGGCCATTTTGACCGCAGTCGTAGGTGCTGTCATGAATGCCATGAAAAAGTAAGACCGGTTTCGTTTTCCATCCAAGGGCGGCCTCGGCCGCCCTTTTTTGTTTTGGCTCAAGATTGCGTTGTGGACGATCACTGAGGATCGACCTACATCAACGGCCACAAAACAAGGAGCCAATATGGGTCAACTTAACGCTGGTATCGTCCCGGTGACGCCGTTTCAGCAGAATTGCACCATCCTTTTTGATCAGGATGAAAAGATCGGCGTCGTCGTAGACCCAGGTGGCGATATTGATCGGGTGCTGGCCGCGCTCAAGGAAAATGCCATCGTCGCGACTGCTATCTGGATTACGCATGGCCATATCGATCATGCCGGTGGCGCCATGGATTTGAAGGAAGCGCTTGGCGTCGACATCGTGGGTCCACACGAGGATGATCGACCGCTGCTTGCCAACCTTGAAAATCAGGCGAAGAAGTTCGGCATCACGGATACCGTGCGAAACTGCACGCCTGACCGCTTTCTAACTGAGGGCGAGACTGTCTCTTTCGGAGAACATGTCTTCGAGGTTTTGCACTGCCCGGGCCACGCTCCGGGCCATGTGGTGTTCTACAATCGCGCCGCCAAGTTCGCTCACGTCGGCGATGTGTTGTTTCGGGGATCAATTGGCCGAACCGACCTTCCGGGCGGCGACCACGCGGCATTGATCCGCTCGATCAAGGAAAAGCTACTGCCGCTTGGCGACGACATCGGGTTTCTTTGCGGTCATGGACCGGGCGGGCGCTTTGGCGAAGAGCGTCGAACCAATCCATTTCTGGTTTGACGGCAGACGCAAAAAGCGCCGCATCATGCGGCGCTTTTTTCGCAATATGGGCGGTTGTCAGTTAGCCTGGCAGAAGTGGCGCTGGCCGTCGTATCCGACAAAAGTGCCGCTGCGGGGATTGAAGCTGCGGTAGCGGTCCGAACAATACTGATACCACTCGGGGCTCCACGGCTCATACGCACCGCCGTAGTCGTAATCGGCGCGATAGTAGCGGCGGACCGGAGCAGGGCGCGGCTCACGGATGACGTAGGTCGGTTCCGGTTCATAGTAGCGCGGCTGCGAGGCAAGCGCTCCGCCGATCAACGCGCCGGCGGCCAGACCGATGACGCCGGCTGCAAGCGCGTCATCACCATGGCGGTGATGATGGCGCCAACGCCAGTCATCGGCGTGGGCAGCCGGAAGCATAGCCAAGGTCGTCGCGCCAAGCGCGACCGACAAAACGGATGCTTTGAGAATTCTGTTCATGACGATCTCCTTGTTGCCGGCCTGCCGTTGCAGGTGGCGCAGCCCGGTGTTGCCCGAACCAATAGATGACCGTGGCTGAACGGCGGCTGAACGAACTCAGTTCGCGCTATTAACGCAGCCGCATCCCAAATGTTCCCTCGCGGCGCTTAGCCGACGGTGAGATTGACTGCTTTCGGACCCTTGCCGCGCTTGTCCGGCTCGGTTTCGAACGTCACTTTCTGTCCATCCTCAAGGCCAGGCAGGCCCGATGCTTGCACTGCGGAAATATGCACGAAGACGTCCTTCGCTCCATCATCCGGCGTGATGAAGCCGAAGCCTTTGGCATGATTGAAGAATTTTACTGTGCCGGTCTGCGGCATGGGAAACTCCCTTATGATCCCATAGTCTGCTTTCGGGCTGGCAATGCCCGAACGGCAATTTGTCGTTTATTTTGAGTTGATGGGCAACAAAAAACTTTTTTTGCTAGCTACTATTCAAAACTCGATGCTATCCGCCGCACCGCTTAAATAGAAGAAGGGCGCGGTCCGCACGGCCCGCGCCCTTCTCGAAACTTTTACGCCGGTCAGGAACCGGGACTTACGCAGCGCGCAGGTTGACGGCCTTCGGGCCCTTGCCCATGCGGTCGGGCTCGACGTCGAAGGTGACCTTCTGGCCATCGACGAGGGTGCGCAGGCCGGAGGCCTCGATCGCGGAGATATGGACGAACACGTCCTTTGCGCCACCTTCAGGGGTGATGAAGCCGAAGCCTTTGGTGGTATTGAAGAATTTAACGGTACCGGTCTGGGACATTGGGGGGAAACTCCTTCACCCGATCAGTTTTTTGGTCCTGCCCGCCGCCTGGGTCGGATGCAAGTCCGGTGGTTGCTTCGGCGGTCATGCATTTGCGCACAATAGAACCCCCCGCCAAAAAACGGGGCTGTCAGAGATTTACGATATCGGGGATAGGGTCGTGCAAACGTTCCATTCTCCGGGTGGCAAATGCCCGAACGGCGGATTTATTGCACGGAAATGTGAATGTGACAATACGCTCACTCGCAGGTTGCGTCATCAGCTGCAAGCCCTACGTTGGTAGTGGGGTACGCCCCAAGTCGGCGCCGCGTCATAGGCCAAGTCCGTTCAAGGATAGGCACAGATGCCACCTCAGCGATTATCCGCGCCGTTCGGGTTGTATTTTCGCGCCGATTTGCGACGATCAGGGGGCGGTGCTGCCCCCTGCCGCGCACATGTTTTTTGATGGAGATATGTCATGCGGTTTCAAGGCATTTTCCTATCCAGTGCGGCAGTCCTGCTTTTCTCCGGCATCCTTGCCGCCTGTACCGTGGTGGTTGACGAAAGCCCCGGTTACCGGCCGCCACCGCGCCCCGGACCGCAATTCTGCACGCGCGAATATGCGCCGGTGTGCGGACGGCAAGGCCCGCGCGTGAAGACCTTCCCCAATTCCTGCGAGGCCGACCGCGCCGGCTACCGCATCGCCTATGGCGGCCAGTGCCAAAGCGGAGGCGGCGGCTGGAACCCGCAACCGCCGCTGCAACCTGGGCCGCCGCCGCGCCCGCGCCCGCCGCAGGCCTGCACGATGGACTACAGGCCGGTGTGCGCGACGCGGCGCGGACAAGTGCGCACCTTCCCGAACGCGTGTTCTGCGCTGGCCGAAGACTGGCGCATCGTCGACAACCAGGGCCCTTGCTAGCTCGAGTGCGGTCAAGCCTATCGACCGGACTTGCGGCTGACGGATTTCCGGCCCCGTTTGCCCCTGGCCTTCTTCGGGGCAGGGGCCGGCTGGTGTCCGGATTCGGCCAGTAGCCCGCAGACATAGGCGTGGGAGGCGGCGCGGCGCTGTTGCTCGGCAAAGGCGGCCAATTCGATGCCGGCGGCGATGAGGAAGAAGCGCTCGGTGAGACCTTCGTTCCAGCGCGCGGCGCATTCCGGCGCGCAGACGTCGAGCGCACGGCAGGACTGGTTGCGGCGGCAGGCACGGTTTTCGCACGCGTGATGAAAGCCGGCAGAGGTGGCAAGCAGCCGCCGCGCCACCAGCACCTCGGGCCGCGGCTCCCGGCGCGGCGCAAACAGTTCGGCAAGTGCCGCGGTCGCCTGCGGCACGCACGCGCCGACCAGCTCGATCTGATGATGGAGAAATGAGTTTTCCTCGTATGGGTCCATGACGTGTCCTTTCGACTGCTGCCGTGGTTTCGGGAATGACGGCCAAAAGCGCGCATGCTTCGCCGTCCCGGCCGGTGGTCCGGTCGGTTTGAGAAAAAGTCCGGGAGCACGGGCGGCCGTTCGGTCGCTCGTTTAGTTAAGTAGTGCGGCCTCGCGACCGCCCGTCCGGTGTCTGTCATCCAGTCGACCGGTCCCAA
>MKRZ01000021.1:0-3753 GCA_001897075.1 Mesorhizobium sp. 61-13 | reverse complement strand
AATGGGGGGAGGTCACCGCCGCCCTAACCGTTGCCCGGTGCGCAGCCGGTTCCCGCAAGAGCGATGGCGCTGAGTATGGGGGAAGTGTTGAGGGCGTGGATAGATGAGAGGTGATGAATCTTTTAAAGCTTTGAAAGGAAATCGAATTATTTGTACCTTCTGCCGTTTCGAATCCCTTTTCCCGCTTGTCTTTCTATTCAATTTTAAAAAAGCTACATATCTTTGTTGTGGCGGTCACTGTTTTCAATGTGGTTCTAATTTATCAAAAGCTAAATTTTTTTCTTATATACCTCATATCGACCCTATGTTTACATCTGTCTCCAGCCTGATGTGGATCGCTGCATAATTTACACGAGATTCCGGATGATGCATAAGGTTCTCTGTTAATAAGACCTGCCAACAGAAGTCTGTGCATTTCTCCAATGTGTAATTGAGGATGATATCATGTAGGTATAATCAAATATTTATGGGAGGAATTTATGGGCAGCAGTGGATCTGGAAATTTTTCTGACTATTCTGGCAGGCCAAAAACGGGATCCGGTAGTGGATCGTCCGGCGGCTCAAGTGGTTCTGACAAATGTGGCGAGGCATTCACCGTGAGTCTCGAAGATGTTGCGAGCCATAGTTACTATGAGAATCACGGTGTTGTACCGGCTCCTGACACCCCGCTTACCATTGAGGTTAGGGGGCGGGTGGTGGCCGTCGCAGGTACAGAGGTGGTTGGCTCGCTTCCCACAGGCCTCAACTACCTTGCGCGTTGCTTGCAGGATGGTTTCAGATACACGGGTGTCGTGACTGCGTCCTCGGGCGGCAACAATCCTCAAGTCCAAGCAGATTTTTTGGCTGGGTAGATGCCCGAGACGTTTCCTATACTGATCGGTGAAGTCACGGTTGATTTCACCATGCCAACGCGCACCGCCGACGCAAAGGTAAGGCTTGGTGGCGTGGTGCATGCAGCTCGCGGCCTGTGGGCTAGTGGGCAAGTCTACTCCGTTGGAGCCTTCTGTCCCGCGTACTTGGTTGAACAAGCGCGAAGCTACCTGATCCAGCACGGTTGTAAGGAATTTGTCCTCCTCGGGGTGGTGACTGGCTCGCCTAACGTAATCGCAATCGCTGATGCGAAAGAAGTTGGACACCAAGGTTACGAAGATATCCTACGCGATGAAAGGCAAATTATTCCAAGTTGTGATCACATCGATTTGGATCGATTCGATCCCATCGTTATCTTTCCAGGGCGTTATGACTTAGATGGGGTAATCAAACAAATCAGGCCAGGTGCTCGAGTTACTATTGATGCCGCATATGATATGGAGAATATCGATTATTTTCTATCTCTTAAGGGTATGATCGACTCGTTAGTTATATCGACATCTTCGAGCTTGTTCTCAAAATTGGCATCGAGAGATGTTAGTCCGTTGCTAGATTTGGCGAGGAGTGTCGGGGCGAAACAGTTGCTTTTGAAAGAAAATCGAGGAGGTAGTAGGCTTTTCGATCTCGGTAGCGGCGATATAGAGTACATTACTGCTACGCTAAATGTAACGGCCAATTCAGTAGGTGTGGGAGATGTCTTCACCGCGGTATTTGGAACTCTTGAAGGCGATTCCAGGGATGCTGCTTGGCGAGGTATGCAAGCCGCTACAGTCTACTCCCAGACGACCTGGCCAGATGATCTTCGACGCGACATTGAACGAGAATTCCAGATGTCCGTGGAGGTAGTGCGCGGGTTGGGTGGCAGCACTTTACCATGGCATTCGCGTCCGAACTTACAGATTTACCTAGCTGCCCCAGACTTCTCATACGCAAATTATGGAGAAATCAGCACTGCCGTGGCTGCACTAGAATATCATAATTTCAGAGTTAGAAGACCTGTTAAGGAAAATGGCGAGGCCAACCGCGACGCACCTATCGAGTCCCTTTCGACCTACTATTTTAGCGACATACAGTTGCTTCGAGAGTGTGCTGCCGTCTTCGCAATTCCCATCAATCGCGATCCAGGAACTCTAGTGGAGATTGGTCTTGCAATCGAGATGGGAAAGCCAGTCGTTACGTTCGACCCCCGCAATGAGAACCGGAACACGATGGTGGTTAGGGGGAGCTCCTCTTATTCGCCGGATCTCGACGTTTGTTTGAATGGCACGTTTGACGCCTTATCGAAGATCGAAAGGGGTTCTCGAGGATGACGAAGAAGGTGATGCTTCTCGCATCTGGTGGCTTGGATTCGACGACTGTCGCTTTTGGACTTCAGGCTGAAGGAGCGGACGTGAGTCCGCTATTTTTTGACTATGGGCAACACTGCGTCGAAACCGAATGGAATCGGGTGAATGAAGTATTACCCTCGAACATGAAGCGCCCTGAACGTGTTAACGTTTCTGGCCTTTTTCGGGGGTCAAAATCGAGACTGATTGTTGAGGCCGACCTCTGGCAAGATAATGTTCGTGATGACGATCTATATATCCCTTATCGAACCCTCTTATTCTACGCTGCCGCTGCTGCAAGAGCGCAAACGCTTGGTGTTCTCGAGGTGTACACGGGCTTTATCAACAGCAACCACGCTAAGGAGATTGATTGCACCGCTGAGTTTATGAACAAGCTCGATGGCCTCACTGACGCCGTTGGACCGGTGCGATTTAAGTCACCATTCCGATACTCATCAAAGACAGAAGTCGCTCAAGAAGCCATTCGCCTTGGCGTACCTATCGGCAGGACATTTTCCTGTCAGGCGTCTAGTAAATTTCCTTGCGGAGCTTGCCCAAATTGTGTGGAGCGCCTAGGAGCGCTTCGGCAAACTGGACTACTTTAGTGACTCGATGCCCATCAGACCGGCTTGAACTTTTAAAAGCGGCTCGCCTAGTGGCGGATTTCGCATCTATGCAGGGCGTCCCGACTACATGTGATGTGCGGCGCGCGACGTATGAACACGCCGGAGCACTCCTCGCGGATGCCGTGCTACAGGCGGGACTTAGCTACCGTACGGTGGTGATGCCTCGCGTTGGCCGTATTCTTAAAGAGTTTCCTGACGCCGACCGCGTTAGCGCACTCATCTGTCTAGTTAAAAAAGGTAGTATTGCACATCTCCTGGATTGGAAGCACCCGACCAAATTGGAGCGCTTTGAAGGCTTGGTCGGCTTTCTGCATAGGGCAAGAGTAGACACCACAGATGACATACGAAAGGTGCTCAAGTCCGATTCCTTTTGCGCCAACCTTCAATTGTTAAATGGTGTCGGTCCGAAGACGATCGATTACATGGCTTGCTTGGTAGGGATTGAGTCGATCGCTGTAGATCGTCACATCAGAACCTTTGCTGCGAGAGCGGGAATCAACAATGCTGAGTACGATTTCTTAAAGAATGCGTTTTGCTTCGCAGCCGACCTACTTTGCATTTCTCGGCGAGAATTCGACGCGTGGGTTTGGTCTAGGGAGGCCAACACGCAATCGTCGCAATTGAATTTCGTCTTTCAATAGGACAGGCAGTCTGCCTCTCATCACCCTTTCGTTCCCTTCTTCCCATTCAGCGCCACCGCCTCGCGAATGAGCGCGGTGAAGGCGGCCTCGTCGAGCTCTTCGCCTTCGTGGAAGTCTATGGCGCGGCGGGCGTTGCCTTCGAGGCTGGATTTGAACAGGCATGACGGGTCTTCTAGCGACGCTCCCTTGTGGAAGGTGAGCTTGACCACGCTCTTGTAGGTCTCGCCGGTGCAGATGATGCCGTTGTGCTCCCACACCGGCACGCCGCGCCATTTCCACGTCTCGACCACG
>MKRZ01000020.1 GCA_001897075.1 Mesorhizobium sp. 61-13 | reverse complement strand
AGCAATTCGTGTACTGATGTTGGACATGAGGCTATTGTTACCGGGACGCGATCGCTCATTGAAATCGGTGCGTTCAAATCTTGCCAATGAGTTTAACGCAGTGATGCAGGTCCGACCTTGATCCGGGAGCCCACTCCCGATGACCAGGCTCCAATGGTCAGGCGGCAATTCTCCGCAAACGCGCTTTGGAGCCTGATAGCGGAAGCGGCGCCGTTTATCATTGCGCTGCCAGCGATACCGCTGCTGATCCTGCTTATCGGGAAAGAACGTTTTGGCGTCCTCAGCATAGTTTGGGTGGCAATCGGTTATTTTAACCTCTTCGACCTCGGTTTGGGCCGGGCGGTGACGCAATTTGCGGCGGAACGGATAGGGGCCGGGCGGTCGGAAGATGTTCCGGAGGTCGTCTGGAGCGGAATGTCGATCGTGTTGCCTTTGGGCTTCGTCGTGGCAGGCGCCATCGCGTTCTGGGCACCGGCTTTCCCGGGCTATATCGAGGCGCTCGGCATAGCCGATGCAGAGGTCGTAGCGTCTCTGCGCCTGGCCGCCGTTGCCATTCCGTTTGTCATGGCGGCCAGCATGCTCAAGGGCCTGCTTCAGGCCGCACATGAGTTTCGAATCATAAGCAAAATGCAGCTTCTGCTGGGGATGACCGTTTTTTTCGGACCCGTTCTCATGGCCTGGTTGGGTTATCCAGAGCTTGAGCACCTGACTTTGATGCTGTTGGTTGGAAGAATTGCAGTCTGTGCCTGGTATATCATCGCAGCACTTCGACTGTTTCCGGGTCTCTTGGCTCCATCCTTCTCGAGGCTGCGTCTCGTTTCGATGCTGCGTTACTCGGTCTGGATCGCCATCAGCAATTTCATTGGCCCTCTCATGGGCTACTGTGACAGGGTGATTATCGCAGCCTATCTGGGGGCCGTTGCCGTCGCCTACTATGTCACGCCGTTCGATGTGATAACGCGCACAAGCATCTTTTCCGTTTCGATAGCAGCCGTCGTATTTCCTGCGGTGGCTTACGTTGGTCAAGCGGCCCATCGTCAGGTGGCGGCCATGATGGAAAAGGTCGAACTGTTGGTCGGCGCTTTTACGCTGCCGGCATATTTCATATTGGCGGCCTTTGCCGCTGACCTTCTAAGGCTTTGGATCAGCGATGAGTTTGCTGCGGCCGGTGCCCTGCCTGCCGCCTTTCTTTGCGCCGGGATGTTCGCAAACTCTATTGCACGCATTCCGCATGCCGTGATCCAGGGGCGGGGCCGCGCGGACCTGACCGCAATTGCAAACCTGGTCGAATTGCCCATCTACTTCATCGCCCTGTTCGTGCTTTTGCCAAAGTTCGGACTTGCAGGCGTTGCCGCGTGCTGGGCCGGGCGTACCCTGCTCGACTACATCATCTTGCGACTTATTGCGGGTCGGCTTTTGCATGCCGAGAACGCCCGCAGCTTGGCTGAAGCAGCGAGCGTATTCGCAATTGTCGTATTTATTGCATGTGTTGGAGCTTATCCGCTCGCATTGAAGATCGCAGGGGTTGGCTTAACCCTCTGCATAAGCGCGGCCATAGCGTATCGGTTCGGTCTCTCGCCGTCGAAATTTTTCACATTAATTAGAGGATAGTGAGACTTAGCTTTTGATTCGCACAGCATCGCCACAGGGTGCAAACACCATACCGGCCTTAGGAAGTACGTTGCCTCGGATTCTCTTATTGACACGCTATACCCGGATGGGGGCCTCCAGCCGGCTGCGCACTTTACAGTATGTTCCCTACCTTCAAGCCGCCGGCTTTGAGGTCGAGGTTGCGAGCTTCTTCGATGAGGCATACCTCGAGACGCTCTATTCGGGTCGGCGCAACCGGCTAGGCTCGGTGAAATATTTCGTAGGCCGGATATCCGAGCTTTTGTCGTCGCGTCGGGCTGAAGCAATCTGGTTGGAAAAGGAGGCCTTGCCGTGGGTTCCGTGGCCCATTGAGCGGCTCATGTGGCCTCGGAATGTGCCAGTGGTTAGCGACTATGACGATGCGATATTCCACTACTACGACATCCATCGCAGTGCCCTTGTGCGCCGGTTTCTGGGCCGCAAGATCGACGGCGTCATGGCGCGGTCGGCGATAGTGTTTGCTGGCAACGACTACCTGGCCGAACGCGCACGGGCGGCCGGCGCCCGGCGTGTGGAACTGGTGCCGACGGTCGTCGACATGCAGGCTTACCAACATCGCCCGATCCCGTCCAAGGACGGCAAACCTCGGATCGGATGGATTGGAACCCCCGTGACATGGGCGCAATACGGCCAGCCGATGCTTCCCTTCCTGAAGGATTTGCTGGCTCGTCACGATGCCGTTTTTCGTGCCGTGGGCGCGGGGAAGCCGCCAGATCCTCTGGTGAATTTCGAGTTTCCGGATTGGTCGGAAGCCCATGAAGTCGAACTCATTCAAGGCATGGACATTGGCATCATGCCCTTGGAGGACTCACCCTTCGCGCGCGGCAAGTGCGGTTACAAGCTGATTCAGTACATGGCGTGCGGCCTGCCGGTGGTGGCGTCGCCTGTAGGCGTGAATAGCAAGCTCGTCACCCACGGCGAAAATGGCTTTCTGGCTTCTACCGAAGCCGAGTGGCGCGCAGCCATCGAACGGTTGCTGTCTGACCCGGAGTTGCGCCGCCGCATGGGCGCGGCAGGGCGCGCCAAAGTTGAATCGGACTATTCGATCCAGACTTACGGGCCGAAGGTCGCTGGTATGTTTGCAAGCCTCTAGCGGGTACCTTCGAAGGCTACCGTCAGGCGTCGAGCAATCCCATACGCCTCAGCATCGGGTCATAGACGAACCGGGAATCATATTTTTCGCAGGCTATCCGGCGGCTGGCTGCGCCCATCTCCCGAACAAGTAGAGGCTGCTCGATGAAGCGCTGCATGGCTTCCGCAAGCGGCTCTACCTTGTGCGTCGGCACCAGGAAACCGTTGATGCCTTCCTCGACCGGTTCACGACAGCCGGGCGCATCGGTGCTGACGATGGGGCGACCGGTTGCCATCGCCTCCAAGACGCTGCGTGGCGTGCCTTCCCTGTAAGACGGCAACACATAGACCGAACATGCCGCAAGAGCCGGCCTGACGTCATCCATCCAGGGTGTGTGACTTATCCAGCTCCAACTC
>MKRZ01000019.1 GCA_001897075.1 Mesorhizobium sp. 61-13 | reverse complement strand
GATGATGCCGTTGAATTCGGCGGTCGGGCGCGCCCAGACCAGTTCGAGCACCGAACGGTCCTTTTCGCCGGCAGGGACCGAAAGTCCGATGGGTCCGAGGAAATCGTCTGCCGTTTCGCCAAGCGATTCCCACGATTTCAGGACCTGCGAAGGGGTTTCCTCGACGCCGTCATAGAAGCCGGGAATGGTGACACGGCCGGTGTCGTCGTGGATGTCGGCAAGGATCTTGGCCAAGATGCGGATCGGGTTGGCGGCGGCACCGCCGAATTCGCCCGAATGCAGGTCGCGGTCGGCGGCGTGGATGGTGATTTCCTCGCCGACGAGACCGCGCAACGCCGTCGAGATGGCGGGTGTGTCGCGATCCCACATGCCGGTGTCGCAGACCATCGCGAAATCGGCCTTGAGTTCAGCCGCATTGGCTTCGAGGAACGGCTTCAGCGATGGCGAGCCGGACTCCTCCTCGCCTTCGAACAGAAGCGTGATCTTGCACGGCAGAGCCCCATGCACGACCTTCCAGGCGCGGCAGGCTTCGACGAATGTCATCAACTGACCCTTGTCGTCTGCCGAGCCGCGGCCGGTAATGACCTTGTGGTCGGGACCGATTTCCTTGATCGCCGGCGCGAACGGATCGCTGTCCCACAATTCGAGCGGATCGACCGGCTGCACGTCGTAGTGGCCATAGAACAGCACATGCGGGCTGCCGGCGGGGCCATCGTGATGGGCAACGACCATCGGATGGCCGGGGGTGTTGCGCACGCTGGCGTCGAAACCGATGGTCTTGAGGTCCGCGACCAGCCACTCCGCACCCTTGCGGCATTCTGCGGCGTAGGCGGGATCGGTCGAGATCGACTTGACCTTCAGGAGGTCGAACAGGCGACCCAGCGACTGGTCGAGCGATTGGTCGAGGCGATCAAGTACGGGTGCAAGTGCGGACATTGTTGGAAAAGCCTTTCGATTCTGCGGCGGCACCCTAAATGGGCTTGATCGAAACGAAAAGCCCAGTGGCATTGAGCCAATCGATAAGGCTGCGTGAAGGGCAAAAAAATGCCGCCGTGGCGGAGGGGGAACCACGGCGGCGGTACTCAAACGGTGCGGCAGCCCGGAGAGGGGGGATAGGCTGCCGCATTGTCCGGTATCGGCGGGGGACGGGCCTAACTCCGGACTTCGGCGAAAATTGCCGATGACATCTATCTGTGGATTCGAACATGGCGATTCAAGGGCACGAAGATTACAACTTTGTAACATGGCCGTGAATGAATTTGCCCTGTCAGGAAGTTGAGCGCTGGTTGCGCCGAAACTGCCTTTGCGATGGACCGCGAAGCAGCATCACGCTATCCATTCGGCCATGAAAAAAGGCGATCATCTCTTCCTTGTCGACGGCTCCGGCTACATCTTCCGCGCCTACCATGCGCTGCCGCCGCTGAACCGCAAATCCGACGGCTTGCCGACCAATGCCGTGCTCGGTTTCTGCAACATGGTGTGGAAGCTGATGCAGGATGCCCGCAACACCGACGTGGGCGTTACGCCGACGCATTTCGCGGTGATTTTCGACTATTCGTCGAAGACGTTCCGCAATGACCTTTATCCCGAATACAAGGCCAACCGCTCGGCCCCGCCCGAGGACCTGATCCCGCAATTCGGCCTCATCCGCCAGGCCACGCGCGCCTTCAGCCTGCCTTGCGTTGAAATGGAGGGCTTCGAGGCCGACGACCTGATCGCAACCTACTGCCGCATGGCGGAAGAGGCGGGTGCGGATGCCACCATCATTTCGTCCGACAAGGACCTGATGCAGTTGGTGCGCCCGACCATCTCGATGTACGACCCGATGAAGGACCGCCAGATTTCGATCCCCGAAGTGATCGAGAAATGGGGCGTTCCGCCGGAAAAGATGATCGACTTGCAGGCGCTGACCGGCGACTCGGTCGACAATGTGCCGGGCGTGCCGGGGATCGGCCCGAAGACGGCGGCGCAACTTTTGGAGCAGTTCGGCGACCTCGACACGCTTCTGGCCCGCGCAGGCGAGATCAAGCAGGACAAGCGCCGCCAGTCGATCATCGACAATGCCGACAAGGCGCGCATTTCGCGCGAACTGGTGACGCTGAAGCGGGACGTTCCGGTGACAGAACTGCCGGACAGCTTCCAGTTGGAGCCATCCAACGGTCCGAAGCTGGTCGCCTTCCTGAAGGCCATGGAATTTTCGACGCTGACCCGCCGCGTTGGCGAGGCAACGGGCACCGAGATCAGCGAGATCGAGGCGGCCGATGTGCCGGTCGAGCGCGCAGATACGGCGCATGGGCCGGACGTGGGTGCGGGAGCAACACCCCCCTCTGGCCTGCCGGCCATCTCCCCCTCAAGGGGGGAGAATGATCAATCGCCAACGTCGACACTGCCGATCTCCCCACCTGAGGGGGAGATGGCCGGCAGGCCAGAGGGGGGTACAACCCCTTCCCTGCTTTCCGCGCTGCGTTCGGAGGCAGCGGTCGCAGCCAAGATCGACACCAGCGCCTATGTCGCCATCCGCGACCTCGCCACCTTGAAGGCGTGGGTGGCGGACGCGATGGAGACCGGGATCGTTGCCTTCGATACCGAGACGACATCGCTCGATCCGATGCAGGCTGAACTGGTCGGCTTTTCGCTGGCGACACGGCCGGGCCATGCCGCCTATGTGCCGCTTGCCCACAAGAAGGGGCAGGACGACCTGCTTGGCGGCGGGCTGGTGGAAAACCAGATTCCCATTCGCGATGCGCTTTCGGCAGTGAAGCCGCTGCTGGAGGACAAGTCCGTCCTCAAGATCGCGCAGAACCTGAAATACGACCTCGTGATCATGAACCGCTACGGCATCGATGTCGCTCCCTACGACGACACGATGCTGATTTCCTATGCGCTCGACGCCGGCACGTCCGGCGGCCACGGCATGGATGCACTGTCGGAGAAATGGCTCGGCCACAAGACCATCGCCTTCAAGGACGTGGCAGGCTCGGGCAAGAGCTTCATCGGCTTCGACCAGGTCGATATCGACAAGGCGACCGCTTATGCGGGCGAAGATGCCGACGTGACGCTGAGGCTATGGCAAGTGCTGAAACCGCGCCTCGCCGCAAAGGGCCTGACCTCCGTCTACGAGCGACTGGAACGACCTCTCGTGCCGGTGCTGGCCAAGATGGAGCAGCGCGGCATTACGGTGGACAGGCAGATCCTGTCCAGGCTGTCCGGCGAACTGGCGCAAGGCGCTGCGCGGCTGGAAGAGGAAATCTACGGACTGATCGGCGAACGCATCAATATCGGCTCGCCCAAGCAGCTTGGCGATATACTGTTTGGGCGCATGGGTCTGCCCGGCGGCTCCAAGACCAAGACGGGGCAATGGTCAACCTCGGCGCAACTGCTGGAAGACCTCGCCGCCGAAGGCCACGAACTGCCGCGCAAGATCGTCGACTGGCGCCAGCTGACCAAGCTGAAATCGACCTACACCGACGCCCTGCCCGGCTTCGTCAATCCCGAGACCAAGCGCGTCCACACCTCCTATGCGCTGGCGGCGACGACGACCGGGCGGCTGTCGTCGTCCGACCCGAACCTGCAAAACATTCCGGTGCGCACGGCGGAAGGGCGAAAGATCAGGACCGCGTTTATCGCAGACAAGGGCAACCGGCTGATTTCCGCCGACTACAGCCAGATCGAATTGCGCGTGCTGGCCCATGTCGCCGACATTCCGCAACTGAAGCAGGCCTTCGCCGACGGGGCAGACATCCACGCCGCGACAGCATCGGAAATGTTCGGCGTGCCGATCGAAGGCATGCCGTCGGAGGTGCGCCGGCGCGCCAAGGCGATCAACTTCGGCATCATCTACGGCATCTCCGCCTTCGGCCTCGCCAACCAGCTTTCGATTCCGCGTGACGAGGCAGGCGCCTACATCAAGAAATACTTCGAGCGCTTCCCCGGCATTCGCGACTACATCGAGACGACCAAGGCCTACGCCCGCGAGAACGGCTATGTCGAAACCGTGTTCGGCCGCCGTATCCACTATCCGGAAATACGGTCTTCAAACCCTTCGGTCCGCGCGTTCAACGAGCGCGCCTCGATCAATGCGCGCCTGCAAGGCACGGCAGCCGACATCATCCGGCGCGCCATGGTGCGCATGGACGACGCGCTTGCCGAGGCGGGCTTGTCGGCCCGCATGCTGTTGCAAGTGCATGACGAACTGATCTTCGAAACGGCCGAAGCAGAGGTCGAGGCGACGATCCCAGTGGTGCGTTCAGTGATGGAGAATGCGGCTATGCCCGCTGCCTCGCTGTCGGTGCCGCTGCAGGTCGACGCCCGCGCCGCCGACAACTGGGACGAGGCGCATTGAGGCCGATTTGCTAGCCGTCTCGCTGGAAACCCTTGCCTCCTTCGCACTGGCGTCATTCCTGATCGAACTGACCCCGGGACCGAACATGACCTATCTGGCATTGGTGTCGGCGCAGGATGGCCGCCGCGCCGGCTTCGCGACAGTGGCGGGCAGTGCGCTCGGGCTTGCGATCATCGGCGCGATTGCAGGTTTCGGTGTGGCCGAGCTGATCCAGGCATCAACCCTGGCCTATGAGACCTTGCGCTGGGCCGGCGTGCTGTTCTTGCTCTACCTTGCATGGGAAGGCTGGAGCGCGGGAACAGATATCGTCTCGGCAAGCAGCGTCGATCACGAGCGCTATTTCATTCGCGGCCTGATGACCAACCTGCTTAACCCGAAGGCGGCGGTGTTTTATGTCGCGGTGCTGCCGACCTTTGTCGAGGCGGGCAAGCCGGTGCTGGCCCAGACCGCCATGCTGACGGCGATCTATGTCGCGGTGGCAACGCTCGTGCATGCCGTGATCGTCATTCTTGCCGGCTCGCTGGAACCCTTCCTCAACGATCCGAGGCGCGAACGCATTGCGCGGCGCGTCTTGTCAGCACTGCTGGCTGTTGTCGCCTTATGGTTTGCGTGGACGACGGCGCGCTGACCGATCAGGCAGCAGCTTTCTGGCATTTGGCGCAGGTGCCGCGAAATTCGATTATGGCTTTTTTCGCGGCAAAGCCGGTGGAGCGCACCCAGTCGTCGAGCTTGTGGCCGACGTCATGGTCGGAGAACTCGGTGACCTGCCCGCAGGTGTCGCAGATGGCGAAAGCCGTCATCGAGTGATTGTGGTCATGCGGTTCGGCGCAGGCAACGAAAGCGTTGAGGCTTTCCAGCCGATGCACCAGCCCTTCCTTCACCAGCGTGTCGAGTGCCCGGTAGACCTGCAAGGGGGCACGGAAGCCGCGTTCGCGCAACTGGTCGAGCAGCGTGTAGGCGCTGAGCGGCGCGCTCGCCGCCTCGAGCTTTTCCAGCACGCAAAGCTGGTTCTTCGTCAGAGCATTCCTTGCCGCCATGGTCCTGCCTTCGGGTCCAGCCACGGCGCGCGAGGCGCGTGGTTCAACCTGACATAACCATTCGCGGCACTTTTTGCTACCGTTTCAGGGCCGTGACGACCTCGGACTGGCGTGAGCTCGCTATTTGCGCGTCGGACCTTCGCGTTCGGCCGACCGCGCCCACAGGTTGATGTTGGCATCGCGGGCGTAGGTGTCGATCTCGGCCAATTCGCTGTCGGAGAATTCGAGATTGGCGAGAGCCGCAACGCAATCCTCGACCTGCTCGGGCCGGCTGGCGCCGATCAGCGCCGAGGTAACCCGGCCCTTGCGCAGGACCCAGGCCAACGCCATCTGCGCAAGCGTCTGGCCGCGGCGGCCAGCAATCGCATTCAGCGCCCTGATGTTGGCAAGAGCCTGTTCGCTGAGGAAAGACTGGCGCAGCGACTTGCCTTGCGCCGCACGGCTGCCCTCGGGAACGCCGCCGAGATATTTATCGGTGAGCATGCCCTGGGCCAGCGGCGAAAACACGATCGACCCGACGCCCAGCCCATCCAGCGTATCGAGCAGGCCGTCCTCCTCAACCCAGCGATTGAGCATCGAGTAACTGGGCTGATGGATGAGGCAGGGCGTGCCGAGGTCACGCAGGATGGCCGCGGCCTCGCGGGTGCGCTGCGAATTGTAGGACGAGATGCCGGCGTAAAGCGCCTTGCCGGAGCGCACGGCCTGATCGAGCGCGCCCATGGTTTCCTCAAGCGGCGTCTCGGGGTCGAAGCGGTGCGAATAGAAGATATCGACATAGTCGAGCCCCATCCTTTTCAGGCTTTGGTCGAGGCTGGAAAGGAGATACTTGCGGCTGCCCCACTCTCCATACGGACCCGGCCACATATCGTAGCCGGCCTTGCTGGAGATGATCATCTGGTCGCGGTAACCGGCAAAATCCGTGCGCAGGATTTCCCCGAAGGCCCGCTCGGCCGAGCCGGGAGGCGGGCCGTAATTGTTGGCGAGGTCGAAATGAGTGATGCCGAGATCGAAGGCCCTGCGCACGATGGCCTGCTTGGTGCGGTGCGGCGTGTCGTCACCAAAATTGTGCCAGAGGCCGAGCGAGATCGCCGGCAGCTTCAGGCCGGAGCGCCCGCAGCGATTGTAGATCATTTCGCTGTAGCGATTTTCGGCGGGGGTGTAGGGCATGGGATATACCTTTGGATCTGACGCAACTTGAGCTGTCGAATTTGTAGATGGTCTAGCCGGCCTTCCGCAGCAGCGCCGACGCCTGCCTGACGCCGAGCGCTTCAGGACGTTCGCAACTTGTCTGCATGGCGACGAACTTGCCCGTCTCCCCGGATTTCAGAAGGCCCGTCATAACCTCGACCGTATGTAGCGCAAGATCGAGCGAGCAGCGGTGCGGACGACCTTCGAGGATGGCCAGCGCCATGTCGGCAAGCCCGGCGGTACGATAGTTGGCCATCATGCCATGCGGATGACGTTCATTGGCGACGCCGAACGGATGCGGCCATTTCGGCGGTGTTTTCACGGGCTTTTCGCCCTTGGTATAGACAACCTGGCCGCCGAAGAAATTGGGATCCGGCACGAAGATGCTACCGGTTTCGCCGTAAAGCTCCATCGGGGCATGGCCGTGGCTCCAGACGTCCCAGCTTGAATCGAGCGAAATCACCGCG
>MKRZ01000018.1:20034-24089 GCA_001897075.1 Mesorhizobium sp. 61-13 | reverse complement strand
GCCCCTCGACACCGGCCCGGTCCCGGTCCATGACCGAACAAGCACGACGATATGAAAGGAAAGACCATGGAAAAATCGATCGAACGCATTGCCGGCGACACCGAAGGCGTGGCGTACGAATTTCCGGTCTTCCGCTTCAAGGGCAGCGACGGCACTGCGCCCAACGCCTATCTCCAGGCGGCCCTCCATGCCGGCGAACTGCCCGGCACCGTTGCCATCGACGCGCTGATGCCCCTGCTTGCCAAGGCCGAAAGCGAGGGTCGCATTCGCGGCGCGATCACCGTCGTGCCGTGGGCCAATCCCGTCGGCCGCGCCCAATATCAGTTTACCGAGCAGCAAGGCCGATTCCATCTCGCCACGCGCACCAACTTCAACCGCGACTTCCCGCTGATCGACCGGCCAGATGTGTCGCTGTTGCCCGACGAGGCCAGCCTCGCCACCATCGACCAGAGGCTCAAGGTGCGCCTGCTCAAGCTCTCCGTCGGCCATGACATCGTGCTCGACCTGCACTGCGATGACGAGGGCATGCCCTATCTCTACGTGCCGAAAGAGTTGTGGCCGGCGATGGAAGATTGCGCGGCTGCGATGGGCGTGGACGCCGTGCTTTTGTGGGAAGGTGCCAGCGGCGCAGCCTTCGAGGAGGCATCCGTCCACCCCTATCTCGGCGGCGACAAGGCGCGCCTGCAAAGGCAGGTCGTGACGACGGTTGAGTATCGCGGCGTTTCCGATGTCTATGGCGATCTCGCAAAGTCTGACGCCGACGGCCTTTACCGCCTGCTCGTGGGGCGCGGCGTCATCGCCGATCCGTCGGCAGCGAAGACCGGCCCGTTCAAGGGCGTGGTCGCGCCGCTGGAAAACATCGATATGATGCCCGCACCAAAAGCCGGAGCCATTCTCTATCACGTGAAGCCGGGCGACCACGTCAAGAAAGGCGACCTTTTGGCCACCATCGTCCACGCGCCGGGTGAGGTCGGCGGCAGAACCGAAGTCACCGCGCCGCAGGCCGGCTATATCCTGACGCGGCGCTCCCACCGCATCACCCGCAGCGGCGACGACCTGCTCAAGCTGGTCGGCAGCGTGCGCAGCGATGACGCACGCAGCGGCGCGCTGGAGGTGTAGCAACCTCGCCTCGCGAATCCGCTTGCCCGGCCCGGCTTTCGCCGCTATGGGAATGGGCATGAACATGCGCTCTTCGAATTCTGCGTGGTGGTGGGCCTGCTGACAGCGGCCTTCTAAGCGCGTGCGCGTGAAAATAGATGGTGGCCGCAACGGATGTCCGGGCGGCCATTTTCGTTATGAGCCTCCGGGTCCGTTGCCAGGAAAAACGAACGGGAGACGGCAATGACGGTGGAAATTCTGGGCAACGGCGCTGAGCGCTTCGTCACTGCGGGCGGCATCGCCATCACCCGCCAGCGGCATGACCGGCCTTATGCCGGTGCCATAGAGTCTTACATCGACGGGTTGAATTCACGCCGCGGCGCGGTGTTTTCCTCCAACTATGAATATCCCGGCCGCTATACGCGCTGGGACACCGCCATCATCGACCCGCCGGTCGCCATTTCCGCGCGCGGCCGCGCCATGCGCATCGAGGCGCTCAACCAGCGTGGCGAAGTGCTTTTGCCGATCATTGCGCGTGCACTGCTGGACGAAAAGGACGTCACGCTGACGCAGACGACCAAGCAGCGGCTGGCGCTGACGGTCGCTGAACCCGGCCGCGTCTTCACCGAGGAAGAGCGCAGCCGCGTGCCGTCCGTGTTCACGGTGCTGCGCGCGATCACGGCGCTGTTCAAGAGCGCGGAAGATGCCAATCTCGGCCTTTACGGCGCGTTCGGCTACGACCTCGCCTTCCAGTTCGATCCGGTCGAGCACAAGCTTGAGCGCAAGGAAAGCCAGCGCGATCTCGTCCTCTATCTCCCCGACGAAATCCTCGTCGTCGATCACTATTCGGCCAAGGCTTGGACCGACCGCTACGACTATGCCGGACAGGGCTTTTCGACCGAGGGCCTTCCGCGCGAAACGCGCGAGGAAGAGTTCAGGCAGTCCGACCGCATCCCGCCGCGCGGCGACCATGAGCCTGGCGAATATGCCGGGCTGGTGCGCAACGCCATGGCAAGCTTCAAGCGCGGCGACCTGTTCGAAGTCGTGCCCGGCCAGATGTTCTACGAGCGTTGCGAAACCGTGCCGTCGGATATTGCGCGCCGCCTCAAGGCCATCAACCCCTCGCCCTATTCCTTCTTCATCAATCTCGGCGAAGGCGAGTATCTCATCGGTGCGTCGCCCGAGATGTTCGTGCGCGTCAACGGACGCCGCGTCGAGACCTGCCCGATTTCCGGCACCATCAAGCGCGGCGGCGACGCCATCGCCGACCACGAGCAGATCCTGAAGCTGCTCAATTCCAAGAAGGACGAGTCCGAGCTCACAATGTGCTCGGACGTCGACCGCAACGACAAGAGCCGGGTCTGCGAGCCGGGTTCGGTGCGCGTCATCGGCCGCCGCCAGATCGAGATGTATTCGCGCCTGATCCACACCGTCGACCATATCGAGGGCCGCCTGCGCGAAGGCATGGACGCCTTCGACGCCTTCCTGTCGCACGCATGGGCGGTGACGGTGACCGGCGCGCCCAAACTTTGGGCCATGCGCTTCATCGAGCAGAACGAGAAATCGCCCCGCGCCTGGTATGGCGGGGCCATCGGCATGGTGCATTTCAACGGCGACCTCAATACGGGCTTGACGCTGCGCACCATCCGCATAAAGGACGGCATTGCCGAGGTGCGCGCGGGCGCTACCTTGCTTTTCGATTCCGTCCCTGAAGACGAAGAAGCCGAAACCGAACTGAAAGCATCCGCCATGCTCTCCGCCATCCGTGACGCCAAGGCCGGCAACGCCGCCGCCACCGAACGCGCAACCGCCCGCGTCGGCGAAGGCGTCAACATCCTTCTGGTCGATCACGAGGACTCGTTCGTCCACACGCTCGCCAATTATTTCCGCCAGACCGGCGCCAATGTCTCGACCGTGCGCTCGCCGGTGGCCGAAGAGGTGTTCGACCGGCTGAAGCCCGACCTTGTCGTTCTGTCGCCCGGACCCGGCACGCCGAAGGATTTCGATTGCGCCGCAACGATCAAGAAAGCCAGGAAGCGCGAACTGCCGATCTTCGGCGTCTGCCTTGGCCTCCAGGCGCTTGCCGAAGCCTATGGCGGCGAACTGCGCCAGCTTGCAGTCCCGATGCATGGCAAGCCATCGCGCATCCGCGTCTCGAAGCCCGGCGTCATCTTCTCGGGCCTGCCGAAGGAAGTGACGGTCGGGCGCTACCATTCGATCTTTGCCGATCCGGGCCGCCTGCCGCCGGAATTCGAGGTCACCGCCGAAAGCGAGGACGGCACCATCATGGCGTTCGAGCACCGCAAGGAGCCGGTGGCCGCCGTCCAGTTCCACCCGGAATCGATCATGTCGCTCGGCCATGATGCCGGCATGCGCATGATCGAGAACGTCGTTGCACACCTGCCGCGCAAGGCCAAGGAAAAGGCGGCTTAGTTCCAAGGCATGACCACCAAGCAGAAGATCGCCACCCTCGCCTTCTGGTCGATCATTGTCGCGCTTGCGGTGATGGGGCTGAAATTCATCGCCTGGCACATGACCGGCTCGGTCGCGCTTTATTCCGACGCGCTGGAATCGATCGTCAACGTCATCACCGCGATGGCCGCCTTCTGGGCCATCCGCGTCAGCCACAAGCCGGCCGACCAGGATCATCCCTTCGGGCACCACAAGGCCGAGTATTTCTCGGCCGTGCTGGAAGGCGTGCTGATCGTGGTCGCCGCCCTTTTGATCATCGCCCAGGTATGGTCGTCGATCCAGAACCCGAAGCCCATCGAGCAGGCCTGGGAAGGCCTCGCCATCAATGGCGGCGCGGCGGTGGTGAACGCCGTCTGGGCGCTTATCCTGATCCGCACCGGCCGCAGCGCCAAGTCGCCTGCGCTGGAGGCGGATGGCCATCACATCATGACGGACGTGATTACCTCGGTCGGCGTCATTGCCGGCCTGGTCGGCGCCGTCGTCAC
>MKRZ01000018.1:0-19934 GCA_001897075.1 Mesorhizobium sp. 61-13 | reverse complement strand
CACCGAAGAGCACATGCACATCCGCGACATCATCTCGACCAACTCCAAGGGTGCGCTTGAGGTGCATGATCTGAAGACCCGCATTGCCGGCCGCGCCACCTTCATCGAGTTCCACATGGTGGTGGATGCGGACATGTCGGTGGGCGAAAGCCACGTCATCTGCGACCGCATCGAGGACGCGCTGAAGGCCGAGGTTCCCTCGGTGCGCGTCACCATCCATGTCGAGCCGGACGACGAGGCCAAGCTGCCGAAGGGCACGGTGGCAGTTCCCTTCGCCTGACTTCAGCGCTCACCCGTTAAGCATTGCAAGCCAATCGGCAAGGTTGGCGATTTTCTGTAGGCGCATGATCCGCTAAGGTTGCGTCGCCGTAGTTCAGAACATCGTATGCAATTCGCACCAATTCAGCGGGAGAAACGGATGTACGGCCTGATCGGGAAGATGCGTGCCACACCCGGCAAACGCGACCAGCTGCTGCATATTCTTCTTCAAGGCACCCGCTCCATGCCGGGTTGCCTCAACTACATCATCGCCCGCGACCCGGCCGATACCTCCGCGATCTGGGTCACCGAGATATGGAACGACCAGGCGAGCCACAAGGCCTCGCTGCAGTTGCCGCAAGTGCAGGCCGCGATTGCCGAGGCAAAGCCGCTCATCGCCGGCTTCGAATTCCAGATCGAGACCGATCCTGCAGGCGGTGTCGGCTTGCCCTGACCATGCGACCTTGGCCGGCAAGCCCCACCCGCCCGCAAGAAAAGTGTTTCGCCTGGCACAACCGATCATGGCAAATTGAAGGGCCTGCCATTCGCGTTTTTGCCCCGACGGGTCTAAGACCGGCCTATGGATCAAAGCAACCCGCCGCAGAAGCAGGAACGACTGGCAAGCGCCCCTAGGCCGCTGCAATGGGCAGTCGTGCTGGGCGTCTCGGCCATCTTCGTCGCGGCATTGGAACTTGCCGCGCTGCCTGCCGCGCTTTTGATCGGCCCCATGCTTGCAGGCATCGTTGCCGGCACCAACGGCACCACGGTGCGCGTGCCCAACAAGGCTTTTGCAGCGGCGCAGGCCGTCATCGGCTGCCTCATCGCCAACTCCATCGAGCCCGAAATTTTCCACACCGTCTATGAGGAATGGCCGCTCTTCCTCGCAATCGTCGTCTCGACGATCACCGCATCGAGCCTCCTTGGCTGGCTGATCAGCTATTGGCGCATCCTGCCTGGAACCACCGCTGTGTGGGGGTCTGCGCCCGGTGCCGCAACGCCCATGGTGCTGATGGCGGGCGCATTCGGCGCGGACCAGCGGCTCGTCGCCTTCATGCAGTATCTGCGGGTCATGATGGTATCCATCGCCGCAGCGTTTGTGGCCAAGCTTTGGGTCGACACATCCGGCGTCGAGCCGCCGGCCATCGTCTGGTTCCCGCCCATCGAACCGCTCGGAATGACGGCCACCGTGGCGGTCGCGGCCATCGGCGCGACGGTCGGCAAGCTCTGCCGCCTGCCCTCGCCTTATTTCCTCGGCACCATGATCCTCGGCCTTGCGCTCCATCTCGGCTTCGGCCTCGACTACCAGTTGCCGGAATGGCTGCTGGGATTGAGCTATGCGCTGATCGGCTGGACCATCGGCCTCAACTTCACGCGGCCGATCCTGCGCAGCGCCGCCAAGGCCTTGCCGCAGGTGACATGCGCCATCCTCATCCTGATCGCTTTTTGCGGCAGCCTCGGCTGGTTGGTAAGCCGGCTTCTCGGCATCGACCCGCTGACCGCCTACCTCGCCACCAGCCCCGGCGGCATGGACTCCATCGCCATCATCGCAGCCGCCACCGACAACGTCGAGATCTCGTTTGTCATGGCCTTGCAGATGATGCGCTTCATGATCGTGCTGCTGCTCGGGCCGAGCCTCGCGCGGCTGGTGGCGCGGACCGTCAGGGAATGACCGGGACCAGCACTTGCCTCGCTGACGGCGCTCCTGTATGAGACGGCATCATGAATAGGCGCCACGCATCGACCGCAATCCGTCCGACCGGTTTTTCCGGCGAGACCTTGCGCGCGCTCACCTCTACCCTGCTGCTTCTCGGCCTTATTGGCGATCGCCGGGCTCGCTGAAGGAGCGCCCGGCGGTCGATAACCGCCGCTTGGCACCCTGCTCCTTGGCAAACCTTGTCGAAACATTGACAGCAACCGAATTCTGTTAGAGGCGCCGTCTGGCCGTTGTAACTGCATCGAATGCAGGTCCGGCGAGCGGCGGGAGAAAAGACGATGAACGCACGAGAACAAGTCCACGCGCAGCCCCACAAGGGCATGCCGGATGCGCCCCGCAAATACCAACCCTATCCGACCGTCGGGCTCCCCGACCGGACCTGGCCATCCAAGGTCATTGAAAAAGCGCCGATCTGGTGCTCCGTCGATCTGCGCGACGGCAACCAGGCGCTGATCGACCCGATGGGGCATGATCGCAAGGCGCGCATGTTCCAGCTCTTGCTCGACATGGGCTTCAAGGAAATCGAAGTCGGCTTTCCCTCGGCCTCGCAGACGGATTTCGACTTCGCCCGCTGGTGCATCGAGGAAGGCAACGTCCCCTCGGACGTGTCGCTGCAGGTGCTGGTGCAATGCCGGCCTGAACTCATCAGCCGCACCTTCGAGGCCTTGCAGGGCGCGACACGGCCCATCGTCCATTTCTATAATTCCACCAGCGAATTGCAGCGACGCGTGGTGTTTGAAAAGGACGTGCCGGGCATCAAGCAGATCGCCACCGACGCTGCCGAGATGATCACCGACATGGCCGCCAAAGCAGGTGGCGGCTATCGCTTCCAGTATTCGCCGGAAAGCTTCACCGGCACCGAACTCGAGGTGGCGCTGGAAATCTGCAACGCTGTCACCGAGATCGTGAAGCCGACACCCGACAACAAGCTCATCGTCAACCTGCCGTCCACGGTGGAAATGTCGACGCCCAACATCTATGCCGACCGCATCGAATGGATGATCCGGCATCTCGACAACCGCGAGAACCTCATCATCTCGCTGCATCCGCATAATGACCGCGGCACCGGCATCGCCACGACCGAGCTCGGCCTGATGGCTGGCGCCGACCGCGTCGAAGGCACGCTGTTCGGCAATGGCGAGCGCACCGGCAACGTCGATATCGTGACGCTGGCGCTCAACATGTACACGCAAGGCGTCGATCCAGAACTCGACTGCTCGGATATTCCGCGCATGAAGGCGGTCTACGAATATTCGAACCAGCTCAAGATCCCGGAGCGCCACCCTTACGTTGGCGAACTGGTCTACACGGCTTTCTCCGGCTCGCACCAGGACGCCATCAACAAGGGCATGAAGGCCTTGAAGAAGGCCAACAAGGAGATCTGGGAGGTCCCCTACCTGCCGATCGACCCGCAGGATGTCGGCCGCAGCTATGAGGCGATCATCCGCATCAACTCGCAGTCCGGCAAGGGCGGCATCGCCTATGTCCTGCAAGCCGACTACGGCCTCAACCTGCCGCGCAACCTGCAGATCGAGTTCAGCCAGGACATCCAGGCCATCACCGATGCCGAGGGCAAGGAAGTTCCGGTAAAGCGCATCTATGAGCGCTTTCTCGAAGCCTATGTCGACCAGCCCCGCGCACGGCTGAAATTCGTCGACCACCACACCTATCCCGACACGGAAGTGAAGGGCCGGCGGCTTATCGAGGCGACGATCCTCGACAAGGGCAAAGAAGTGAAGATCACCGGCAGCGGCACCGGCCCCATCGACGGCTTCGTCGATGCACTTTCGCGGCATATCGGCGTCGAGATGTCGGTGGCGGACTACTCCGAGCATTCCATGCAGCGCGGCTCCAACGCCGCGGCCATCTGCTACATGGAAATGGAGTACCCGGGCGGCAAGATTTTCGGCGCCGGCATCAACACCAACATTTCCGCCGCATCGCTCGAAGCCATCGTGTCTGCGGCCAACCGTATCCTCGGTAAAAAAACCCGCTGACGGCCAAATACCCGGTTCGCCTAATTATTTCGGCGAACCGGCTTGCTACCAAAGCAGGACTGCTTGTTTAGTGGCATAAGCCATATATGATTGACGTCTAACTTGTGCCGACTTGAAAGGTCCGACACTTGCAGCATAACCCGCCTGCCGCCCCCGCAGTGCGCGAAACGCTGAAGCGGCTGCTCGTCAGCGAAACCTTCAGCAGATCGGAACGAGCGCGGGACCTGCTTCAGTATCTTGTCGAGCGCGAACTGGCGGGCGAAGCCGACCGGCTAAAGGGCTTTTCCATTGCCGTCGACGTGTTCGGCAAGGATGCCGACTTCGACCCGTCCACCGATGCGGTGGTGAGGGTGCAGGCGGGTCGCCTGCGCGACCTGCTTCAGCAATATTTCGCCACCGAAGGTGCTTCCGAGCCGCTGCGCATCTCAATTCCGCGCGGCAGTTACATTCCGACCTACAAACTCCTGGCTGCCGAAAGGCAACCGGAACAGCAGCAGGTGGTGGAAAATCCTGTTTCCATTCCCACCGGCGCACTGCCTTTGCCGTCGCTTGGCCGCCAGCTCGCTTTGATGTGGCTCGCCATAGGCGCGGTGGTCGTCGTCCTGAGTTTCATGCTGTTGCGCCAGTCCAACATGTTGGCTGCAACGGCTGAGGCCACGACCATTGTGCCCGAGGCTCCGGCCACCACCAGCAGCATAGACCTGACCCAGCCGGACACGCTGCCGACGATCTATCTCTCGGCCAAGGAAGATTCGCCGGAAATTGCCTCCGTAGCGGCCACTTTGCGGCGGGGGCTTTCAGGCTTCGACACGGTGGATTTCATTGGCCGTGACATCGAGGGAGACCCGAGCCCGGCGTTGAAGGCCCTGAACTTCATCTTCAAGCTTACGCCCGGTTCGACGGCCGGCAGCGTGACCATCGAATTGCAGAATCTCGGCAGCGGGCGCGTTTTGTTGTCACGCACGCTTTCCCGCTCGGAAACCGAGCCGCAGGAAATCGAAGACCAGATCGCCGGCCTGCTGACGACCACGACGACAGCGTCCGGCACCATCTATGCCTATATCGAGCAGGAGGGCACGCAGGTTGGCCTGACACGCTGCCTGCTTTTGAACGACGACTACTACCAGGACCCCAATGCACAGGCGCACGAAAATGCCTACCGGTGCTTCGAGCAGCTCTTGGCGCTGAATGCGAAGTCCGCGCTCATCTATTCGGAGCTTTCGGCGCTGCATCTTGAAGCGGTGACCGATCGTTACGCCTATCCGCTGGAAGCTTCGCGCGACAAGGCGATGGCAATGGCGCACAAGGCCGTGCAGATGGCCGCAACAAGCCCTTACGCACACCGCGCCTATGGCTACATGAACTCTCGTCTCGGCAATTCGGAGGAATCGATCCGCTGGACGCGCAAGGCCTACGAACTCAATACCTATGACCTGACCATGGCCGCCGCCTATGGATACGGCCTGATCTTTGCCGGCCACTACGAGGAAGGCACCCCCATAATGGCCCGGGCAGTCGATTCCACCAGCGCGCATCCGCCCTGGTGGGATTTCGGATTGTTCCTCGGTGAGTTCATGCTTGGCGACATAAAGGAAGCCGCGCGCGCGACGGCAGCGCTCAACCCCACGGCAAAGAAATCCCACTATCTGGCCGCAAGGCTCATTGCCGCCGATCAGACAGGCGACTTGCGCGCCAAGAAGGAGCGCCTCGACGAGCTTTTGACGGATTTCCCGAAATTCGCCGCCGATCCACGCAAGACCTTCGAGCAGCGCAAATACCCGGCCGATCTGACCGACCGTCTTGTCGAGGCATTGCGGGCTGCCGGACTGGGAAATTCGACCTGAGCCGCGCATGAGCAGTACCCTCTATTCATCCGACCGGGGCAGCGGCCCATCCACGCTGGTTCTCCTGCATGGCTTTGGAGCCAGTCACGCCGTCTGGAATGATGTCGTTGCCGAATTTTCCAGAACCACACGCACCATCGCCTATGATTTGCCGGGCCATGGCGGCTCGCTGGCCTTCCCCGATGCCGGCCCGCCAAAGCTCGCGGCGCGAGCCATTGCCGCTGACCTTGCCGAACGAGGTATAGACAGGGCGCATGTCGTCGGCCACTCGATGGGCGGCGCCATTGCCGTACTGATCGGCTTGATGGCACCCGACCGCATCGCGTCGCTGACATTGCTCGCACCGGGCGGTTTCGGCCCTGAAATCAACGGGCCGCTGCTGCGCCGCTATGGCGCGGCGGTCGAGGCAAGCGAAATCCGCGGTTGCCTCGCCGCGATGTCGGGTCCGCAAGCGACCGTTTCCGACACATCGCTCGGTGCCTACAGACAAATGCGCGTGCAACACGGCCAGGCCGACAAGCTTGGCGAGATTGCAGCCCTGATCACCAAAGGTGAACGGCAGGGCGAAATCCCGCGCGAGATGCTTGCCACGCTGGCAATGCCCGTCTCGGTTTTGTGGGGAGACGCCGATCCGGTGCTTCCGGTCAGCCAGGCGCAAGGCCTGCCGGCATCCTTCAAGGTACGGATATTGCCCGGTGCCGGTCACATGCTGATCGGGGAAACACCGGCGGAAGTCGCGGCGCTCATCCATGCCCAGCTTGCCGGCAGATCGACCCACTAGAGCTACATCCCGTCATCCGGCTGTTTTTCGCCAAAGGCTATGTTAACCTTGGCTTAACCAACCGTGAGAGCCTTGCGTATGAAGGATGCCAGCGAAAACGTGCCGCCGAGCGAGGCATCGAGCGCGCTGTCCAATGCGATAAGAGATGTGAAGAACGGCTTTGCCGATCGCGATGACGTGGTTGTCGATCTGCGTGAAGCCCACCGCATGCGACTCGAGCTGATGGCAGCCGAGCTTGCGCCGGTATTTGCCGACGTTCCTTCCGACATGGACAATTTCGATTTCGCCATTTCGTCCGGGCTGCAACCCCGGCTCTGGATCGATGCCGTCAGCCACGTCGCCATGGGGCGAGACCGTCGCACGTTCCGCTTCGTCAGGGATACCCGCCTCGGGCGCGTCGTCCTTGCCGAATCCACCGACCTCAAAACGGTCGCAGCGCAGGTCACCCGCTACGTCGCCGAACGCATCATCGAGCATCAGCGCATGATGGACGGCACCGAGGTTGAAATTGCCCCCGGATTTGCCGAGCGGGCCGGCTCGAAGATGGAACATGCGCTGGAAGCAGCGCCGGGTAGCAAGCTCTTTTCGGCGCTGCTGACGAGCCTTGCCATCGTCGTGGGCGGAGCGCTGGGAGGCCTGATTTTCACGATCATCCTGTTCTGGGACCGCATCCTGGCGATGAAGATCACGTTTTGACCAGAGACCGGCGCGTTTCCGACGCGGTCATCAGGTCGATCACCTGAAGGTCGGCCGGTGGAATTGACGGCCCCGTAAGGCCCCGCCGGGTCAGGTTGATCTGCCAGTTCCCCGGCTCGCCGCCGATATCGATGAGATTGTATTGCGCCGCCGGATGCGAGCCGCCCGGCGACTGCCCTGCCGCCGCAACGCCGACCACCGGGATACGGCCCTCGCCACTGCCGAGGAAATAAAGCGACGGCTCATGCGAATGACCGTGCAGCACGAGCTCCGCGCCATTGCGCGCGACGATTTTCTGGAAGCGGCGGATGCCGAACAGGCGCTTGTGCTGCGAAACCGCGGCCCGCACCGGCGGGTGGTGGATCATCACCACCCGAAACAACCCGCGCTTGCCCGTTTCGGCAAGCAGTTTGGCCAGCCTTTTCGCCTGCCCCTCGCGAAAGAAGCCATTGGCCATAAAGGGCGCAGTCGCCCGCGCCGTTGATACGCCGATCAGCGCAACGTTGCCGCGCACGCGCAGATAGGGAAAGCTGTTGCGGTCGATCGGATGGTTGATGCCGTCGCCGTTCATCCACGGCGCCCATGACCGGCAGACCTTACCGAACGCACCCGGCACATAGGCGTCGTGATTGCCCGGAACGACAGAGACATCCTGCGGCGGCCCGAGCGTCTCCAGCCACAGCCGCGCCATCTCGATCTCGCCGTCCAGCGCAAGGTTGACGAGGTCGCCTGTCACGGCGATGTGATCCGGCGCTTGGCGCTTCATATCGGCGACGATGGTGTCGATGACGGCATCGTGCATGTGGCGGCGTCGGTTGCGCTGCCAGTTGATGTAGCCAACCACCCGCTTGGAGGCGAGGTCGCGATAGGATACATCGGGCAACGGTCCCAGATGGACGTCCGACATGTGCGCAAGCCTGAACATGGCTTAACTCTTACGGGAGGCGCGCGCCGCTTTCCACCTTTGCCAGCACAACAGGCAGAAATTCCCATGAATGATAGCGATCAGGAGAGAGCGTTTCGCCAGACCGGCTGGCCGGGCGTCAGGGCGCGGCTGTTCCACCTGTTCTTCTTGCTGCGGCGACCGATGACGCTCGGCGTGCGCGGCCTGGTCTACAACCCGGCCGACCAAAGCGTCTTTTTGATCCGTCACACCTACGTTCCCGGCTGGCAGTTGCCGGGCGGCGGCGTCGAGCAGGGCGAGACCATGGAGGAGGCGCTGCGGCGCGAACTGGCCGAGGAAGGCAACATCGCGGTAACCGCCGCGCCCGTGCTGAAATCCATGCATTTCAACCGGCAGGCCAGCCGCCGCGATCACGTCGGCCTCTACCTCATCGAGCACTTTGCCCAGTCAACGCCGAAATTGCCGGACCACGAGATCGCCGAGGCCGGCTTCTTCAGGCTGGACGACCTGCCGGAAGCGACGACACCCGCGACCCGGCGCAGGCTCGCCGAGGTTTTCGGAAAAACAGCGCCCTCGCCCTATTGGTAGCTCAGGCCGCCACCAGCTTCGCGCGGTTGTGCGGCGCGAGATAGTCCACCTCCGGCCCGACCGGAACGATCCCTGTCGGGTTGATGGTCTTGTGGCTGCCGTAGTAGTGCGCCTTGATGTGATCGAGGTTCACGGTCCCGGCCACGCCCGGCACCTGGTAGAGTTCGCACAGGTAGTTTGACAGGTTCGGGTAATCGGCGATCCGCCTCAGATTGCACTTGAAGTGGCCGACATAGACCGGATCGAAGCGCACCAGCGTGGTGAACAGCCGCCAGTCGGCTTCGGTAATGCGGTTGCCGACCAGATAACGCTGCCGTCCAAGCCGCTCCTCCAGCCCATCAAGTGCTGCGAACAACTCGTTGAACGCCTCTTCATAGGCTTCCTGCGTGGTGGCGAAACCGGCCCGGTAGACGCCGTTGTTGATCGCGGGATAGACCAGCGCGTTGATGTCGTCGATATCAGTGCGCAGTGCTTGCGGGTAAAAATCCACGCCGGCATCGCCCCATTCGTCGAAGGCCGAATTCAGCATGCGGATGATCTCGGAGGACTCGTTGGAGATGATCGTCTCCTCCTTCTTGTCCCACAGCACCGGCACCGTTACCCGGCCTGAATAGGCGGGATCTGCCTTGGTGTAGATCTGGTGCAAGAAATCGAACCCGTAGAGCGCATCGCCGGTAGCGCCGTCCTCGGCGCGGAACGTCCAGCCGTCCGCACCCATATAGGGGTGGACCACCGACACGGAGATGATGCCTTCCAGCTTCTTCAGCGCCCGGAAGATCAGCGTGCGGTGCGCCCACGGACAGGCCAGCGAAACATAGAGATGGTAGCGGCCGGGCTCCGCCTTGAAGCCGCGCGTGCGCCCCTCTGCCGGCTTGCCGTCTGCGGTCACGAAATCGCGCCACTGCGCCTGCGAGCGCTCGAACCTGCCGCCGCTCGCCTTGGTGTCATACCAGCGGTCTTGCCACTTGCCGTCAACCAGTAGTCCCATGATACGTCCTTTCCGTCATTGCGCCTCATGTAGGACGGAAAGCGGATTTCGGGGACCCTTATCTCCTGAACAATCCGTCAACGCTTCACGCAACGCGCGGTGGCCGCTGGACGGATGGATTCCGGTCAGGGTGAGCTGAAAATGGCGGGTTTCGAGAACCGGAGCGGAGTGTACATTTAAGTACGTGAGCACCGGAAGCGCAGAAAACTGCCATTTGCAGGCCACCATCACCGGAATCCCTAAAGGTCGATTGCAGAGGCCGGATTTTGATGCTAGCGGAGCGCCGATGTTGGATTTCTTTGCAACCATCCGGTTCGACCGACGACGAAAGGACGCCCGCGCCTGAAGCGCTGACTGGCGAACGCTGCCGCATGCAGCACCCTTTCCTTGCACCGGAATGCAAAGACCATGAGCCTTGCCAACGTCACTTACCTGCCGGAAACCCCGGCGCATGATCCCGAAATCGACCTCATCAACGAAGAAGCCTTCGGACCCGGACGCTTTTCGCGCGCCGCCTACAAGATCCGCGAAGGCGGCCCGCACGAGCGCGCCCTTTCCTTCGTCGCCATGGATGGCGGCAAGGTCATCGCCTCGGTGCGCATGACCCGCATCGCCGCCGGCAAGGGCCGCGCCCTGATGCTCGGCCCGCTTGCCGTCAGGCCCACCCACAAGAACCTCGGCATCGGCCGCAAACTGGTGGCGATGGCGCTTGACGCTGCCTCAAAGGCCCGCTCGCCTGCCGTGATCCTCGTCGGCGACGAACCCTATTACGGTCCACTCGGCTTCAAGCGCATCCCGCGCGGGCAAATCTCGATGCCGCGCCCCGTCGACCTCGACCGCCTGCTGGCGCATGAAATCGTCGCTGGCGCGGTGGCAAAGCTCGCTGGCGAGGTTTGTCACGCCGACCAGCTCGCGGTTCCCGTCTGACGACTTTCGGCGCGGTTGCGCGGTGAGGCGGGCTTCGTATAGCTTGAAATAATTCCAGGTAATGCGGAGACTGCCATGAACCCCAACGGCCAGATTGCAATCGTGACGGGCGGCGGTTCAGGACTTGGCGAGGCCACGGCACGCGCTCTGGCCGCCAAGGGCGCGCGCGTGGCCATCTTCGACGTCGGCATGGAGCGCGCTGAAAAGGTTGCGGCCGACATCGGCGGCGTTGCCGTCAAGTGCGATGTCAGCAGCGCCGACAGCGGCGTCGCCGCGATTACCGAGGCGACCGCAAAGCTCGGCCCTGCCCGCATCCTCGTCAATTGCGCCGGCATCGCCATCGGCGTGAAGACCGTCGGCAAGGACGGCCCGCACCCGCTCGACCAGTACCGCCGGGTGATCGAGATCAACCTCATCGGCAGCTTCAACATGATCCGCCTTTTCGCCGACCAGGCCGGAAAGCTCGACGCCTTGCAGGGCGGCGAACGCGGCGTCATCGTCAATACGGCCTCGGTTGCCGCCTATGACGGCCAGATCGGACAGGCGGCCTATTCTTCGTCCAAGGGCGGCATCGTCGGCATGACCCTGCCGGTGGCGCGCGACCTTGCCCGTTCCGGCATCCGCGTCTGCACCATCGCGCCCGGCATCTTCAAGACGCCGATGATGGCCGGCATGCCGCAGGACGTGCAAGATTCGCTCGGCGCAGCCGTGCCTTTTCCGCCGCGCCTCGGCGAGCCTTCGGAGTATGGCGCGCTTGCGCTGCACATCATTGAAAACCAGATGCTGAACGGTGAGACCATCCGCCTCGACGGCGCCATTCGCATGGCACCCAAATAGACCACTGCAATGAACGGCAGTCTTTCGCCTGAACCGAAGACCGGCCCGCTGGTCGGTTTGACGGTGATCGAAATGGCGGGTTTGGGACCGGTACCGCTGGCCAGCCTGATCCTGTCCGAAATGGGTGCCGATGTCGTCCGCATCGAGCGCCAGAGTTCGGATCGGCCGTTCCTGCAACTGCCAGATGACTGCAACCTCGACCGCCACGGCCGCTCGATCCTCAAGCTCGACCTCAAGCAGCCCCAAGGTGTCGAACTTGTATTGCGGCTCGCCGAAAAAGCAGACGCCCTTGTCGAAGGTTTTCGCCCCGGCGCCATGGAGCGGATCGGCCTTGGCCCGGACACAGTCCTGAAGCGCAATCCGGCGCTCATCTACGGACGCATGACCGGGTTCGGTCAGGACGGACCGCTCGCCGGCCGCGCCGGCCACGACATCACCTATCTTGCTCTATCGGGCATCCTCCATGCGATTGGCCCCGGTGAGGGAAAGCCGATACCACCGCTCAACCTGGTAGGAGACTATGCCGGAGGCACGATGATGCTGATTGCAGGTTTGCTGGCGGCCCTTTTCCAGCGCACCAGAACCGGCAAGGGTCAGGTCATCGACGCGTCCATGGTGGAAGGCGCTTCGATGCTCGCCGCTCCCATCCATGCCTTCATGGCGGCAGGGCAGTGGAACGACAAACGCGGGCAGAACCTGCTCGATTCCGGCGCGCCATTCTACGACACCTACGAAACCGCCGATGGCCGCCACATGGCCGTTGGTTGCCTCGAACCGCAGTTCTTCGCCGAATTTGCACGCCTGCTTCCCCTCGACGCGCATTTCATTGGCGCACAGTACGAAAAGAACCTGTGGCCGCGAATGCGCGAGGAGATCGCCACAATGTTCCGGCAGAAAACCCGTGACCAATGGGCGGAAGTCTTTGCCGGCACCGATGCCTGCGTAACCCCCGTGCTTTCGTTTGCCGAAGCAAGGCAGCACCCCCACGCCGTCGCGCGACAGGCCTACGTCAATGTTGGGCAATTCGAGCGCCCTGCCCCATCGCCGCGCTTTTCCGCCTCTCCCACTGCGGTAGCAGCACCACCCGACAAAACCACTTTGGACCCTTCCGCGATACTTGCGCGCTTCGGCATTTCCGAAAGCGACGCCGAGGCCCTTGTCAAATCCGGTATTGTTGGCCAATAACTGGACAACATCAGTCATCTTATGGGAGCTGCAACCTTGGAAGAGCGGAAGATGGAAGTTATCCGTCCGACGGACGCCGAGGCGATCCGGCTTGCCAAGACATTGGTGAGAAGCGCCCGTTTTGGCGCGATTGCCGTGCTGGAGCCTGGCACAGGCGCACCTCTGGCCAGTCGGGTTGGAGTTGCCACCGATCTCGACGGCACGCCGCTTATCCTGATTTCCGGCCTCGCGGCGCACACGCAGGCAATCGCCGCCGATCCACGCTGCTCCCTGCTACTCGGTGAACCGGGCAAGGGTGACGCGCTGGCCTATCCGCGTTTGACGCTGATTTGCAAGGCAACACGGCTGGAACGCGGCACGCCAGATAGCGACCGCGCCAAGCGTCGCTACCTGAACCGCAATCCCAAGGCAAAGCTCTATGCCGACCTTGGCGACTTTGCCTTCTTCCGCCTGGACATCGAGCGCGCCAGCCTGAACGGCGGCTTCGGCAAGGCATTCCTGCTCACGCGAAGCGAACTGATCGTCGAGGACGCGGTCAACGATGAATTGGCGACGAGCGAACAGTCCGCTCTCGACCACATGAACGAAGACCACCTCGACGCGATTGCGATCTACGCCAGGCATTTTGCCAAGGCGGCGGATGGCAACTGGACGCTGTCTGGTTTCGACGCCGACGGGATGGATCTTGTGTTGGGCGACGACACGCGCCGCGTGTTTTTCCCACAACCTTTGAAGACGGCGCAGGACCTGCGCATCGCATTGGTTGAAATGGCCAAGTCGGGGCGCGCGGCTGAGGCCGGGCAAAACCAGAGTGGGGGCTAGAACGAGGGCAGGAGAAAGGTTCTGGCCACAGCCTGCGCCTTTTTGGCTCAACTGTAGATAGTCCTTGAGATTTGGCCGGAATACCTTAACTTCTTAAGACTAGCTATCGCGCCGGTCATGCGGCGTCTGGATTTGAGTGCCACTACCCCCACGCCATTTGCCCCCATGGCGTTGCGGGTTTCTGTAGCGGAACGGGGGCCTATGGAAACGACAAAGTCACTCGCGAACGCCGATGCTGCCGCGTTCCTCACCTTGATGGGGAATGAAAAGCGCTTGGCCATCATGAGCCACCTGATCGACGCTGAGCTTTCTGTCGGCACCATCGCCGACAAGGTCGACCTGAGCCAGTCGGCACTGTCCCAGCACCTTGCCAAATTGCGCGCGTTCGATCTGGTCCAGACGAGGCGCGACCGCCAGACGATCTATTATTCGTGCCGGTCAGATGCGGTCCGTCAGTTGCTGCATCTGGTCGAGCAGATTTTCGGCAGCGAAGACAAGGACGTGTCCCCGGTTCGCCTGCGCCAGACCGGCACTTGACCGGCCGTTCATGACTGGCGGCACTTGACCGTCGCTTCCGTCCCGTTTTTATCCCAGCCGATCAATGGCGGCTGGAAGCACTATGGAACTCGTCCACATAGATGACTCGCAGGACGCGCGCGTCGCAGCCTATCTCGATATTCGCGAGCGCGACCTTGTCGGCAGGCAGGGCCGTTTCGTGGCCGAAGGCAAGGTCGTGCTGGACGTGCTGTTGAGTGCGCGGCGCTTCGAAACCGAATCCATACTGGTTTTGGAAAACAGGCTTGCCGGACTGGAGCCAGTGCTGGCCAAGGCTCCGGCGGGCCTACCGGTCTATGTCGCATCCAGTGAAACGATGGACCGCATCGCGGGCTTTCATATGCACCGGGGCATTCTGGCGATCGGCCGCAAGAGCCAGCCCGAGAGCGCAGCCGACTTGGTCAAAGCGCTGCCGACCGAAGCGCTGATCGTCGTGCTTGTCGGCATTGCCAATCACGACAATGTCGGTTCGATCTTCCGCAACGCCGCGGCCTTCGGCGCGGCAGCGGTGCTGCTCGACCAGACCAGTTGCGATCCGCTCTACCGCAAGGCGATCCGCGTTTCGGTCGGAGCAGCACTGAAAGTGCCGTTCGCGACCTTTGCCGACACCGCTGAACTGGCGCAGACGCTCGACATTGAAGGCTTTGCCCAACTGGCGCTCTCGCCCGATGGCAAGACGGACATACGCGATGCCGAACGGAAGAATCGTCTGGCGCTCTACCTCGGCAGCGAGGGCGAAGGTTTGCCGCAGGCGCTGTTAGCGCGCCTGACCACCGCGCGCATTGCCATGACCCGGGATTTCGATTCCCTCAATGTCGCAGCGGCGTCCGCGATTGCCCTGCATCATTTTTCGTCTGGCAAGTTCTAGCCGTCGCCCGAAACGCCAACCGGGCAGCAATTCCGATATTTAAGCCGCCGGTCAGCCAGCAGGCGTGGTTTTCTGCAAGGCGCGCACGCGATCGGCAAGGCTGGTCGCGCGGCCCCTGCCCTCGCCTGCGGCCGCTTGGCCTTCTTCCCGCGCCAACGCCTTGGCGATCGGCGAAGACGGCCCGTCGCGCATCCCGGTCAAATGCACCACTTCAGCCGCCAGATCGGCCATCTGCTCGCGAAGCTCGGCACTTTCCTGCCTGTTGCCGTTTGCAAGCCCATTGCGGGCCACGTCTGCAGCCGAGCCGCCCGACGATTTGCGGCTCTGGCCGCCGAACCGCGCAAGCCGCTCTTCCAGCCGCTCACGGTCGGAATTGACCTTGGCCACGGCCTTGTCGATCTCTCCTGAGGCTACCGCGCTTTTAGTCGGCGCACCGGCATCCGCCCGCACCGCCGGCAATGGACGCTTGGCGGCCTCCGTTGAACTTCTGGCAACCGACCCGACGCCCTTGAGCTTTTCGCGCAGCCTCGCGAGTTCCTTTTCCCGGCGCTCCAGCTTGTCTTCGCGGTCGGCAACGACGCTCAACAGCCGCTCGATCCTCTTTTCGAGATCGGCAACCCGTTTCTGCTCGACCCTCAACGCCTCGCGCGCCGTCCGGCTTTCGGCAATGATTGCCTGGCTCTGCGCTTCGATTTCCTTGCGCTGGTTGCGCAGCGCCAGCATGTCGCTTGCCAGTTTCTCGACCTCGGCTTCCCGCGCCACCAGCTCGATCTGGCGATTGCTGGAAAGGAAGCTCGCCTCGTCATACAACTGGCCGAGCTTTTCCACTTCCTCGGCCCGCCGGTCGATCAACTTCTCGGCCTCGGCCAGATTTGCCACCAACTGCCCGATCTTCTGCTCGCGCTGGCCGATCTCGGCATCAAGCGCACCGATCCGGCCTTCCAAGGCCGCAATCGTCTCGTTCTTCTGGACGCCCTCGGACTGGGCGGCCGTCAGTTGCTCGCCGATGCGGCCGATATCGACCGCCTGTCCCGCCGCCTTCTGCTGCAAGCCGGCAATCGTCATTTCGAGCCGCCGTGCCTCCATCGCGAAGCCGGCGCGCAGCTGGTCCTTGTCAGCCGTGATCTCGGCCTGGGTCAGCGGGATCGAGCCTTCGATGCGCCTGCGCGTCAATGCGACTGCGCGTCGCCAGATCGACGGCGCAACCAGCAGCGCCAGGAAACCGGCGCACAGAAAACCGAGAATGAAAAACAGGATCGACTGAACCACGTTCATTTACCCGTTATGGTTGCGCAACCCGTGGGGTGAGCCATCGCATGACGCAAATCCGGAGCGACGGCAAGAGCCGATCGCTCCGGTAAAGGCGTTTTAAGGCAGCCTGTTGTCTAGAACGGGTTCCAGGTCGCCTTGTTGGTGAGCTTAAGATAACCCATGTTAATGCCCAGCCTCGCACCGACGCCGGTACGGATCGGAACAAGCAACATCTGGTTGTTCTTGAGCACGTTGAAGCCGACACCGGCAACGACATAGGCCGACCCGGCAACACCGCCGAAACGGTTGTAGAGGTTGTTCACGTCATCGAGGTTATAGACCAGCACCATGACGCGCGAACCCTCGCCGCCAAAATCCCAGCCGAGCGAAGGCCCCTGCCAGAACACCTTATGGTCGCCGGCATTCTTGGTGTAGAGCGTGCCTTCGCCATAGGTCAGGCCGCCGATGAACGCGCCGGATCCCTCCTCGCCCAGCACATAGCCGTTGGGCAGGCCATAGGACGAGAATATTTTCTCCACCACGCTGGCCAGACCGCCGGAGGTCGCGCCAAAGAACTTGTGGCCCGAATCGACGATTTCCTGGGCCGTGTACTCCTGGGCACGGGAAGCCGAAATCGAAAGGGCAAATACGCTTGCCAAAATCATGGTCAAAGCGATGACCCGGTAAAGACCCCGGTCGCAGAATCGGGAAAACATGCAGCCAATCTCCGTCACGGAGCACTTTGCCTGCGCCTCGAACCCCACGGCTCTTGAACGGCCGCTTTGGTGTCATCACGGCAACCTATGCCGTAATCCTTTTTCAACCATTAAGCTTTCACATGAAGAAGATGGCCTTTCGAGGGCCGGCGCCGTTTTGGGGACACTTTTATCGGCGTCCTGCAGGAACGTACCCGAAGACAAGTACGGTTTTGAATTGGCGCGCGATACCTCGCGCGATATTCATTGCCGTGGAGGAA
This sequence comes from Mesorhizobium sp. 61-13, assembly GCA_001897075.1. Classification (GTDB taxonomy): domain Bacteria; phylum Pseudomonadota; class Alphaproteobacteria; order Rhizobiales; family Rhizobiaceae; genus Mesorhizobium. Next base: position 2,743 of record MKRZ01000018.1, on the reverse strand, counting down.
AAAGTGATTCGGTTTGCGTGGCGCGTTGGGCGAAATCCATTTTGACAGCATCCGATTTTTGCAAGGACCGCGTTAATGACTGACATATTCACTCTTTCTGCCCCCGATCTTGCTGCCCTCCTCTGCAGCCGCGTCTGTCATGACATCATTTCGCCGGTCGGCGCCATCAACAACGGCCTTGAACTGCTTGACGAAGGCGGTGCCGACGAAGACGCCATGAACCTGATCCGGCAGAGCGCGCGCAACGCCTCGGCCCGTCTCCAGTTTGCGCGCATCGCTTTCGGCGCTGCGGGTTCAGCCGGCATGCTGATCGACACCGGCGATGCCGAAGCTGTCGCTACCGCCTTCCTGAAGAACGAAAAGCCTGAACTGGTATGGACCGGTCCGCGCGCGCTCTTGCCGAAAAACAAGGTCAAGCTGCTGCTCAACCTCATTCTCGTCGCCAATGCCGCCATTCCGCGCGGCGGACGCATCACCGCGACGCTCGAGAACCTGGAAACCGAGCCGCGTTTCGTCCTTTCGTCCAGCGGCCCTATGCTGCGCGTGCCGCCCAAGTTCCTTGAACTGCACTCCGGCCACAAGCCTGAGGAAGCCATCGACGCCCATGCCGTGCAGCCCTACTACACGCTGCTTCTGGCGCGCGAGGCCGGAATGACCATCTCCATCCACGCCACCTCCGAGGAAATCACCCTCACTGCCGCCTGAGCGAACGGCTCGCCCTGCGGCAATCATGGCAAGCCGGGAAACCAGCCGGATTCGCTAAGAATAGGCGCATCCGGCGGTCCTCGCTGCGGCCGCGTTCTTTGACGCTATTTTTACCTAAGCCATTTTCAGCTTTTTTACCGGCTCGTCCTACAATCGCTCTGGTTGCCCGAGGCTTTTCGCCAAGCAACGGGCCGAAAGGACATGAAAATGAAACGCTGTATGTTCGTCGATGGCTCAAGCGTCATCCGCAAAGTTGCAAAGCGCATCCTGAGCAGTTCCGACATGATCGTGGTTGATTGCGGCTCCGGGGCCGAAGCCCTGGAAATGTGCGCAGCCGAGATGCCCGACATCATCGTCATCGATGGAACCTTGCCGGATATGCAGGCGGCCGACCTCATCCGCCAGATTCGCGGCATCATCACCCCGGTCGCGCCCCAGATGCTGATTTCGCTGGTCGAAGTCGATATCGGCGCATCATGCGCGCCAAGCGCGCGGGCGCCCAGGGCTATCTCTTGAAGCCGTTCAACCGTTCCCAGTTGATCGAACGCTTCCGCACGCTTCAGATCGCCGCCTGATCGGCGTCACCAAGCAGGCAGAATCAAAAAGCCCGGCACTCAGGCCGGGCTTTTTTGTTTGTATGTTGATCCGATCAGGCGCTTTCGCGGATATCTTCCGGCTCGCGCAGCACATAGCCGCGGCCCCAGACCGTCTCGATGTAGTTCTGGCCGCCGGAGGAAGCGTCGAGCTTCTTCCTGAGCTTGCAGATGAAGACGTCGATGATCTTCAGTTCCGGCTCGTCCATGCCGCCGTAAAGGTGGTTCAGGAACATTTCCTTGGTGAGCGTGGTGCCCTTGCGCAGCGAGAGCAGCTCCAGCATCTGGTATTCCTTGCCGGTGAGGTGCACGCGCTGGCCGGCAACTTCCACCGTCTTGGCGTCGAGGTTGACCACCAGGTCGCCGGTGGTGATGACCGACTGGGCATGGCCCTTCGAGCGGCGCACGATGGCGTGGATGCGGGCAACCAGCTCGTCCTTGTGGAACGGCTTGGTCATGTAGTCGTCGGCGCCGAAGCCGAGGCCGCGCACCTTGTCTTCAATCCCGGCCATGCCGGAAAGGATGAGAATTGGCGTCTTCACCTTCGAGAGGCGAAGTGTTCTCAAGACCTCGTAGCCCGACATGTCGGGCAGGTTAAGGTCGAGAAGAATAATGTCGTAGTCATAAAGTTTGCCGAGATCGACGCCTTCTTCACCAAGATCGGTGGTATAGACGTTGAAGCTTTCGGACTTCAGCATGAGTTCGATGCTCTGTGCTGTTGCACTGTCATCTTCTATCAGCAGAACGCGCATCTCATTCCCCTTTTCTGCCGCCGAACCCGCTTTGCGACCCGTCCTGGCCCGGAGCAGCGATTGCCTGAACCGAAAGCTGCCATCGAATGGTTAACAAATCCTAATTTCGTGTCCGAAACAGTATCAGATTTTTTAACCTATTTCCACATTCTATTGAATCCACAGATGAATCACCGAATTAAGTTCTTCATCTGGCGCATCAAAAAACTGACGTAACCGACTCAATCGACTCATTCTCCGGAAGCCACCCCACCGCTGGAATTTTTACCCGGCCTTAAGTCCTGACCCGTATGATTAACAATGCCCGTAAACGAATGGTTACCGGGCGAAAAAAACTTTAGGACTTTATTTCCCATAGGTTCGGGAAGTCCGGGGGATACGAGTACCGACGGCACCTCGCCCGCGCGAGGAAACTGTATGTGCGTATGAGTGATTGCGGAGTATCGAGTCATGAAGTCACGTGAGAACCTCGTTCGCCTGAAGCAGTTTCAGGTTAATGAGAAGCGGCGGCAGCTGATGCAACTCGACATGATGATCGCCGAATTCGAGCGCATGGCCAGCGAACTGGAATTGCAGATCTCCGCCGAGGAAAAGAAGGCCGGGATCACCGATATCAACCATTTCGCCTATCCGACCTTCGCCAAGGCGGCCCGTCTGCGCCGCGACAATCTCCGGGATTCCCAATCCGACCTC
>MKRZ01000017.1 GCA_001897075.1 Mesorhizobium sp. 61-13 | reverse complement strand
CAAGCAGCCGTTCCACGGGCACAGGTGGCTTGAGTTCGAAAAAGGCCGCCGCAACGCCAAACGCCGTGGCGATAATGAAGGGATGTAAGACAATCTTCCTGACCACTTCGCCTGCGAGTTGCAGCGGCGGACTTTTATCATCGCCGGAAAGCGCCATCATCATAGGCGCGACGGCAAAATGCATAATGTTTTCAAAGCAGAATATCAGCGCGACGGGAACCGCGGCCCTCTCGCCGAAGGCAAGCAGCGCAAGCCCTGGGCCCATATAGCCGATATTGCCGTAGGCGGCGGCAAGCCCCTTGATGGTGGCTTCGGCGATTGCGCCCCGCGCAACGATGATCGAACCGCCGAACATCATCATGAAAATGGCGAAGGTCGACAGGACCGAGCCGGCAATGAAGCGCCATTCCGTCAACTCTTCGAAAGGCGTCTTGGCGAGGAGTTGGAAGAACAGCGCGGGAAGCGCCAGATAGATGATGAAGGTGTTCATCCATCCGAGTGCGTCGAGGGGCTGACGTGTAATCCTGGCAACGATGTAGCCAAGGAAGATCAGGCCAAAGAATGGGATAACAAGGCCAACGACTTCCAACATATGCAATCACCGCACGAAATCTTGAACCGGGCTAGCCCGTTGGTCTAACGCCCGTCAAGCCATACGGGATTGAATTGCCGTGGCGTATGGGCCAAATAGAGTCAGTGGTTAGGATGAGTACAATGAAAACGGCCAAGTTCTCGATCGGTCAGGTCGTGCGCCACCGGCTGTTTGGGTTCCGCGGCGTCATTTTCGATGTCGATCCGCAGTTCGCGAACTCGGAGGAATGGTATCAGTCCATCCCGGCGGAAGTCCGCCCGCGCAAGGACCAACCCTTCTACCATCTGCTGGCACAGAATTCGGAAACGGAATACGTCGCCTATGTTTCCGAACAGAATCTGCTTGAGGACTCCACCGGCGAACCGGTGCGGCACCCCCAGATCCGGGAAATGTTCCTGAAAAGCCCGGATGGCCGCTACGAGCCGAAGCATCAGGTCCGGCACTAGGCCGGACCGAAGGCAGAAACCCAGCACTCGACCGGGCCAAAGCCCGGCCAAGGCGTTGTCGTCAGGCGTCCTTCTTCTGCGCGGCAACGCGCAGCGACAATTCCCGCAACTGCTGCGGCGTCGCTTCCGCCGGTGCGTTCATCAGCAAGTCATAGGCCTGCTGGTTCATCGGAAACATGGTGACTTCGCGCAGGTTCTTTGCCCCAACCAACAGCATCACGACGCGATCGATGCCGGCCGCCATGCCGCCGTGCGGCGGAGCGCCATACTGGAATGCGCGATAGAGACCGCCGAAGCGTTCTTCGACCGTCGCACGGTCAAGGCCAACGATCTCGAATGCCTTGACCATCGTCTCCGGCAGGTGGTTGCGGATACCGCCTGAGGCAATCTCGAAGCCATTGCAGACCATGTCGTACTGGTAGGCCTTGATCGACAGCGGGTCCTGGCCATTCAACGCATCAATGCCGCCCTGCGGCATCGAGAACGGGTTGTGGCCGAAATCGACGCGCTTCTCGTCCTCGTTCCATTCGTAGAACGGGAAGTCGATGATCCAGCACAGTTCGAACCGTTCGCGGTCAACGAGGTTCAATTCCTCGCCGGCGCGCGTACGTGCTGCACCGGCAAAGCTGACGAACTTCTTCGGGTCGCCGGCAACGAAGAAAGCCGCATCGCCATCTGCGAGACCAAGCTGCTGACGGATGGCTTCCGTGCGTTCCTCGCCAATGTTCTTGGCAAGCGGACCGGCGCCTTCAAGCTTCTCGCCTTCCTTGCGCCAGAAGATATAGCCGAGCCCCGGTTGCCCCTCGCCTTGCGCCCATGAGTTCATGCGGTCGCAGAAGGCGCGGCTGCCGCCGGTCTTGGCGGGAATTGCCCAGACTTCAGCCTTGGCATCATTGGCAAGGATGTTGGCGAACACCTTGAAGCCGGAATCGCGGAAGTGGTTCGACACTTCTTCCATGACGATCGGGTTGCGCAGGTCCGGCTTGTCGGAACCATACTTGCGCATCGCGACGTCATAAGGAATGCGCGGGAATTCCTTGGTCACCGGCTTGCCGTCGGCAAAGGCTTCGAACACGCCGCGCATGACCGGTTCCATCGTGCCAAGCACATCGTCCTGCTCGACAAAGCTCATTTCGAGGTCGAGCTGGTAGAATTCGCCGGGCAGACGGTCGGCACGCGGGTCTTCGTCGCGGAAGCATGGCGCGATCTGGAAATAGCGATCGAAGCCAGACACCATGATGAGTTGCTTGTACTGCTGCGGCGCTTGCGGCAGCGCGTAGAAGGTGCCCGGATGAATGCGGCTCGGGACCAGGAAGTCGCGCGCGCCTTCCGGCGAAGAAGCGGTCAGGATCGGCGTCGAGAACTCGGTAAAGCCCACCTCGCCCATGCGCTTGCGCATTTCAGTGATGATGCGCGTGCGGGCGACGATGTTCTTGTGCAGCGTTTCGCGGCGCAGGTCGAGGAAGCGATACTTCAGCCGGATATCTTCCGGATAATCCGGTTCGCCGAATACCGGCAGCGGCAGCTCCTTCGCAGCCGACAGCACTTCGATGTCGAGCGCGAACACCTCGATTTCACCAGTCGGCAGGTTCGCATTGGCCGCCTCGGCGGAGCGCGCCTTGACTTCGCCGTCAACCCTGATGACCCACTCGCCGCGCACCGTTTCGGCTGACTTGAAGGCCGGTGAATCCGGATCCGCTACGATCTGCGTCAGGCCATAATGGTCGCGCAGGTCGATGAACAGGAGACCGCCGTGATCGCGCACGCGATGCACCCAGCCAGAGAGACGGACGGTGGAGCCGACATCGGCTTTCCTCAATTGAGCGCAGTTATGGCTGCGGTAACGATGCATTGCCTGAATCCGATCAGAAAGTTCCGGTAAAGCCGAAGCACTTGCCCGGCCTGAAAATTGGCGCGAAAAGCGCATGGGCATGGCTTTTTGTCAAGGCGAGAGCAGCACCAACCGGGCTTGACCCACCTTAGCCGGGCTCAATCCATATTGCAGTGCGCCTTGACGAATGAACTGCCGGCTGAAATTGAAAGAGACCACCCGGTCAAAAAAAGCGATTTGATGCACGTCATTACTACCCAAGGCGAACTCGAAGCCGCCATAAAAGCACTCGAGCAGTCGGATTTCGTTACGGTCGATACCGAATTCATCCGCGAAACGACGTTCTGGCCGATCCTTTGCCTGATCCAGATGGCGGCACCCGGTGTCACCGCGCTTGTCGATCCATTGGCGCCCGGTCTTGATCTCAAGCCATTCTTCGAACTGATGGCCAACGAAAAGGTCGAGAAGGTCTTTCACGCTGCACGGCAGGACATTGAAATCATTGTCCATCTCGGCAATCTCGTCCCGCATCCTGTTTTCGACACGCAGGTCGCGGCCATGGTCTGCGGCTTCGGCGACAGCGTTTCCTATGACCAGTTGGTGCAGAAGATCACAGGCGCCAGGCTCGACAAGTCATCGCGTTTCACCGACTGGAAGTATCGCCCGCTGTCGGACAAGCAGCTTGAATATGCCCTTGCCGACGTTACCCACCTGATCGACGTCTACAAGCACCTCAAGGCCGAACTCGATCGCGAGAATCGCGCCCATTGGCTGAATGAGGAAATGCGCGTGCTGACTTCGCGCGAAACATACGACCCGCATCCCGACGATGCGTGGAAGCGGCTGAAGATGCGAGTGCGAAAGCCGCAGGAACTGGCCATACTGCAGGCCGTGGCGGCATGGCGCGAACGTGAGGCGCGAGAGCGCGATGTCCCGCGCGGACGTATTCTGAAGGATGACGCCATCTATGAGATTGCGCAGCAGGCGCCGCGCGATACGGACGCGCTCGGCCGCTTGCGCAGCACGCCAAAAGGATGGGAGCGCTCCTCCAGTGCCGCCGCGTTGCTGAGCGCGGTCAATGGGGCCGTTTCCATACCCAAGGAAATGATGCCGAAGCTGCCCAAGCAGTTTCAACCGCCGGAGGGATCGAGCGCCGCCTCGGAACTGCTGAAAGTCTTGCTGCGCCTTATCGCGGAGAAGGAGGGCGTCGCCACCAAGGTACTGGCATCAAGCGACGATATTGATCAGATAGCGGCCCAGGGAGAGGCGGCGGACGTCCCTGCCCTGCACGGTTGGCGTCGGGCCGTTTTCGGCGACCATGCGCTTCGCCTTGTGCGCGGCGACATAGCAATCAAGTTCGACAATCGCCGGATCGCGGTCTTCGACCTCGATCCTTGACAATCTGCTAGACAGCTCCGGCCAGATGCAGGGCGAACCATGCCCACATCAGGACCAGCACGATGAATCCGACTGCGAAAGTCAGGCTGCGGATGCGCAGATTGTTGCTGGTCACATGTATGTAGGCGTGGAAGTAGCGGAGCGCCACGAACACCCAGGCGAGCAGGACGGCAACGAACGACACGCCGTTGGTCACGAACAGGGCCAGGCATACGACGTGGAACAGGACCGGCAATTCAAACTGGTTCATCAGATTGTTCGCCGCAGTGACGCTGGCGCTTGGTTCCTCGGTCCGGACCTTGAACTGGCGGATCTTGGCCCCGTCGCGCGTTACGGCAAGACGCCTGCGCCATCCCAGCAACACATATATCGCGGCGACCAGCGCGAAGTGCGCCACCATGGGCCAGAAGATTGCGATGGGATTCATGCGTTGCGGTCCCGACCTTGATTGTCATCACGATGCCGTCGTTGACCGGCTAGCACAAATGCCGCGATGACAACGATCGGGATCGCACCCAGTGCAAATTTCGTCACGATCAACGCAGAGGCGAGCGCAAGCGAATCGGGATTGGCGGAGAGAAAATCAGATAGCAGGCGAACAACCGCGAGGTTTTGGCCGTAGTCGGCCAATGTATAGGGAAGCACCAGCCCGAGCGACACCAGTGCCTGCCCCCTTTGCGAAAAAGAGGCAAATCCGGGCAAGCGCCGTCCTGTCGCCATCAACAGGCTCATCATCGTCAGTGACAAAAGAGCTGGGAACAACAGGTCGAATGTCAGGTAGTGCCAGACGATTATTGTCTCGCTGCCGCCTCGCCCAAGCGCTGTCATCCAGGCCATGCCCTCATCCGGCGTAAAACCGAAAGCGCGTATGTCCAAGGAGGCCAATCCGCCGCTCAAACGCTGAAAGTACAGGAACTCCAGCGCTGTCATGGCGGCGAACACGATAGCGGACGCGAGAGAAAGCGCGCCCGCATGGCGCGGCAGTTGCGATACCGCAGCAAACAGCGAACGCAGAATGCCGTGCCGCTCAGATACCGCCTGGGTAGTTGGGGCTTTCACGGGTGATCGTGACATCGTGGGCATGACTTTCACGAAGGCCGGCATTCGATATACGCACGAATGTGGCGCGCTCGCGGAAGTCGGCAAGGTTCCGGCCTCCGACATAACCCATAGCGGCTTTTAAGCCGCCTGCAAGCTGATGCAGCACGCCCGATACGGGACCTTTGTAGGGAACCTGGCCTTCGATGCCCTCCGGGACCAGCTTCAGCGTGTCACGGACTTCGGCCTGGAAGTAACGATCAGCCGAGCCGCGCGCCATCGCACCGACAGATCCCATGCCCCGGTAAGCCTTGAATGAGCGGCCCTGATGCAGATAGACCTCGCCGGGGCTCTCTTCGGTTCCTGCAAGCAACGAACCGATCATCGCAGCACTGGCGCCGGCAGCCAGCGCCTTGGCCAGATCGCCGGAGAACTTGATGCCCCCGTCAGCGATGACGGAAACGCCGGACTTCTGCGCGGTCTCGACCGCCGCCATGATTGCCGAGAGCTGCGGCACGCCAACGCCGGCCACGATGCGGGTGGTGCAGATCGAGCCCGGTCCAATGCCGATCTTGACCGCATCGGCCCCGGCATCGATGAGCGCTTGCGTGCCTTCCGCCGTGGCGACATTGCCGGCCATGATGCGGACCGAGTTGGACAGTTTCTTTGCCCGCGTCACCGCATCCAGCACGCGCTGTGAGTGGCCGTGCGCCGTATCGATCACCAGAAGGTCCACGCCGGCATCGATCAGGCGCTCGGCCCGCTCGAACCCATCATTGCCAACGCTTGTCGCAGCCGCGACGCGAAGCCGGCCCTGTGCATCCTTGCTGGCATGCGGGTTGAGCTGGGACTTTTCCATATCCTTCACGGTGATCAGGCCGACGCAATTGCCCTTCTTGTCGACCACCAGAAGTTTCTCGATGCGATTCTGGTGCAGAAGCCGCTTGGCTTCCTGCTGATCGACATTTTCCTTCACCGTAATCAGGTTTTCGCGCGTCATTAGTTCATAGACGCGCTGAGCCGGGTCCGAAGCAAAGCGGACGTCGCGATTGGTGAGGATGCCGACAAGGCGGCCATTCGAGTGGCCGCCGGTGCCGCCATTCTCAACCACCGGAATGCCGGAAATGCCGTGCAGGCTCATCAACGCAAGCGCGTTTGCCAGCGTGGCGTCCGGGCCGATGGTGACAGGGTTTACCACCATGCCGGACTCGAACTTCTTCACCTGCCGCACCTGTTCGGCCTGCTCGACGGGATTCAGGTTCCGGTGGATGACGCCGATGCCGCCCGCCTGTGCCATGGCAATCGCCAACCGGCCTTCGGTAACCGTATCCATGGCCGCCGAAATAATCGGCAAATTCAAATCGATATCGCCGGCAATTCGCGTACTGATGTCGGTCTCGCCCGGCATCACCTCGGAATGACCCGGCTGCAACAGCACGTCGTCGAAGGTAAGCGCCAGTGCGCCGGTGGACGTTTCGATGATTTTTGCCATGGCCAGTTCCCGGAATGCATGAAAGGCGCGGGAACCCGAATGGACCGCGCCGACTCGTCATCTTCCCTTTCAGGATTGGCGGTGGCTCGTAACACGTCTCATGGGCGATGAAAAGCACGCCATGATCAGTTATTGTTGTCGCAACCTTGCATCTTTGTAACGCGACTTTGCCACTTGGGCGTGATAACCGGCAGACAAGTCGGCGACTCTCGGTCGACGCCCTATTCCAGGCCTCCGGATTCTGATCGTGAATCGCATCATTCCGCTTGTTCTTGCGGTCGCCCTGTTCATGGAAAACATGGATTCGACGGTCATTGCGACGTCGTTGCCCGCGATCGCCGCAGACATCAATACCAGCCCAATTGCCCTCAAGCTGGCGCTGACGGCCTATCTGGTGGCTCTGGCGATCTTTATCCCCGTCAGCGGCTGGATGGCGGATCGCTTTGGGGCAAAGACGGTCTTTCGCGCAGCAATCGTCGTCTTCATGACCGGGTCCGTCGCCTGCGCCATGTCCAATTCGCTCGGTTCATTCGTGGTCTCACGCCTTCTTCAAGGCATGGGCGGCGCCATGATGACGCCCGTCGGGCGTCTGGTTCTTGTACGCTCCACACCCAAGAACGAGCTTGTCGCCGCCATGTCCTGGCTGACGATACCGGCCTTGGTTGGCCCGCTGGTCGGCCCGCCTATCGGAGGCTTCATCACCACCTACTTTTCGTGGCACTGGATTTTCCTCATCAACATACCGATCGGCTTCATCGGTATCTGGCTTGCCACGCGCTATCTGCCCGAGACCGAAAGGCTGGTCACGCCTCGGCTCGACCTGATCGGCTTTCTCCTGGCAGGCATCGGCGCATCCGGGGTTGTATTCGGGCTCTCAGTCGTCAGCATGCCCGCGCTTCCGCCCATGGTGGGCGTGGTTACGCTCGTTACCGGGCTGGTCGCGGGATTGCTCTACCTGGTCCACGCGCGCCGCACCCCAAACCCGCTGCTTGCGCTTGATCTTCTCAAGAACCAGACGTTTCGAACGTCGGTTTTCGGCGGCGGGCTGTTCCGCATCGGCATTGGAGCGGTGCCCTTCCTTTTGCCTCTCATGCTGCAAATCGGCTTTGGCCTGACGCCGTTCCAGTCAGGCCTCATCACCTTTGTCTCGGCCATTGGCGCAATCGGCATGAAGCTCGTCACGACACGCGTCTTTCGAATGGCCGGCTTTCGACGAGTCCTTGTATTCGGCTCGCTGATTTCGGCCGCGTCGGTGGCGGTCAACGGGTTGTTCACACCCGAAACCCCTTATCTCGTTATTTTGACGATACTTCTTGTCGGTGGCTTCCTGCGCTCGATGTTTTTCACCGGCGTCAACGCCCTCACCTATGCTGACATTTCGGCAGAAGACACCAGCAAGGCGACCCCGATTGCCGCCGTCGGCCAGCAATTGTCCATAGCGCTCGGCGTGGCCGTGGCGGGCGGCATCCTCGAAGTCGCCACAACCGTCCATGGCGGTCCGCTGATGCTGGCCGATTTCCACACGGCGTTCTTTATCGTAGCCGCGATTTCCGCTTTCGCGTCGCTTTCGTTCTTGAGGCTGTCAGCTGATGCCGGCAGCGCCGTTTCCGGTCACGGGGTTCGCCCGGTCAAGGTGATGGAAAGCGAAGCCTCTTCCTGACTACGGAGCGTCCCTGTCGTCGTCGACATCAGCCCTGCCCTTGAAATCCTTGGCCAGCAGATAGAGCTCGACGGACTCGTCGCGCGAAGCCGGCGGCTTGACGTGATGGACAGACTTGAAGTTGCGCTTCAGCGCGTCAAGCAGTCCGCCTTCAGTGCCGCCCTGGAACGTCTTGGCCAGGAAATGCCCGCCCGGCCGCAACACCGACATGGCAAAATCGGCTGCAACTTCGCACAGGTGCATGGTCCGGATATGGTCGGTGCGGCGGTGCCCCGTGGTCGGCGCTGCCATGTCCGACAACACGATGTCCGGATCGCCGCCCAGCGCCTCGGCCAGCCTGGCAGGCGCTTCAGGGTCGAGGAAATCCATCAAAAGGACTTCGGCACCCGGCACGGCAGCCATTTCGAGGTAGTCGATACCGACCACGTGCGGCGCTTCGGCCGTCGATTTGGTGCGCACTGCCGCCACCTGGCACCAACCTCCGGGCGCCGCGCCAAGATCGATCACGCGCATGCCCGGCTTCAACAGATGATGCTTGTCGTCGATCTCGATCAGCTTGTAGGCGGCCCGCGAGCGATAACCATCCGCCTTGGAGCGTTGCACGTAAGGATCGTTCATGTGGCGTTCCAGCCAACGGCGCGACGATTCCTTAAGCCCGCTCTTTTTCTTGATGCGGGTGCGCAATACGCGCATTCCTCCGGCACCCGGCTTGGCAGGTTTCTTGGTCATGGCCGCCCCCCTCTTGGCCGTCCATCTCTCCAGACGCTGCCGTCAGCCATCAGTTCGCTCAATATGCCTTCCCGCAGACCGCGATCCGCAACTCGCAAGCGGTTCGCAGGCCAAACCGCCCTGATTGCCTCAAGAATGGCACAGCCGGCCAGCACAAGGTCCGCCCGGTCAGCGCCGATGCAGGGATTGGCCACCCTTTGCTGGAAATCCCAACCAAGCAGCTTTTCCACCATGCGATCGACGCTTTCGCTATCCATCCACAAGCCGTCGACGCGGCGGCGGTCATAGCGATCGAGGTCAAGGTGGACACCTGCCAGTGTCGTTACCGTGCCGGACGTTCCCAAAAGATGGAACTTGGGCGTGGCCAGCACATGGTTCAGCCGGTCGCGGCCTTCAAAGGCGTCAAGGCGCGTGGCGACATCGTCGATCATCGCTGCAAACACCTCGCGGGTCACCGTCTTGCCGCCAAACCTTTCGGCCAGCGACACGACGCCCACCGGAAGCGAAGTCCACGAGACGATATGGTTTGCCAGTCGCGATGAACGTCGCTTGGTCAGGTCGATCAACGCGATTTCGGAAGAACCTCCGCCAATGTCGAACAGCACAACGCCTTGTGTGTCGCGCTCGACCAGCGAACCGCAACCGGAAACAGCAAGCCGCGCTTCGGTGCGGCGGTCGATGATCTCGAGCTTCAAGCCGGCCTCGCGCTCGACCCGCTCGAGAAACTCGGCGCCATTGTCCGCGCTGCGGCACGCTTCGGTCGCGATAAGGCGTGAGCGTGCAATCTTGCGGCTGCGCAGCTTGTCTCCGCATATCTTCAACGCCTCGACTGCTCGATCCATGGCCGCGTCGGAAAGCCTGCCGCTCGCCGATAGGCCCTCGCCCAGCCTCACAATGCGCGAGAACGCATCGATGACGCGGAACTGGCCGTTGCGCGAGGGTATGGCTACGAGCAGCCGGCAATTGTTGGTGCCAAGATCCAGCGCAGCGAATACCGGCAGGTCGTTCGTATGATGCCGCCTGCCGGGGTTGGCCGATGCCGGGCCGGGTTCCGCGCGCTCTACACCGGTTTGAACCCCCGCAACATGGCTCTTGGCTGGGGCGACAGGTTCTGCAGCGGCCGGCGTAACCTGAACCGCGGCCTCGCCATCGCGCGCGAAAACCTTGCGCCCGCGTCTGCGCTTGCGCCGTTTCCTCGTCTTGCCTTTGGCATTTTCATTGTTGGCCGCGTGTCCCGCCTGCCCGTTTCCGGCCAAGGCCGCCGGCTCACCATCACCATGGTGGCCAACTGAAAAGGTAGCTTTGCCTGTCGGCTTCGCTGCCTCCCCGGACTCGCGAACCTCCAGCACTTCGGTGCCGGCGTTGCGGTCTGTCACAGGTTGTTCCTTCCGACGCCGCGCGAACCGGAATTTCCGGACGCAGCACGCGTATATGTTTCAAGTTGGCGCCAGATTAGCAGCGTGCCGCGTAATCACCAAGAGCAAAGCGTCGAAAGATCAAGACCCGCCGAATTGGCGGTCGAAAGCCAAATATTGATGATTTCAATAGGTTCCGACCTTGGTAGCAGCCATTTGAAGACCTGCAAGGTTGAATAGTCGGCTTCGATAAGGCATTGCTGAAATGCACGATTCGGAAGGCGGCCCCGACATGAGCCGCCCTGCACCGCACCTCGGGGGAGGCGTTCGTCGCGCATGACAGGCAGCGCATGAATTGGAAACGATATTTCTGGCCCACCGTCGGCCTGACCGCAGTTGCGTTTTCGATTTGGCTGCTGCTGGATGAGTTGCGAGGGATCTCGCTTGACGACGTCTGGGACAGCCTTCTCGCCATACCCTTTCACGGGTGGTTGCTTTCTGCGCTCAGCGCCATTGTCGCCTATGCCGCGCTTGCCGGCTATGACCACATCGCGCTCCTTCACATCGGCAAGCGGGTATCGTGGCTGTTTGTGACGCTGTGCTCGTTCACCACCTACGCCCTCTCCCACAACATCGGCGGTTCGGTTTTTTCAGGAGCCGTGATCCGCTACCGCGCCTATGGCACCAAGGGCCTGACCGGGCATGAAGTCGGCATACTCGTCGCCGTCTGCTGGTTCACCTTCGTACTGTCCTCGATACTGGTTGGCGCTATCGTGCTGATTCTCGTGCCCGGCTTGTTCGACCGCTTTTCCAGCATCGGCTTCCACAGCTTTTCGGGCGCGACCGGTCTGATCATGCTGTTACCGGTCATTGCATATATCTTCGGCAGTTGGCTGCACCTGAGGCCCCTCAAGATCGGTTCGTTCCAGGTGCACTATCCGCGCCTGCCAATCGTTGCGCGCCAGTTGATCATCGGCCCGCTCGAGCTGCTTGCGGCTGCCGCCATCATCTATTTCGCATTGCCTGAGGCCGGAAATCCTGGATACCTCGTGGTGCTGGGCGTCTTCCTGGTGTCGTTCTCAGCCGCCCTGATTTCCCATGCTCCGGGCGGACTTGGCGTGCTCGAGGTGGTGTTCCTGGCGGGCCTTTCGGAAATGGACCCGGTCCATGTGCTGGCCGCCCTTTTGGTATTCCGGCTGTTCTATCTGATCATTCCGTTGATCGTCGGTCTTGTGGTCGTGCTTTTGTTCGAACGCTCACAATTCGACAGCAACAACGGTTGAAGCCGTTCATGGGCTTGACTATTTCACGGCGGCGATTAAAACGCGGCCACTTACCGGAGCGTGGTTCTGCACTGCGCTGGCGGAGTTGCTGGAAAATCAGCCTTCCGCAAACTGCCAAAACATCGGCTCAGATGCTTTTTGGGGAATAGGTTAACGGTAGACCCACGGACTCTGACTCCGTTAGTCCTGGTTCGAATCCAGGTTCCCCAGCCAACTCGCCTCCCAGAAGCTTTGAAATCCGCGGGATCCATGGCCGTTCGTCAGGTCATCGTTTCACGTCGAATCGGCCTTTCACAAGTGGTGCCCACAACTGATGTCCAGAGCTGGTGTCCATCCGGGCCTGGACGAGCGGAGCACGGGCCGATGGGACTGCGCAGGCACCAGATCGAAAACCTCATTCTCCGGGGGCCCGTCTTCTACTGGCGGGCCCGCATTACCGTCAGATTCGCGGCGGCGACCGGCAATGGCAGGCTTTCACTGAGCCTTAGGCTCTCCGACCGTAAGAAGGCGTCCGTGGTGGCGCGGCGGCTCAACGCCATTCTGTTGCAGCTCGAACTGATGCCGATGGCGAGAATGTCGACGAAAGAACAGCTGACCAAGATCTTTGTGCTCGAGATCGATGCCATGCGCGACGAGATCGAGGCGCTCGACCGCTCCGCCAAGCGCAGGGGCACGCTCCGCGATCCAGAGCATCGGGAAGCCGAAGCTGTCGGGAGGCACGCAGGAACCAGAGCGGGCACCGATAGACGCCATCCTCGCCACTCCGCCTCCGAAGGCCGGCGTTCTGTGGATCGCAGAACCAGAAGAAGCGACGGCAGTGCCAGTTGCAGCCGTTAGGCATGTCGCACCTTCGATTCTGCCAGCTTCAGGCGCGACGGCAAGCGAACTGGCCGAACCATTGAACCAGCTGCCACTCTGGCCGTAGCTTCAGGCAAGAGCAAGCCGCGCAGGACCTGCCGCTCTCCAGCTTCGACGAGCAGGTGGAGGAGCTTCTCACCGGCCTCGCCCGCATCGACTGTTCCGAAAGCGGGCTCAATGCGCTCGCTTGGCTGGAAGGCGGACGGGAAGATCGGCTAGCCCACCGCGCGGTGGTCGAGGATCGGGCTGCAAAGCTATCCACTGTCCAGCTATGCTCTCGGCCCGGTATCCCGGACCGACGCTCATTCTCGGCTATTCGGATGTTCCGGCAGAGCGCGTGAAGCCCCATCTCGGCCGCCTCGCCGAGGCACTCTTCCGGATGTGAGGCTGCCGCGATAGAGCTATAACGAACACGCCGGTGAAGCAGACTCGCAACCGGCGAAGGGACGTCTCCACGAAGGTCGCCTGATGACATGGCTCCTCCGGCCCGTCATGATCCCGTCGGCACACCACATAGCCAATTCCACGTTCAACCATGCCGGCCTCCCAAACGGCTTAGTGCTTGACGGCACGTACCGGATTGCCACTGCGCTGGCTGATCCCGACGCCAGGCGCGATGCCCACCTGCGCATTGGACGCTGCGAGCAGCGGTTTTCCGCGCACGATGTCTGAAGCCCGTTCGGCAAGCATGATGGTCGGCGCGTTGAGGTTGGCGTTGGGCTCGGACGGGAAGACCGAGCTGTCAATTACCCTGAGCCCGTCGATGCCGCGAACCTTGAGGTTGCTGTCGACGACCGCCATCGCGTCCTCACCCATGCGGCAGGAGCCGCAGGGATGGTAGGTGCTCTCCATCGTCTCGCGGACCCAGGCGTCGATCTCGTCATTGCTGCGCACATCCTTGCCCGGGGCTATCTCCTCACCACGGAACCTGTCGAAGGCCGGCTGCGCGATGATTTCGCGCGTCAACCTCAGGCAACGACGGAAACCTTCCCTGTCCTCCTCGCGATCGAGATAGTTGAACAGGATATCGGGCTGCTCATGCGCTTCGGGTGACCGCAAGCGGACATAGCCACGGCTCTTGGGCTTGTTGGGGCCGGTCAGCACCATGAAACCGTGCCCCTTGAGTGGCTTCTTGCCGTCATAGCGCATCGCCGCCGGCAAGAAGTGGAACTGGATGTCAGGCCATTCGAGCGACGCGTCCGAACGGATGAAGCCGCCGCTCTCGAAATGGTTGGAGACCGACAGCCCCTTCTTGAACAGGATCCACTCGGCCCCGATCAGCGCCTTGCTCAACAGTCCCATCTTGCCGTTAAGCGTGATCGGCTCCTTGCAGGCGTACTGGACGTAAACCTCGGAATGGTCCTGGAGATTTTCGCCAACGCCGGGCAGATCATGCAGGACCGGCACACCGGCATTCTGCAACACCGCGGCAGGCCCGATGCCGGAGCGCTGAAGGAGATGTGGCGAGCCGATCGGGCCGGAGGAAATGAGTACCTCTCGACTCGCCGTCGCCACGATGCGTTCGCCGCCGAGTTCATACTCGACGCCGACGGCACGCTTGCCCTCGACCAGCACGCGTCGAGTCATGGCATGGGTGACGACGGTGAGGTTCGGGCGACTCATCGCCGGCTTGAGATAGGCATTGGCCGTCGACCAGCGCACGCCGTCCTTGACGGTCATGTGCATGGCGCCGAAGCCCTCCTGCATCTGCCCGTTCGGATCCTCGGTCGTTATGTAGCCCGCCTCATGGCCGGCATCGACGAAGGCCCGATAGAGCGGGTTCTTCATCTTGTTGCCGGCATTGGTGGCAAGCGGCCCGCTGTCGCCGCGATAAGGATCACCACCCTCCTGCCAGCTCTCCGCACGCTGGAAATAGGGCAGGCAATTGGCATAGCCCCAGCCGCGCGCGCCGAGCTCGGCCCATTCGTCGAAATCGTGTGCGTGGCCACGCATGTAGACCAGCCCGTTGATCGAGGACGAGCCGCCGATCACCTTGCCGCGCGGGCAGTGAACCCGCCTTCCATCGAGGCCGGGCTCCGGCAAGGTCATGTATTTCCAGTTGTACTTGGTGCCGTTCATCGGAATCGACAGGGCCGTCGGCATCTGGATGAAGATCGAATTGTCGCTGCCGCCATATTCCAGCACAAGCACTTTAGTAGCCGTATCTTCCGACAGGCGGTTGGCAAGCACGCAGCCGGCCGATCCGGCGCCGATGATGATGTAGTCGAAGGTAGCATCCATGGCGGTCGTCCCGATGGTTACGGATCAGAGGTGTCGGAGATGGAAGCGGGGCCCTGTCCCCGCTTCGCTGGAAGGGCTCAGCGTCCGGGGTAATTGCCCCAGCCGGCGCCGCGGGCGAACAGCCTGGTGAGCAGATAGTGGACCACCCCGGCCGCAAGGCAGGATGGAACGGAGGCGGTCAGGTATTTGAACGCCGGCAGGCTCGCGAGCGTCTGCGGGTTGAAGACAAGCACGTAGACGCCGAAGCCGACGGCCAGTGCTGCGAGCCCGATCGGATTGAACCCGCCCCAGAAGCGATAGGGCCCGCTCTCCTGCGGGGCATGCAGGCTGCGCATGTCGAGTTTCTGCCCGCGCAGGAAGAAGTAGTCGGCAATACCGATGCCGGCGAGCGCGGAGTTCAGCGCCGAGGTCCAGACGAGGAAGATGAAGAAACCGTCATACATCTGCGGATAAAAGACCACGAGGCCGAGCGGGATGACGCAGAACAGGAACAGGATCATCCCCCAGGAAATGGCGCGGATAGACGCCGTTCCCACCTGCCTGAGACCGACGATGGAGGTGTAGAGGATGTTCGCCATCGAGGTCATGTTGGCGAAGGCAACGAACAGCAGCGCAATGATACCGATGGCGGGACCTGCGATCTTGGTCATCCAGATCGTCGGGTCGCTGTCGCCGAGGGCCACGGCGGCAAGCAGGCCGACGATTTCGCCGAGTACGGCAGCACCGAAGATACCCACAATGTTCGGCCAGAAGGCGGTGCGCTCGTTCTTGGTCAGGCGCGCCAAATTGCCGATATAGGGCCACCAGGAAAAGCCGGCGGCAAGATTGACCTCGACCGCGATGATGAAATTGAGCGTGCTGTCCTCGAAGGGCGGGGCAAGCGCAGGCATCTCAAGCAGTTCGGCAAATGAACGGTGCTGGAGGATGAGGTAGAGCATCACGATCATCAGGATTACCAGCGCCGGCGAGACGACCATGTTAAAGAATTTGATCGAGGTCGGCCCCTTGGCGACGATGAACCAGGTGACAAGGATTGCGCCGACGGCGGCGATGATCATCTTGATCCCGGTCGGATTGGCCGCCTCGCCTGCGCTGAGCGCCGCAAGGCCATCGATCGAGCGGCCGAACATCATGGCCAGCACCGCGAGCCAGCCCATGGTGAGTACCACGACGGCAAGTAGATAGACGACGCGGCTGCCGTTGTAGCCGAACTGGCTGCGCAGCGCGACAAACTGCTCGATACCGTAGCGGCCGGAGAGCGGCGTGGTGGCGAGCGCCGTCAGCGCGACGCCGACGATGTTGCCTATGACGATGGCCGCGATGCCTTCCTTCGGCCCGACGAAGAGGCCGATCGCGCCGCCGATCAGGAATGCCCAGGTGGCGATGGCAAGTGCAGAGTTGGCATAGGTGAACTCCCAGAACCCCCAGAGCCGCTCAGAAGGAAGCAATGGCGCATCGCCGCGTTCGGCGGCGGCGCGATTGTGGGCTGCTTCTTCGCGCTCGGTTTCGATTGCGGCAAAGCCGCCGTGGGTGACGTGATCGGTCATCTCAGGCCCCCCAGATCCAGAATCCGACGATAAGCACGACCGTAAAGACGGCCATGCCGGCGTAGTCGAGCGTGGTCATCACGCCCTCCCAGCGGCCGCCGGCCTCGATGTCGTCATAGATGCGGGCGCGCCGCTCGAGTTCTTTCTGCCAGGCGATATCGGTTTCCATTGTCGTTCCCCTTTTGCGTCGCACCTTCGGTATCTGTCCGCGATGAATGCGGCTCCATCGGCCGCAGGTCTTGCGAACCGGCCGCCCATGGGCGACGGCCGGAGCATGTCTCTTCAGAACGTCATGGCAGCGTGATCCACACGGCCTTCGTCTCCATCAGGTAGTCCAGTTGCTCCGGTCCTAAATCCTTGCCGAAGCCTGAGGCCTTGAACCCGCCGAAGGGCATGGAGGGATCGATCGTGCTGTGGGCATTGACGTAGATTGAGCCCGCATGCAGGCGCGGGATCAGCCCGTGCACCCGCGACAGGTCGTTCGAGTAGACCGCAGCTGCAAGGCCGAAAGGCGTGTCGTTGGCGAATGCGACCGCATCGTCGAGATCGTCGAATGCGTCAGTGACCAGAACGGGGCCGAAAATCTCCTCGCGGACGATCGTCATGTCGGGCTTGCAGCGCGCGAAGATCGCAGGCTCGATGAAGTGGCCCGGCCGGTCCAGGCTTTTACCGCCATAAATCAGTTCGGCGCCTTCGCGGCGACCGGCCTCGATATAGGACGAGACGACCTTCTTCTGATGCGCCGAGACCAGCGGGCCGATGTAGCAGTCGCGGTCGAGGCCAGGCGCGATCTTGAGCGTCTTGGTGACGGCGATCAATTCGTCAAGGAAGGCGTCATGCACCGAGCGCTGGACATAGACGCGCGTACCGGCGTCGCAAACTTGCCCGGAATTGAAGAACACGCCGTTCACCACTGCCTTGGCAGCACTCGCGAGGTCGGCGTCGTCGAGAACCAGCACCGGCGACTTGCCACCGAGTTCCAACGTGACATGCTTGAGATTGCCGACAGCCGTACGGCCGACCTCCTGCCCGACGGGTGTCGAGCCGGTGAAGGTCACCTTGTCGATGCCGGGATGAGTCGACATGGCGGCGCCGACCACGCTGCCGCGGCCCGTCACGACGTTGACGACACCATCGGGGATGCCGGCCTCCTGCACTAGTTCGGCAAAGCGCAAGGTGGAGAGCGAGGTCAGTTCGGCCGGCTTGACGATGACGGTGCAGCCGACCGCCAGCGCTGCCGCGAGCTTCCAGGCCATGGTCTGGAGCGGAAAGTTCCATGGCACGATGGCGGCAACGACGCCAAGGGGCTCCTTGCGGGTGTAGGCGAGATAATTGCCTGGAATGGAGGGCTCGACGGTGCGTCCGTGCAGCTTCGAAGGCCAGCCGGCGAAGTAGCGGAACGTATCGACCGTCCCCTGGATGTCGATCTCGCGGGCAAAGCTCACCGACTTGCCCATGTCAATCGCTTCGATCTCGGCAAGCTCGTCGGCATGCAACTCGATCAGGTCGGCAACGCGGTGGAGCAGGCGCTCGCGCTCGAGCGGCTTGAGGTGTCGCCAGGCACCGCCATCGAACTGGCGGCGGGCGGCATGAACGGCCCGGTCGAGATCCTCGGTCGTGCCGGAAGGCGCGCGTCCGACAAGGCCGCCGGTCGAGGGTTCGAAAATATCGAAGGTCGCGCCATCGCTGCTATCGAGCCAGGCACCGTCGATGAACATCTTTTGCGGTTTCGCCAGAAACCGCCGCGTCGCATCGCTGACGCCATAGTGGTCAAGATAATTGCGGACGTTGTCGTCCATGAGTTTTCTCCTCCTCAGCCAGGCCACTAGGGTCCGACACTCACAAGTCCTTCAGCGTT
>MKRZ01000016.1:16674-51091 GCA_001897075.1 Mesorhizobium sp. 61-13 | reverse complement strand
CAGGATGTTGAGCGCGATCTCGTTCGGCGTCTTTTGCCTCTGCGCGCCCTCGACCAGTGAAATCATGCGGTCGAGAAAGGTCGAACCGGCGGCGGCGGTGATGCGCACCTTGATCTGGTCGGACAGCACCTGGGTGCCGCCGGTGACGGCGGAGCGGTCGCCGCCGGATTCGCGGATGACGGGCGCCGACTCGCCGGTGATCGCCGCCTCGTTGACCGAGGCGATGCCTTCGATCACCTCGCCGTCCGAAGGGATGATCTCGCCGATCTCGACGACCACGACGTCGCCGACCTTCAGGCTGGTGGCTGGTACAAGTTCATACGTGGCCCTGTCGGCAGACAACAATTTGGCGTCGGTCTGGGTACGCGTCTTGCGCAACGCATCTGCCTGGGCCTTGCCGCGGCCTTCGGCGATGGCTTCGGCGAAATTGGCGAAGAGGAGCGTGAACCAGAGCCACAAGATGACCTGGAAGGAAAAGCCCAGCCGATCGCCTCCCGTGAAGACATCGCGAAGGAAGATCAGCGTCGTCAGCGCTGCCACTGCCTCGACGACGAACATGACCGGATTCCTGATCTGCGCCATCGGGTGCAGCTTCCTGACGGCTGAACCGATGGCCGGCCAGACGATGCCGGGATCGAAGATGCTGATGTCAGTGGATTTTGCCATGATCAACTCCTCTGAACCGGTCAGAACGATTGCCCGGCAAGCATCGCGAAATGCTCGACTATCGGACCGACCGCGAGTGCCGGGAAATAAGTGAGGCCGCCGACGATCAGCACCACGCCGACCAGGAGCCCGACGAACAAGCCGCCATCGGTGGGGAAAGTGCCGATCGAGGCGGGTACGGTCTTCTTCATCGCCAGCGAGCCGGCGATTGCCATGACAGGTACGATGACCAGGAAGCGACCCATTAACATCGCAAGCCCTATGGTCACGTTGTACCAAGGCGTGTTTGCGGAAAGCCCGGCGAACGCGCTGCCATTGTTGGCCGTGCCGGAGGTGTAGGCGTAGAGGATTTCCGAATAGCCGTGCGGGCCGGCATTGGCGAGCGAAGCGAGGCCGGTCGGCAACACGACCGCGACGGCGGTGAAACCAAGAATGGCGAGCGGCAGCGACAGCACGGCCAGCATCGTCATCTTGACCTCGCGGGCCTCGATCTTCTTGCCAAGATATTCGGGAGTGCGGCCGACCATCAGCCCGGCGATGAAGATCGCCAGGATGACGAACAAAAGCATGCCGTAGAGCCCGGCGCCGACGCCACCGATGATGACCTCGCCAAGCTGCATGTTGACGAGCGGGATAAGCCCGCCAAGCGGCATGAAGCTGTCGATCATGGCGTTCACGGCACCGCAGGACGCGGCGGTCGTGATCACGGTAAACAGTGCCGAAGCGGCGATGCCGAAGCGGACCTCCTTGCCTTCCATGTTGCCGCCGTCGATGCCGAGTGCCGCAAAGGCAGGATTGCCGCCAGCTTCGGCCCAGTAGGTGACGGCGACGCCGGCCACGAACAGCACGCCCATGGCGGTGAAGATCGCCCAGCCCTGGCGTTCATTGCCGACCATGCGTCCGAAGACGTTGGTGAGGGCAGCGCCTATGGCGAAGATCGAGACCATCTCGATCAGGTTGGTCAGCGCGGTCGGGTTCTCGAAGGGATGAGCGGAGTTGGCGTTGAAGAAGCCGCCGCCATTGGTGCCGAGCATCTTGATGGCGAGCTGGGAGGCTGCCGGGCCGACCGCGATCGTCTGCTTCGCGCCCTCGACGGTCGTTGCGTCGACATAGGAACCCAGCGTCTGGACAATCCCCTGGCTGACGTAGAACAGGGCGCACAGGACAGAGAGCGGCAAAAGCACATAAAGCGTCGAGCGGGTCAGGTCGGTCCAGAAATTGCCGACCGTGCGCGCCGAAGCGCGCGAGAAACCGCGGATCAGCGCCATTGCGATGGCGATGCCGGTGGCGGCCGAAACGAAGTTCTGCACCGTCAGCCCGGCCATCTGGACGAGGTAGCCCATGGTGCTTTCGCCGCCATAGCCCTGCCAGTTGGTGTTGGTGACGAAACTGACTGCGGTGTTGAAGGTCGAGTCAGGCGAAACGGCGCCCATCTGCATCGGGTTGAACGGCAACAGACCCTGCAGCCTTTGCAGCCCGAACAGGAGGAGGAAGCCGGCCGCGTTGAAGACGAGCATCGCCGTCGTATAGGTCAGCCAGTGTTGCTCCTGGCGCTCGTCCACTCCTGCTCCGGCATAGAGCAGGCGCTCGAGCGGATGCAGGATGGGCGACATAAAGGTGCGTTCGCCCGCCATGACACGCGTCATGTACCAGCCGAGCGGCTTCACCAGTGCGATGATGATCGCACAGAAGACCAGTATCTGGAGCCAGCCATTGGTCGTCATCACAAGACCTCAAAATCGTTCAGGGCGCACGAGCGCGTAGACCAGGTAGACAAGGATGAGTGCAGCCACGAGGCCGCTCGCTGCATAGTCGAGGGTCACCGGATTTCTCCTCAGAGCTTTTCGCTGGCGATGCCGTAGAGGACCAGAAGGGCGAAGAAGCCGAGGCCAAGCGCCAGCAAGATCACGTCGAGCATTGAGCCGATCTCCTTGGTCGAGGCGGTGCCGGAACGGACAGTGCGTCGACCGTGTCAAGGCCCGGAAAATGATCAGAGCGACATATATTTTCGAGAGAGGTGTTCGTCGGCGGATATAGTTTTTACATATATGGAACGGTGGTTTCCGATCCCTGCCGCTCGCCTAACGTTTCACAGCAGCCGCTACAAAAGCGCAGGCAACAACTGCCATTTGGGCTTTGTGGGCATTTCCGGTGAAGGGAGATTGGCGGAGAAGGAGGGATTCGAACCCCCGATACCCTTGCGAGTATGCCGCATTTCGAGTGCGGTGCATTCAACCACTCTGCCACTTCTCCGCGGGTCGTGGTCGCCATGTCGGCGGCGCACTAGATAGCGGCAGTATCGCTGTGAGACAAGGCCAAATCCGCCGGTTTGTTGTGGGGTTGGGCCCGGCGCATAAAATGCGACCGTCACGGGCGTTGCAAAGGATGGTCCTTGCCGTGTGCAATCGGCGATTGCCTTGACTTTGCAGGACCCTTCGGTTAGGGACAGCGCGCAATCGGCGTGGAACGCTTTCCGCGCCGCTTGTTTTTTGAACCCGCAGACTGACAAAAAGACGGCCGGACAGCCATTCCCTCGTGGAAATTGGCAGGTTCATAAAGGCCGACCGAACAGCGAAAGGCAAAAAATGTTCGCAGTCATCAAAACGGGCGGCAAGCAGTATCGCGTAGCCGCCAACGATCTTCTGAAGATTGAAAAAGTCGAAGGCCAGGTCGGCGATATCGTCGAGATCGGCACTGTTCTCGCTCACGGCGAAGGCGACAATGTCGTGTTCGGCGCTCCCTTCGTCGAAGGCGCGCTGGTTACGGCGGAAGTTGTCCTGCAGGGCAAGAACCGCACCGTCATCGCTTTCAAGAAGCGCCGCCGCCAGAATTCGCGCCGCAAGATCGGTCATCGCCAGCTGCTCACCACGGTGCGCATCTCCGAGATCCTGATCGGTGGCGCCAAGCCGTCGAAGAAGGCTGCCGCAAAGGCCGAAGCCAAGGCAGAGGCAAAGACGGAAGCCAAGGCTGCTCCGCTGTTCAAGGCGCCGAAGGGCGAGCCGGATGACCTCACCGTCATCAAGGGCATCGGTCCGGTGGCTGCCGAGCAGCTCAAGGAGCAGGGCATCGCCACTTTCGCGCAGGTTGCGAAGCTGTCCGATGCCGACGTCGCCAAGATCGACGAGCACATGCCTTTCAGCGCCGACCAGATCAAGGACTGGCGCGAGCAGGCCAAGGAACTGGCGAAGAAGTAATTCGCCAGCCGCCTGATCGGACTTGAAACGGACGCCAAGCGCGTCCATAAGGATCGCAAGCGCCTGAGACGGCGCAAAGGAGCACTAAGATGGCACACAAGAAAGCTGGCGGTTCGTCGCGCAACGGTCGCGATTCGCACTCCAAGCGCCTTGGCGTGAAGAAGTTCGGTGGCGAAGCCGTCATTCCGGGCAACATTATCATTCGCCAACGCGGCACCCAGTGGCATCCCGGCGTCAACGTCGGCATGGGCACGGACCACACCCTTTTTGCGCTCGAAGCAGGCGCAGTAACCTTCAACAAAAAAGCCAATGGCCGAACCTACGTATCGGTAAACCCGATGCAGAAGGCCGCGGAGTAGCCGGTTCCGCACTTAGATACCGGCGCCCCATCTCGGGACCGGTGTCTGGCCAAGCCAGGAAATGGATCAGGGGAGATGGGTCGCCATCTCCCCTTTTTCTTTCGCCTGGAGGACAGTTCGATGGTTGCCGAGAAGGAAGAGTTAGACGACGCGAGTTTGCGCATCGATTGCCCGGTGCTGCTCACCGAGCGCCTGGTGATGCGCCCGCCGCATGACGACGACGTGGCCGATCTCGTGGCGCTGGCCGACAACCGACGCGTTGCCGAAATGTTGGCGCGCATGCCCAATCCTTATGGCGAAGCGGAGGCACGCGCCTTTATCGCCAACAGCAAGGTTGGTGGCTTCGGCGGCGCGGTCTATGCGCTGACGCGCTCCGAAAACGGCGCGCTGGTCGGTTGCGCCGGCCTCAACCAGACCGATCGCGGGCTGGAACTGGGCTACTGGATCGGCGAACCCTATTGGGGCCAGGGCTATGCCACGGAAGCTGCGCACGCTCTGGTCGATCTTGCCTTCAGGGCGACCGAGATCACTTCGCTGCATGCTTCGTGCCGGGTCATCAATCCGGCCTCGCGGCGGGTCATCCACAAGTGCGGCTTCCAGTATGCCGGCCAGGGCATGCTGAACTCGATCGTCGCCGGCAAGGTGCCGGTCGAGCGCTACAGGCTGGACCGGCGGACATGGTCGAGCCTGAGGACCTGGGCGCATTCTTGAACCAGAGGCGGGGCGGGGATTCTCGCCTTGCCTTCTCCCCTTGTGGGAGAAGGTGCCTGAACGAAGTGAAGGCGGATGAGGGGCATCGTCTAGCCGGAACACCCCTCATCCGTCTCGGCTTCGCCTCGACACCTTCTCCCACAAGGGGCGAAGGGAGGTCGCCGCATACCTATTCATTGCCACGCCTGGATTCTCATCCGTCTGGCCATTGTCAAAGAACTGACCTTTGCTTGTGAAGCGCAGGTCGGGAAGACGGGCGGCCGTTCGGTCGCTCGTTTAGATAGATAGTGCGGCCTTGCGGCCGCCCGTCCGGTGTCTGTCATCCAGTCGACCGGTCCCAAGATCGTCCGATGGGTCTCGCCCTGTCGCGACGATCAGACGAAATGCGTCTCCTGCCGACACGGGTTGCCTTTCCTTTGTCATGGAAAGCCCGCCGCAGGACGCCGGCCTGTCGGATGCCCTCGGGTCCATCGGCGCCGAACCAATGGGGGGAGGTCACCGCCGCCCTAACCGTTGCCCGGTGCGCAGCCGGTTCCCGCAAGAGCGATGGGGAATTATGCGGGAGACGGAGAAGGGGGTGGATAAGTGGGATGAAAGTTTTTTGCGGAAGTGAGCAGGAACAAGGGGTTAGGTTGTGAATGCCCGGTGTTTGATCCACGCCGGCCAGCTCAGCGCTGCCCCTCACCTGCCTGTCGGCATCCCACCGGCCGGGTGCCCGCTGCTTACGCAGCGACCCGGCGTTCGCTGGCCTTTCATCATGCCACCGGCATGATGAATTCGCTTTGCGAACCGGCTGCTCACCCCCGTGAACGGGGAGAGGAAGACGTCAGCGTTTGCGCTCCGCTTCAGGCGACGAAGCGGCGGGATGACGAAGCGGAGGGGTTGGGGCGGTAGAGAAAGGGGAGAGACTATTCCAGCACGGTCCAGACCGGCTGGTGGTCGGAGCCGTCGGCGTCGTTGTCGATCCAGCAGTCCTTTACATGCGGGGCGAGGCCGGCGGAGACGAAGCAGTAGTCGAGGCGCGAATGCTTGCCGGCTCCGGTGAGGTCCGTCCAACTGACGCTTTCCTCCGGCGACGGTCCGGCAAGGCGCGAGGCATCGACCGGGTGATGGGCAACGATGCGGTGACCGAACAGCGGGTCGGGCGCGCCGGTCATCTCGGCATATTCAGGCTCGCCGGGGCGCATGTTGAAATCGCCCATGAGCGCGAAATCCTCCGGGCAGGGTGGCTCGGGAAAGCCGTATTCGCCGGCACCAGTGATGGAGCCGCCTTCCTTAGGGTAGCCGAAGGCGCGCTCTTTCAGATAGCGGATCTGCGTGATGCGCTCGTCCATGTTCACATGGTCGAGGTGGACGCTGTAGAAGCGCAGCGGCCCAAGCGGCGTGACGATGAGGCCCTCGAGGGCGGCGCGCTGCAGGTTGGCCTTGTCGTAGGTGCGGCTGCGCGGCAAAAGCAGGTTGCGGCTGGACGCAATCGGCCAGCGGGACAAGAGCATGTTGCCGAACTGGAAGCGCAGCGCCGGCTTGGGCGGATTGGGTGCCAGCGCGCCGAAATCGATGTCCATCGCCGCGCCATAGACATGGTAGTGGTCGGGCAACAGCGCGGTGAGGCCGGCGACCATGTCGATGCCGCCATTGGTGGGATAGTTGCGGGTGACTTCCTGCAAGGCGATGATGTCGGCATCGGCGACGCTTGCGGCAATGCGCTCCAGCCCGACCTTGGCATCGCGGCCGACACCGAATTGCACGTTGTAAGTCACCAGCTTCATTGCGATATCTCCTGCTCACCGGCAGAATCGTTTTGTCTGCTCTCGCGCTTGCCCGCACCATAGGGTAGGGAAGGCCGGATAGCGAAGCGCAATACAGCAGAAGTGCGTAACGGAACGGCAAGTAGAGATGAAATTCCTCGATCAGGCCAAGGTCTACATACGCTCCGGCGACGGGGGCGCCGGTTCGGTGTCGTTCCGGCGCGAAAAGTTCATCGAGTTCGGCGGGCCGGATGGCGGCGACGGCGGCCGTGGCGGCGACGTGTGGGTGGAGGTCGTGGACGGCCTCAACACGCTGATCGACTATCGCTACCAGCAGCATTTCAAGGCCAAGACCGGCACGCACGGCATGGGCCGCAACATGACGGGGGCCAAGGGCGCCGACGTGGTGCTGAAGGTGCCGGTGGGCACGCAGGTGATGGCCGAAGACAACGAGACGCTGATCTGCGACATGACGGTGGTTGGCCAGCGCTTCCTGCTCGCCAAGGGCGGCAATGGCGGCTTCGGCAACCAGCATTTCAAGACCTCGACCAACCAGGCGCCGCGCCGCGCCAACCCCGGCCTGCCGGGCGAGGAAATGAACATCTGGCTGCGGCTGAAGCTGATCGCGGACGCCGGGCTGGTGGGCCTGCCCAATGCCGGCAAATCGACATTCCTGGCGGCGGTGACGGCGGCCAAGCCGAAGATCGCCGACTATCCGTTCACGACGCTGCATCCGGGCCTTGGCGTTGCGCGCATCGATGCGCGCGAATTCGTCATCGCCGACATTCCGGGCCTGATCGAAGGCGCGCATGAGGGCGTCGGCATCGGCGACCGCTTCCTCGGCCATGTCGAGCGTACCCGCGTTCTGCTGCATCTGGTTTCGGCGCTGGAGGAAAGCCCGGCCAAGGCCTACAAGACCGTGCGCGCCGAGCTTGAGGCGTATGGCAACGGCCTTGCCGACAAGCCGGAAATCCTGGCGCTCAGCCAGGTCGATATTCTTGACGCCGATCAGCGCAAGAAGAAGCTCGCCTCGCTGAAGCGGGCGGCCGGCAAGGCTCCGGTGCTGTTGTCGGCTGCCACCGGCGAGGGGGTAGAGGCCGTGCTGCGCGCGCTGATTTCGGTGGTGGAAGAAGCGCGGCAAGGCGTCTCCAGCGCCAAGGCGGTCGATGACCGATGGAAAGCCTGACGGCAATGGCGACGGGCTCGACTGCGCTTTCGCTGAAGAAGTATCGCCGCATCGCGGTCAAGGTCGGCTCGGCCTTGCTGGTGGACCGCAGCAAGGGGCTGAAGCGCGACTGGCTGGCCTCGCTTGCCGACGATATCGGCGCGCTGACCGAGGGTGGCGCTGAGGTTCTGGTGGTGTCGTCGGGTGCGATTGCGCTTGGCCGCACCATATTGGGACTTGGCCGCAAGGCGCTGAAACTGGAGGAGAGCCAGGCGGCGGCGGCGGTTGGCCAGATCGCGCTTGCCGGCGCATGGTCGGATGCGCTGGGCAGCCACGGCCTGAAGTCCGGGCAGATTCTGCTCACGCTTGGCGACACCGAGGAGCGGCGGCGCTACCTCAATGCGCGCGCGACGATCTCGACGCTCTTGAAGATGAAGGCGGTGCCGGTCATCAATGAGAACGACACGGTGGCGACTTCCGAAATCCGCTACGGCGACAATGATCGGCTGGCGGCGCGTGTCGCCACGATGATGGGCGCGGACCTTCTGGTGTTGTTGTCCGACATTGACGGGCTTTATACGGCTCCGCCGGCACTGGACCCCAAGGCGACGTTCATTCCGCTGGTAGCGCGCATCACGCCCGACATCGAGGCGATGGCCGGGGCGGCGGCGTCGGAGCTTTCGCGCGGCGGCATGCGGACCAAGCTCGATGCCGGCAAGATCGCGACCGCTGCCGGGACGGCGATGATCATCACCGCCGGAACGCGGCAATCGCCGCTTATGGCGATTGAGCGCGGCGAGCGGGCGACGCTGTTCAAGCCGAGCAACCATCCGGTGAAGGGCTACAAGACGTGGATCGCGGGTCAGCTTGAGCCGGCGGGACGGCTGACCGTGGACGAGGGCGCGGTGAAGGCGCTCTTGTCGGGCAAGTCGCTGTTGCCGGCGGGCGTGAAGCTGGTGAGCGGCAACTTCGCGCGCGGCGACACGGTGGCGATCCTTTCGCCCGACAGCCGCGAGATCGCGCGCGGGCTGGTTGCATACGATGCCGCCGATGCCGTAAGGATCGCGGGATTGAAGACGGCCGAGATCGAAGCGGTGCTCGGCTACGAGGCGCGCTCGGCCATGATCCACCGCGACGACCTCGTGGTGAGCGACGTCGATGCGTAGGCGAAAGGATGAGACATGCTGAAGGCGCATGACCGATCCGGGGACGACACCATTGCCTTGATGGCCGAGATCGGCCGCAAGGCGCGCGCCGCCGCACGACCACTGGCGATTGCCAATGCCGAGCGCAAGCATGCCGCGCTGGTCGGCATGGCCGAGGCGATTGCGCGCCGCGAACAGGACATACTCGACGCCAACGTCATCGACATGGCGAATGGCGAGGAGGCTGGCCTGTCGCCGGCGATGATGGACAGGCTCAAGCTTTCGCCGGCGCGCATCCGCGCCATGGGCGACGGCATCCGCGCCATCGCCGACCTGCGCGATCCGGTGGGCGACGTGATCGCCGAATGGGACCGGCCGAACGGGCTGCATATCGAGCGCGTGCGCACGCCGCTTGGCGTCGTCGGCGTGATCTATGAGAGCCGGCCGAACGTGACGGCGGATGCGGGCGCGCTTTGCCTCAAGGCCGGTAATCCGGTGATCCTGCGCGGCGGATCGGATTCGCTGAATTCATCGCAGGCGATCCATGCCTGCCTGGTGGAAGGGCTGAAGGCGGCGGGCCTGCCGCAGGACGCGATCCAGCTTGTGCCGACGACCGACCGCGCCGCCGTCGGCGAGATGCTCAAGGGGCTTGCCGGCAATCTCGACGTGATCATTCCGCGCGGCGGGCGCAGTCTGGTGGAGCGCGTGCAGACGGAAGCGCGCGTGCCGGTGTTCGCGCATCTGGAAGGCATCTGCCATCTCTATATCGACAGGTCCGCCGATCTCGGTATGGCGGTGAAGATTGCCGTGAACGCCAAGATGCGCCGGACGGGCATTTGCGGCGCGGCGGAGACGCTGCTGGTCGATCGCGCGGTGGCCAAAACGCATCTGAAGCCGGTGCTGGAGGCGCTGAAGGCGGCGGGCTGCGAGATACGGGCGGATGAAGAGGTGCTGGCTGCGTTCGGCGATGCTGTGCCGGCGAGCGAGGCCGACTGGCGCACCGAATATCTCGACGCCATCATTTCGGTGAAGCTGGTGGACGGCATTGGCGGGGCGATCGAGCATATCGAGATGTTTTCCTCGCATCACACCGAGGCCATCGTGGCGGAGGATGCCAAGGCGGTCGAGCGCTTCTTCAACGAGATCGATTCGGCGATCCTTTTGCACAACGCGTCGACCCAGTTTGCCGATGGCGGCGAATTCGGCATGGGCGCCGAGATCGGCATCGCCACCGGCAAGATGCATGCGCGCGGGCCGGTCGGCGTCGAGCAACTGACTTCGTTCAAATATCGCGTGCGCGGTGCCGGCCAGGTGCGGCCGTGACCGATTTCGTGGGCGGAGCCTAGCAAGACGTGCCGTCGTCCGGCGCTGCCATAGCAAGGCCGTACCTGCGCATGCCGCATGTCGAAAAGGGCATGCAGGTCGGGCTGTTCGGCGGCTCGTTCAATCCGCCGCATGCTGGCCATGAGCTCGTTGCCGACATCGCGCTGAGGCGGCTTTCGCTTGACCAGCTCTGGTGGATCGTGACGCCGGGCAATCCGCTCAAGAGCACGCGCGAACTGGCACCGCTTGCCGAGCGCATCCGGCTTTCGGAAAAGGTGGCGCACGATCCGCGCATCAAGGTGACGGCCTTCGAGGCGGCGTATCACGTGCGCTACACCGCCGACACGCTGGCGCTGGTGCACGCCAAGAACCCGGGCGTCGATTTCGTCTGGATCATGGGCGCGGACAGCCTGCGCGATTTCCATCATTGGGAGCGCTGGCGTCAGATCATGCTGACGTTTCCGATTGCGGTCATCGACAGGCCGGGAGCGACGCTGTCGTTTTTGTCGTCGGTGGCGGCAAAGACTTTCGATTATGCGCGTGTCGATGAACGCGATGCACCGCGGCTTGCCCGCATGAGGGCGCCGGCCTGGACATTCGTGCACGGCCCGCGTTCGGTGCTGTCGTCTACCGCCATCCGCAACGGCGCCAAGGCGTAGTTTCATCCAAGGCGTGTCGCTTTTAATGCCGCCTTTGGATAGGCGGACAGCCATGATGGGAAGATGAGCAAGACTTCGGACCGCACAGGTGCCAATGACCGTACTGGCGACGCGGGCGAATCCGCGCCGGCCATCGCCATTGCCAGCTTGATCCTGTCGATGTGGCTTGTGGCCATCGGCAACGGGCTGATGTTTGCCTATATTCCGGTGCGCCTGGGCGCTGAGGGCTTCGACCCGATATGGGCAGGGCTGATCGTGACCGCGCTTTCGGCCGGTGGCCTTGCTGGGTGCATCCTGACCGGACCGCTGGTGCGGCGGGTCGGCCATGCGCGGGCGTTCATGGTGCTGACGGCGCTGATCGTGCTTTCGAACGCAAGCGTCGGTGCGGGCACCTATCCGGTGCTGTGGATCGCGGCGCGGGCGCTCTACGGTTTTGCCATCTGCGGCCTGTTCATCGTGGCGCAGAGCTGGCTCAACGACGTGGTAGCCAATTCCATACGCGGAAGGGTGATGGCGATATTCTACGTGGCCTACACCGCGGGCCTCGGCGTCGGCTATTTCACGCTTGCTTTCATCGACCTCGAGGCTGCGGAAGCACCGCTCATCGGCATCGCCTTCACGGCCCTGTCGATCCTGCCGGTCGGTTTGACGCGGTTGGCGCAGCCGCCGCCACCGCTTGCCGCCTCGGTGGCCTTGAGAAAGGCATGGCGAATTTCTCCGGTAGGTCTGGTGGCGATGCTGGCGGTCGGCGGCCTTTCGATGACGATCACCGGCTTTGCTCCGATCCATGCAACCGCCAAGGGCTACAGCCAGGCCGATGTGGCGCTCCTGTTGTCATGCATGCCGCTGGGTACGCTATTGTTGCAGATACCTTTCGGCTGGATCTCGGACCGCACCGACCGACGCTATGTGCTGATAGGGGCTTCCGCATTGGCGGCGGTCAGCGGGCTCCTCGCGCTCGGTTTCGACGGTGGCGCGCTTGGACTGCTCATCGTCATCTATGTGATCTGGGACGGTGCGTCGGAATCGATCTATTCGCTGGGCGGGGCTCACGCGAACGACCGCGCCGGCAAGGACGATCTGGTGGCGCTTTCAAGCTCGCTGTTGTTTGCCTGGTCGCTGTCGGGCTTCATCGTGCCCGGCATCGTCACCGGCCTGTCGGTGATCATGGGAACGCAGGCCTTCATCTATGTTGCGGTGGCGATTGCGGTCGCGTTCCTGTTGTTCGTAATCTGGCGCGTCGTTGCGATGCAAGCGGTGCCGGCAAGAGAAACCGGCAGCTTCGCGCCAATGTCGGCACAGGCGCCGTTGCCCGTAGAGCTGGCGTTTTCCGCGGATGACGATCCTCACCAACGCTAGCCGTGTGTCCCTTTGGGCAGGCGCGTCTCGGCCCGTTCCGTAGCTGCGGAAAAGCAATGGAAATCGACCGGTTGCTTTTTCCAATTCGCCAGCCTATATCGCCCTTCTTGGCTGCGCCCATCGTCTAGCGGTCAGGACGGCGCCCTCTCACGGCGCAAACCGGGGTTCGATTCCCCGTGGGCGTACCAACAAAATCAATCGCTTAGCTGCGGCCTCCCCGAAACCGTCAACTATTCGTCAATTATGTGGTTTTTGACGGGCCTATTTTGCTTGGAGAATGCGCCTCGCATTGAGGGTGCCACGAGCAGTGCGAAAATTTCGCATTCGCCCATTTGGCGAACTGACAAAACTGACAAAACCTCTGTCTGGCCTGTTTATGGCCTGCTCTAGCAGGGCTGCGATTTTGTTGAAGGACAGCCGGCGGGCGTCGGGAAGTGCTTGTGCAATAGGAAGCCCGCCGGTTGCGCGAACAAAATACTTATCGCGGCAAGCAAGCTGAAGCGATTCGGTTACCGATTTGTAAGCGTCATATCGATGCGAGAGAAAAGGGCCGGCGAAGCTAATGTGCAATAGCCTGGGGAACCCCAAACGCCGGCCCTCTGCGACATTGGGAGATGCCGCAAGGGAAACCTAGTTTCCAGAGAATGCGATTTCAACCGGGGATGATGGTCCGAGCGACCGACGCACAGCTTGAATTTTGGGGTGAAACTGCGCGCCGGCCATGCAGCCTCCTTGAAGACTGACGAGCCAACTTAGCCCCTTAAACCGATACTGACAACCAAGAGAGACAAATCCGGCTCGTCCGAAACTAACGGGCCGTGCTGCGCTAGCGCACGCTACCGTAAGCCAAGGAATGACAAGAGCAGCAGGACCACCACGATTAGGCCGATGATGTAGATGATGCGGTTCATGCTTCTCTCCTTCAGAATGACCGTCAAACGTCGGGGGAGAGTGTTTTGTTCCTGTAGAGCACTATCTGAACGGGCTTGTTTCGCGGCTTAGTACAGAACCCAAATAATGCCCGCTGCGGCAACCAAGACGACGACCACGTAGAACCATTCTTGGCCGGTTACTCGCAACGGTGACGGCATGCGTGTCCCCTCCGCAAGCAGTCAGATTACCCCAACCGAAAATCCTGACAATCTGAAAGGGCTGAACATGATATGACCGTGCCACCGGCACGGCCCTTCGGCATCATTGTCCTAAGCAGGCAGCTCAAATCCCACCTTTTAGTTCCACGGAAACTTAGGCGGCGAAAGCTACGGATGTGCATACGTACTCGGTGGGTTGCGCATGTCGTGCAGGTAATATCGGTCTCATCTTCCGCACCTAGCAGTGGACGCAATTGGGCATTGGGCGGGGTAAATTGCCTCCGAAGCCTGGTCGTCCTCGCGATTGTCTGTTTGATGACGTTGTTTGTAGCGCAGCGTCACAAGGGACTGACCTTCTACAAAATTGACGCCCCGGTGCTCATTGCCCATGGCGGAGGTGGACTACCGGAAGCCACGACATCAAATTCGCTGGAGGCTCTGCAAAGATCGAAAGCAGTGGGCTTCTGCTTGATTGAGGTGGATTTTGACCTTTCGAACGACGAAGTGCAACTGGATCGAAAAATGAAGGACGGATCACCTATTCTCCGGGACGATCTCAGCAATCTGACGCCGATGACGCTCGCAGATCTGGTGGCGTGGATGGCAAAGAACCCGACAATACGAATTGTCACAGACACGAAAGACAGCAACGAAAAACTGATCGCCAGACTTTCCCAAACGGGCCTTAAGGAGCAGCTTATCGTCCAAGTTTATCAAGCCGATCAATATCAGATCGCGCGGAACGCGGGTTTCGACACGATCATTCTCACGCTTTACCAATCCACCATGAGCGACGATGAGATATTAGAATTCGCGAAAGCAAACCGTCCCTTCGCTGTCACGATCCCGCGTAAGAGAGCAACCAATGGAAATTTACCGGAACGCCTTCACGAGGAAGGTGTCCAGGTGCTGATAAATACAATCAACGATGTTTGGGAAGGCAAGGCATTTTTGAAAAGAGGTATTTCTGGCTTCTACAGCGACACACTCATGCCGAAAGGAACATCCTCCTGCTGACCATGGTCGGCGATGTGGGGGCATCCACCGTTCAGTGCTAGGCTAGTGGCGGTTTGCTGGTTGCCTTTGGCAAGAAGATTTGGGTCGTGATCGTCGGCAATTAAGTGGTCCTAACGCCGATATTCAACCTCTTTCTTAGGAACCCAATGCCTTCAGCGTCGTTCCACCCTTCGAGGGACAGAAGGAGATATCATATGAAAACGCTGCTCTTAGCTTCTGCGCTCGGGCTTTTTGTAACGTCCGCCGCGTTCGCCGACACCACCGTCACGGCCACTACGGACCTCAATCTCCGGGCAGGGCCAGGATCACAATTTCCGGTAGTGGGCGTTATCGGAGCGGGACAAACTACGGTTGTCAAAGGCTGCATCAATCAAGGAAAATGGTGCAACGTGGTTACCGGAGCTGAAGATGCGTGGGCCTATTCGGACTATCTCATGATGGATTCGGGCGGTACTCAGGTTATTCTCACGCAGCGCGCGCCCAGCGCGGGGATTGCCGTTGTCGAAGCACCTCGTAACACCAACAATGGTGATGTCGGGGCGGTCGCTGGTGGTGTGACCGGCGCCATTGCCGGCGCCATCATTGGCGGCCCGGTTGGGGCAGCCGTTGGCGGTGCGGCAGGCACTGTCGCCGGTGGTGCAGCAGGAACGGTAATCGAGCCGCCGGCCACGGTTCGCACGTATGTTACGTCTCATCAGGCCGAACCGGTCTATCTTGATGGGGAAGTGGTGGTTGGAGCAGGACTGCCCGAAACGGTCGCTCTCAACGAAATTCCCGATTACCAATACCGATACGTGAATGTTAACGGACAGGCGGTCCTTGTGGACGCGCAATCCAGGAAGATCGTCTATATCGTTCGCTAATAGTGGTTACCAAAGGCGGCCCGCCCAGTTCACGCTGGGCGGGCTTTTTTGTTTGCGCCATGGAACCGAATGCCGGGGCGATATGTTCAGTGTATGCCCATCTTTGACGGCGGGATGAGCGAGGAAAGCCCCGTCACCGCGCATCCGGTGGCGGGGTCTTATTTTCGTGTATCGCAAGCAACTGAATGACCGTGACACCTAGCGCGTCGGCAAGCGCGTCGATGGTCAAAATTCGCGGTGACCCTTGGGCCTTTTCAAGCTTGGCGATCCGGCGAACGGTTAAGCCGGCCTGATTGGCGAGGTCGAGTTGGGTAAAGCCGTTTTCTTCCCGGTATCTTCGAAGGTTCTGTGCAAAAATCGTATTGAGGTCGGACATGGCGTGCATACATCACGCCGGCACCGGGGCTGGGGCAATACTGGAAAACCGGTATTGACGGGAAGTTCGGAATGTGCCGTCCGCAGCGCGGTGCATCGGAGGCTGTGCCGTTCGCCTATTGTCACTTCTTTTGTGATCTGCCAGCCTTGGACTGAAGTTTCAGCGGGAACGGGGACTATGATTTTGCGATTTTGGACAGCGGCGTTGTTGTTTGCTTGCGCCTGGGGACAAGCGTTTGCCGCGTCCGACCAACTCGTTCCAGAAGGATGCGTGATACTCGGTAAGCCGCGCAAGGTCTCGAGTATGTGTGAGTTCCAGAAAAATACCGCGATGTTTTACACGCCGATCAAAACATCCGGTGCGCAAGGATGCCCCAAGTCGCTTATCGTGATCTATCGTGACCCGCAGACCGGCAAAATCTTGAGCCATGCCGCGTTGCGGCAGAACACCGTGATAGAAACCTGTACGGCAGGTGTCAGCCGGGTCGCAATCAAGCCGGGTCAAGCAATTATTCGGAGTGACAAAGATTCCAGGAAGCCGTTGGGGAAGGACAAGCCTTCCAGTCGCCTTGATGGCATCACCATCAGTTATAGCTATAGCGCTTGCACGTCGACGGTATGCACTCCGGCGAGCGGGACGATCAAAGTCTCGGGGAACACCCTGATTGCGGAAGCTGGCGGCGTTCGAAAATCTTTGCCCATTGGCGGCCAGGTTATTGAGGGACGTAATCAATCCTCACATGGGTGCACGACAAGGCTCGATGATACTTGGGAAGTTTCGGTCAGCGCGACCCAGATTGCTAGCCGAGTAGACACAAAATGGAAAACAACCTGCAATGCCGGCACAGACAGCGAGGGGAAGTCTGGCGCTAATTTCGTAGTGGCCGTTGATGGAAGCAGATGCACCCTACGAGCGTCGTGGGATGGCAACCAGACGAATTATTATGCTGACGGCCAGGTAAAAAAAATTCCAAATAGCTTGCTTCGCATGACTAACCCTAGATGCACTGTTCGATGAATTCTGTGCTATCCATTCACACCGGCTAGCAGTCAGCCTTGCTGGCCTCAAACCAAGGTCATCATAATTAAGGCGGCTACACTGCCGAGCACCGTTATGGTGTAAAATGACCAAAATATCTGATTCATCATTGTTGGCACCCTCTGGATTTGAAACGCCGATTGAGGGCTTTTGTTCCGTGGCTCGACCCCACCAAAGCTTGGAGGGAAATGACGGGGCCGAGCCTGTCGCCAAGGTATGCGTGGCGGCATCGAGTATTGTAGGGCGCGCGAAAGTTCCGGGTATTGCTCGGACGGCCTAGACAATTACCCTCCTGTGCAAATCCGGTACACGCTCGACTTCGACATGCCAACGGATTGTGCGACGGCTTCGAACGTCAGGCCTTGAGCGTGTAGAGCGATTATGCGTTCGTTCCGGCTGGCCCTGGCCTCCTGCTTTGCAGTATGCCGGGCGCTAGCCAAGTCTCTCGGCTTAGAGGCTTTCCCCGCATCCCTCCCGCATTTTCGGGCAATGATCCGTTTCGGCTTTGCCACCAATGACTGATAGATGGCCCGCAATCGTTCTGTCTCTGCCTTATGGGCGGCTATCGCTTCATCGACGGAAGGCCACGGCGCGTTTGTCGCCCAATTGATGCCCGAGACACCTAGCGGGATATGGCGCACCGCACCCGCTGCAATCGCCTCATCAATCAGGGCGCGGTCATGTGCTGTTATTGCGTACATCACTTGTCCCCCTCACTGGACAGCCGGTCATGGGCGGCGCGATAGTGCATGAGCCTCCAATCGTCGTCGGGAGGCGGCTCTGTTGAGAACACCCGCAAGATGACGCCATCGGGCAGGCGTTCGGCGCGCTCTGCGGGCGGGTTCTTCCGGTTCAGTTCCCGCAGCGCCTTCCGAGCTTCCTTGTATCCCTCGCCCCTGAAATCAGGCCCGCCCTGTGAGGGTGAGGCAAAGGTGAACTCGTCGCTCTTGAGCGCGTCTTCGTCGGCAATGCCGTGTTCGGTAGCACCGCCGTCAAGGGAATCCTCGCGACCGTGTTCATTCTCGCTTTCCCGATCATCGTCGGTTTCGTCGGGATGGATGCCTTTGCCGTGGTTCTCCACCCATCCAAGGTAGGGCTCGCCATCTTCCAACTTCCACCCAGGCAGGGTTTGCAGCCGGCGCACTTGGTCGATTTCTTCCGTGGTACCAAGCTCCGGCTCGTACTCGTCGGAATCCCGCAATACGGCTTGGCTGCCTTCATTCTCCCAACCAAGGGAAAACTCACCATCCTCGTCAGGCTCCAGGTCGTCGCCGTCGTCCTCCCTGTCGTCATTCAGCGCGCCGGGAGTGCTGCCAAACTGCTGCGGCCCGAGTGCATTGGGCCATCCAAGCGACGGCTCGTCGTCGGGGTTTGTGTCGGTCGTGTCGAGAAGGCCAATCAGGCGTTCAATCTCGTCCTCGACTTTCCGGCGCTCTGCCGGCTTCAGCTTGCGGGGAATGTCGTTCATGACCGACCCCCTGCGGACTTCGTGGGGGTGCAGGCCTTCAGAGCCTCGTCGCTCATGTCCTCGATGACGTTGTGCAGCCTGCCGGAGAGGCCGTTGACGTGTTCGCGGACTGGCGTCAACAAGCCATCGTCGGCAAGGTCCATGGTATTGCCCAAGGCCAGCCAGATTACTTTGAGTTCGTCCCTGATCTGGCAAAGCAGGTCGATGGAATCGGGCAGCTTGTTCATGACAGCACCGCCTTGCCGATGTTGGCCAAGACGACCGCGCACCAATCATCCTTGAACACCCGGTCTTTGCGATGAGCTTCCACACTCCATTGCGCAAGGCGAATGGCTTCCGCCATAGAAGCGGGCACAAAAGCCGCGATTTGCGTCTCAATGGCGCTTACTGCCTCGGATGATGCCTCGGCGGCGGCGTAAGCATCGCGAAAGCCGCTGGCGATTTCCCTAGCCTCTCGCTCCGCTTCAAGCGCGGCAAGCTCTGCGTTCTTCGATGCGACCTTGGCAGCGATGCAGTCTCGAATTTCGCCGGCCTTCGTTGTGTCATTTCCCACCAGCGATAGGCACACGGCCAAATCCCGCTTGTAGTGTTCCTCAATCCTCTCGTTGAAATATGCGTACATGGGTTCGTAGATGTTCTCGCCATCATCGTCCCTGCCTTTATAGAAGCGGCCCACCACCACCTTGCAGTTAGGTTCGGTGTCCAGTTCGCCGGCTCGCTCCCAAAGCTCGTCGTTTCGGGCATATTCGGCTGTATGGGCTTCAATCAGTTCGTTGAGCAACGCCAAGCCGTTTCGCGGGGCGGTTCGGGCGGCTTGAACAGAAATGCCGGCAAGTGCTGCGGCAAGGCCAGCGCCGGTTATCGTCAATACATTGCGGCGGCTGATATCAGGCAAAGCGGTAGCGCTCGCCCGCGTGGCGTCGTTCGTCATTGTCGAGTTCTCCCGTGGTCTGTGGGTTTGCTAGGCCGCTATGCCGGCCAATTCAGTTTCGAGGCGGCGGCGCATCGCCACCGTGTCGTAGCGGAGCGTCTTGTATTGCAGGGCGTCGATTTCAGCCCTGATGGAGGCTGCACGGCGTTCATTGGTCGTAAGCCCGTGCTTTGCTTCGGCCCATGCTGTTTTCAAGCCGTGCTTGAGCAGGAAGGCATAGGACCATTGCCGGCCCTTGTAGGCCTGTGCGTACCGATGAGCGGCTTTCATGATGTCTGAACGGTGATACATCGCGGCACCTCTTAACGATAACGATTATCGTTAATCAGAACGTATATCGTTGCATCTAGTTATGTCAAACGATTTTCGTTATGGTGAGCGAAATAGGAGATGCTGAATTTGCTTACCCCCTCGCAATGTCGCGCCGCCCGAGGACTGGTGGACCTTTCACAGCAGCAGTTAGCCGACGCTGCAAAGGTCGGTCTATCTACCGTCCGGAATTTTGAAGCTGGGCGCTCAATCCCTGTTCACAATAACTTGGCCGCTATTGTGCAAGCGCTTGAAGGTGCAGGCGTTCAGTTCATTCCAGAAAATGGCGGGGGGGCGGGTGTCCGACTTAGTAAAGCCCATTAGATGCAATTTTTTTGAGCTATCGCGAGCGTATTGTTGATGACTCTCTTTGTCCTACCCCCACATTAATCAATAAATTTACTGAGATTTCTATTTTTTCTTGTCCTCTCTACGTGAATGAGTCTTACTTGTTTTCGGGTGCATATAAAGGGGGTAAAAATGAGAAGAATACTTCTTTGGGCGGCGGTCGCCTCAATGGCCTTAACAACAGTTGCTTCAGCACATGGCGGAGGTTGCCGAAAGAGTTCCCCTCCTGGCCAATGCTGCCATATGGATAACAGTACCGGTTTTGTTCACTGCCACTGATCGATGTCAGTCTCATCGTTCCGAGTACTATCCGTTCTTTCAAGGGGCGGAAAATGAGAAATTGGTTTCTACTTCTTTGGCTCTTTTGCTTATTGACCCCCGCGTTGGCGTGGGATGGCACTGACTCACAGACGGGAGAGCCCGTTGAGATAGAAAAAGGGAATCTTGTTCGAGAAGGGCTCGATATTGAGGTCTACGACCATGCCGCAGATGAGTATCGCAACGTGACCGTCGAAGACATCACCCGTTACGGATCAAGCGTAGAGGTCGAAGTTTACGACAACGACGCAGGCGAGTACCGCACTTTTGAGATGGAAGACGATTGATTCCTAGCCGCAAACCTGGACATTTCCAGAAGTACCGGCGCAAACCAAGGCGACGGCGATTGCCTTACGCCGTGCGCAGCCTCGTTCTCACCTTGCTCATTTTGGCGGCGATTGCTGGCATGCAGTTGGTTGGCAAGGGCGACGCCCCCGTCAGCAACTATCTCGATAAGGCAACCTCCCTGCTGCCCCGATCAGATGGCAATCCCATCGAAGGCCGCGCTTCTGTGGTTGACGGCGACACAATCGAGATTGCCGGCCAGCGTGTTCGCTTCAACGGTATCGACGCGCCGGAGGGGCAACAATCGTGCAAGAATTCCAATGGAAAGGCCTATGCCTGCGGGCGCAGTGCCGCGAAGGCACTGGACAATTTCCTGGCTGGGTCACGGCCAGTCAGGTGTGAATTTCTCGACTGGGACCAATACGGACGCTATGTCGGTAATTGCGCTCGAGCAGACGGCAGATCGGTTCAGGAATGGCTTGTCGAAAGCGGCCATGCGCTCGACTGGCCTCGCTATTCGGCTGGAGGCTACGCTGTCCAGCAGGCAAGGGCAAAACAGGCGCGCCGTGGCGTTTGGCAGGGTGAGTTTGAAGAACCTTGGGAATGGCGCGCTGCCCAGCGCAGCGAACCAGTCACACCGACCGTGACCACCAGCCCGAGCTTTACCTTCGTCGGAACGTCCGGCTGCAACATCAAGGGCAATGTTTCCAACAAGGGCGAGCGAATCTACCACCTGCCAGGACAGAAATTTTACGAAAAGACGAAGATATCCGAAAGCAAGGGAGAGCGTTGGTTTTGTTCGGAAGCGGAGGCCCGTAGCGCCGGGTGGCGAAAGGCACAACGATGAGCGAACGGCCCTATGAACCAACAATCAGCATAGCTGGGCGGCTCGTCTTCGGTGCACTCATTGTGATCGGCATGCTTGCTGGCTTTGGGTG
The DNA here is from genome assembly GCA_001897075.1 of Mesorhizobium sp. 61-13. Classification (GTDB taxonomy): domain Bacteria; phylum Pseudomonadota; class Alphaproteobacteria; order Rhizobiales; family Rhizobiaceae; genus Mesorhizobium. Next base: position 29,780 of record MKRZ01000016.1, on the reverse strand, counting down.
GTTGCTAGTTTAGAACGCTGAGTTTCCACCGTCACTGACGATGCCTTACGCGTATAGACCTGGCCAGCGCCAGTCGGTCTGCACTTTCCCATAGCAATTGCTGTAATCGGTGAAGCGGCCCGTTGCAATTTCGCGGCAAGCCCAAACTACCTGCCCATACTGATTGTAGAAGGCGTCCCAGTCAGCGCCTTGATAGTATCTGGGCTGATAGTATCCCCCACCACCGCAATCATTGTTGGCGCACACGGCAACAGCTGCGCCAATAGCGGCAAGTGCAACGCCCGCAGCAATCGCCTGGTTCTGCTGCTTTATCATGGTCGCGCACTGGTCCATGGATACTGACCGTCGCGAGAGTTCCGCAAGAAGGTCAACCCGGAACTGTGCGTCAGTTGTGCTGGCAAGCGATCTACAAAGAGCTGAAGTATTTACCGCCTTTGGGTTCTTAGTCAGTGCCTGTTGTGAAGTCGTGCAAGACGCTAGCGGCAGCGCAAACAAGACCGTCGCAACGGCCCTAGTCCCCCGATTCAAATGCATTGAGCCCCCCAGCTCGAAATTTCGAAGCTAGGCTATCGGCAAACAACAAACACTTGCAATCTTCTTTTTTCAACGCCCGAGAGCAACTGCCCCTACCGGCATCATTGCTACCGTGTTGGCTGTGACGCTTCCAACTTCTCGATGCGCTCCAGAAGCTCCCCTGTCTCGATGGCCTTCCGCTGAGCCTCGATGAGCGCTGAGAGCGACTGCGCCTCAGCAGGGGCAATCTGACCGCTGGCAGCAGCCTGGGTGATGACGTTGAGCGCTGATGTGATGCCCTCAACGGTGCTGGTGTCTGGCAACTCAACTTCTATCGAACGCGCTACTGGCTGAGGGCGAGGATGCAGGAAGGCTGCGGCCTTTTCCGCTGCCCAATCACGGCGCTTCTCGTCAGCGTTTTCATCGGTCATGATGTCCATGAGATATTCGAGCGGTGTCTTCCTGCCGTCCATCATCAAGGCAACAATCTCGACGTGCCGGCTGCTGACGCTGCCGCGCGGTCTACCTGCACCTGGTCGTGCGCCGCCAATCTTCGCCATGACACCCGCTACCTGTTGGAGAGGATTCGGACGGACAGGTCAGCACTAGCGCCATGCACTACGAGTGCGCCGTCCCAGCCCGGATTTATCCCGGCAGCCATCAATGCCGCATGAATGGTATCGTCGTCATGATGACCAGAGAATGCACAAGCTACACGGCGGGGAACCCTTCCCATGCCGCGTTCTTCCAACCTGCCTATTCTCGACTTAAGGGCCGTCATCTCAATTCATGCTCATCGTGTAGAGGATTCCCGCCTTTGGCTGGTCTGGTGCCAATCTGCCGCTCTTGTCCTCGTATAGCGTCCTAAGAATGATGATCTGATGGTTGGGATTGTCGGGGTCTATTCCGCGTTCGCTCAACAGCGACGAAACCTCATCATCGGATGGCCCAGCCTTGACAACGACCAGTAGCCCCGATGCGGCACCAATCTGCTTCTCTAACCTGGCAAGCCTGCTTTTGACCGCGAGCATTTCGATTCTTCCTGATTGTTTTCAGCGCAATTGGAAGGCGATCAGTACAGCCCACCGCCCAATTTGCTCTTGCCCAAATTGAACAATGCGGTGAGTGGGGAACCTTCAAGCGCCCTGCTCCAAGGGTTGCTCTTGGGTTGCTCGCCAACAAGGGCATTTACAACTGCAGATCTGGGGCTGGGCGCTTCAGGAAAGGTATTGTTCTGCCGATACCGGTATTCAATCCCATCACCCAAAGCACTCAGGCCTTGGCCAACATTCTTCGGCATGGCCATATTGTCGTACCGATATCGGGACTCCAGATAGGCGTTTCGTGCCTTCTGAGCCGGTGTCTGGTCGTTGAAGAAAAAGGACGGCATATCAGGTATCCTAGTTGATTGCGTCAGCTTCGCCGGTGAAGCCCTCGGCGCTGTATCCAGTGTGAAGCTCAAGCGCCTGTACCGCGTTGTTCAGCAGTTCGAAGACATTGGCGACGGCAACGGCGCATTTGTTGGGTTGCTCGATTTCCTGCGGAGACAGATCGGAAAGAGTGACATTGAGAACTCGCCTGGCAATGGCGATCAAGGCGAGTGCATCGACCGCATTCGAGGCAGGAGCCTGGCAAAGCCGCTCGATCAGATATCCAAGCTCCCCGGAGGCCGGCATATCTCCCGCACGGATAGAACGGACCTGCTGGGCAATCACAGTGCATATCTCGGCTGCCGCTTCACCTTCCATCGAACTTGCTCCATAGTGACGGCATGAGCCGATATCTCGTTCCAGCACTCCTGAGCGCCATTCTCATTGCCGTGTTGGTGGGCGTGAATCGGGGCTTGTGGTGGGCAACGTCATTTTTCACCACTGAAGCACTTGCCGGCTTTCTCGCCGGCTGCGTCTTCATGATGCTATTGGTGTTGTTCATCATGTGGATCGACCCCGCCTCAAGGCCGCGTGGCAGCAGTGCCGCCGCCAATCATCAGGGCCCGCGCAATACGGTCGATTGATTCATTCGGAACCTTACGTGCCTGTGACTTCATCAGCGCGTTGACTATCTTCTGGAAATCGCTGCTGGAGATGGCATCAGCCAGACCCGCATTGCGTGCTTCCCGGCTTGCTGAGGCGAGTGCATCAATCAACTTCTCGCCAGTTCGAACGCCTGCCGAGCGAAGCCCCCCCAGCATCCCGCCCGACATGTAACCTTCACGCAAGCCGAATTGCGGGCCGCTCTCCCCTGCGATTTCCTTCATCGCTTGAGAACGCGCCATGGTCTCGGAGTTGCCTGTTACAACGTCGCTGGTGCGGGCAAAGGTGGCTTCGGCATCAAGCGCCTGAAGCATCTTTTCGGCTTGTGGTTTGCCGATCAGCATTTCCAGCTTGTCGCGGTTATAGCCCTTCTGGAACATGGAACGTGCCGACAGGGCGTCATTGCGAGCCGTACCCATCGCGTCGGCAATCTGCGCCCTTGCGCCCTGAACAAACGCCTCGCGCTCTGCTTCGCTCATCGAAGACATGCGTTGACGCAATTGGCCCGGCGTGAAGCTGTTGCGGAACACGCCCTGTCCTTCTTCCATGGCCTCCATGATGGCCGAAGGGCCTGCGTAGGCGTCTCGGGCTGCGCGGTAGGATGGCACGGCCTTGTCGAGTTCGCCGCGCAGATTGGTCGCAAGGTTGGTGGCGATAGATGCCTGCTCGGACCGTCCAGCCCGCTTGGCCTCGCCCGCAATGTCGTCAAGATTGCGCTTCACATAGTCCCAATATTGGAGGTCAGGATAAAGCGGCGATCCACCAGCGCGAGACTGGTTGAAGGAAATACGGCCGTCCTGGGTAACGGTGACACGCGGATTGAACGAGCCAAAGCCGTCAAGGATTGCACGGTCCTTGCCGGTGGTGGCAGCGCGGCGCATTGCTTCGGAAAACATGGGGCTTCCGGCCATCCGCTCCAATTCGGGCGACCAAACACCTTCCGAGCCTTCTTGATAGGCCTTCTGGTAAAGCGGCTTGGCGGCAGAGGCGCGCTTGGTCACAATGTCGTCGGCAAGCGCGAGCGTATCGGCAGGTTGCCCCAAGGCATCGTCAAGAACGCCGCTGATACGATTGCCGGCGTTAGCCTGTCTGTTGGCAATGGATGACCGCACAATCTCCTGTCCACGCCCCGGCGTAGCTGCGAGTGCCCCTCCCTGCCGCTGGAGGTTCGGGCCTAGATCCATCATCATCGCATCAGGGCCGAGTTCGTTCATGCGCTGGCCAATGGTGGCAGGGTCAAGGCCGTCATCGCGAACGGCGCGACCAACGGTCGAAATGACCTTGCGGTCCATGCCTGAGGCCTTTGCCGCCCCGCGCGCCGCACGGAAATCACGGAGGCGTTGCCAACTGGAGCCAACGACCTTTCCGGCGAGAGGGCCTGCCAGCCCCATGCCGCCGCCTGATATTGCCCCACGCAATACCTCTCGGGGGTCACCACCGGAGCGAACTGCACTGTCCGCACCACCAATAGCAGTACCGGAAAGGCCGCTGGCAATGGTGCGCATCAGCAGACCACCACCACTGGCTCCGAACATGGCTGGGGCTGCCATAACCATCGGTAGAGTGCCTGCCACTGCGCCGCCTACGCCTGATGCCGTGCTGGTTATCGGATAGGCCTCTTGGGCATCGTCAACCATCTTGCCCATTTCCGCGCGGACCTCGGAACGCGGGCGGTCCTCGATAAGCGAGCCGATGCCCGCAGCAACATTCTCAACGCCGCTTTGGAGATAGGGACCAGCAATAGGAATACCCTCGACGGCACTCGAAAGGGCCGCTGTCACGCGGGACGGGTCTGCGTTTCTATGGGGAACATTCGCGGGGTCGAATTCCGGATGAAGCGGCTCTGTGCGCTTGGCCGGCTGGGTTTCGGTTTCTCCGAGGTGCTTACGCAGTGCACCTACAGCGCCCTCAGGATCAGAACCCGTAACGCGATATTTTTTGCCATTGGGTGCAGTGATTGTGAATTGCCGCTTGGACTTGTCGGACTGCGAATTGCCCGCCAACAGGTCACGCGGTTGACGAGCTAGGAGGTCACGCGGTTGATATTTTGACCAAGGCCCCTCACCGTTCGCAGCCCTGCGGCTGTTGAGTTCGTCTAGCGCCTCTTGCTGGTACTTGGTCCAAGGCCCTTTGCTGCCTTCGCCCGATTGTTCAACAGGGATGCCCGGGAACCGGGGGCTTGTTGCCGGGTCAATTTCCTGAATGCCCGCGCCCGCCTCTGCGCGACGACGCCTAGCGCGAGCCATCGCAAGCGCCTGTTGCTGCTCAAGCGACATTTCAGCCATTACGCGACAGCCTTCCGCATGGCGGCGAGAGCCGCGCGTTGATTGGTCACAGCAAAGCCAATGCCGCTTGGCAGCGTTTCGACGCCGGGCAACCTGCCGGCGCGCGCGTCTGCCACGATGGAGCCAACTGCTCGACATTCGGCACGGTGGAGCCGCCATAGCTGCATTAGGGTCATGGGAGGGGCGTAGGTGATACTCACGCTACTGCCCTCGCGTCGCTTGAGGCCGCACCTCGCAGCAGATCGGACAGGCTGACGCCACGCACTCGGGCGAGTTCCACAAGCCGGCGCTTCTCGTCGCTGGCAACGCGCACCCGGATTACCTCGTTCATCGGTTCAGAAAAGCGCATGACCGCCTCCGTTTGTTGCGAAGCAGTCTAGCACAGACATCTTTCAATGTGACCACAAAAGATAAATAAAATCAGATAGTTATAATACTATCCAGCATCGTCCTACGCCGTCCCGTTGCGTCCAAAGTGCTACAACTCAGCAGTTGTGGAACAAAGGAAACGGTGGAAAGATTGTGGTGGGGAGTCGGGCGAGACGATCAGAAATGCCGACTCCCGAGGGGGCTTGGGAATGAGAATAGGGAAGTTGGCGGCGGTAGGTGCCGCGCTTGTCGTAGCCGGTTGCGCGAAAAATCCGGAAGCCATTGTTCCGATGTCTATGCCGGCAAATGCCTATACTGGCCTGTCATGCGATCAGCTCACAGTTGAGTTTCAAAAATCAGCCACGGCGCTTCGTGCCGTTGAGACAGACCAACGCCAGGCGGTTGCCGGCGACGCTGTCGGCGTGTTCCTGATAGGCGTTCCAATGAGCAGCCTTACAGGTGGTGACAAGGAAGGTGCAATCGCCCAGCACAAAGGCGAGGTTATTGCTATCCAGGCATCGCAACGTGCTCAGGGCTGCCAGGTTTCAGAGGTGCCGACCGCGGCTCCATCTAAGCCCAAAGCGAAGAACTACCCGTAGACCCGCTTAGAATGCACCTTGTCCTCGACCTTCCCCGCGATGTTTCCATAGCTCTGCGCCGGTTCGCAAACCTGCATCAGGTCGAGTTGGAAGCGTCTGCCGTGCTGGCGCTACGGGAATATCTGACCAGCACTGGTGATCTGGAGCTGGTGGCGGCGCTGGAGGAAGACGGCGGAGTGGCTGGGAATGCTTGACGTGGCTGACGGAAGCGGAATGAGCAGGCCCCGAATATAGGAGCGTCGTGAGAAGCGAGTTGAAATGACGACTGAAAGCAAGATCGGCACAAAGATGAAGGCGTTCTGCTCGAACTGTAAGGGGGAGCGGAATTGCGAGATCAAAGGCTATCATCGCGCGTCTGGAAGTGAGGGAGAAAACTACGACTGGTGGAAGAATTGGTATCTACTGGTTTGCTGCGGCTGCGATCATGTGTTCGCTGAATCTCATTTCACGGATTCGGAATCGAGTTATCCGGTAGGGTACGACCGAAATGGCGATTATGAATATCATCAGGATGTGGACATCAAAAGCTGGCCAGCACGAACTAAGCGCAACCGTCCTGACTGGCTTGATCGGATAAGCAACTTCGCTGAGCATGAAAAATCTGGAGATTTAGAAGCGTGTCTCCTGCAAGCCTATGAAGCCCTCGATCACGATCTGAACATTCTTGCCGCTATCGGGATTCGGACAACTTTTGACGTCGCCTCTGAAATTCTAGGTGTTGAAACTGATCTCCCGTTTGAGGCGAAACTGAAAAAAATGGAGTCGGATGGGATTGTTACCCCATCACAGCGCGATGATTTTGAGGTGCTAATAAACGCGGGCAATGCGTCGGCCCATCGCGGGTGGAATCCCAAATTCAATGACTTGGATCCACTCGTTGATAGTTTAGAGCACTTCCTCGCAGACAAATTTGTAACCCCAAAACTCCGGAAAATTGCGGCTGATGGCATCGCAAAGGTTCGGCCCAAGGTACCCAAGCGCACAAAGAAACAAAAGGCGTTGCCAGCGCCCCCCGGCTAATCGTCCGCACAATTAGCCGATCTATGAGGCAGCGCGAGAGATCGTCGAGGCACAGTTGCGGCCGGATGAGGGGTGATGGAAGCGGCACGGCGGGCGGATGAGGGTTCTTTGCCGCGCCGGCAGAAACTTTACCACTTTTGTTCCATTAATATCCCGATGTGCTATCTTCGCGCCGCAATCGTCGGATAGGGGGTGACGGATGCAAGCTTGGTACAATTCACGGAAGGCCGCACAAATTGCGGCTTACTTCGCAATCAGACAGGGTGGAACGATCCCTGTACTGAAGCTGGTCAAGCTTATCTATCTGGCCGACCGCGCGTTTATGGATGCCTTTGACGCATCGATGCTCCGCGATCAATTGGTTTCGATGGACCATGGCCCTGTAAACTCGATTACCCTAAACCAAATCAACGGCCTAGATGTTGGCGATGGATGGGGAGAGTTTGTCAGGGACAGGGAGAACTATGCCGTATCGGCAACGCATCAGGACCTCACCGATGATGATTTCGACGAATTGAGCCGTGCCGAACTGAAGACCTTGCACCAAGCTTGGGAACAGTTCGGCCATATGTCGAAGTACGCGATCCGGGACTACACCCACAACCATTGTCCCGAATGGCACGACCCGGAAGGATCATCTTTCCCGATTCGCTATCGGGACGTTTTTGCCGCGCTTGGAAAGGCCGACCCTACCGGCCTCGAAAATCAGGTGATGGCTGAGCGAGAGCTGCACGTAACCCTGCGGGGTTAGCGCGGTGGCATTCATCGTCGTGAAAAAGGCGACGCTCCTTATCCCGAGCGGGTCATCGCAACATTTGTTCGTGATTTTGACCAACCCATGTGACGGCAACCAGTGCTGCGTTGCATCGTTTTCATCGGTCAAGGATGGCGGAAAGCACGACACCACATGCCTGGTCGCCGCCGGCGAGCATCCCTCGATCTCCAAAGATTCCTTCATCGAATACCGAATGGCAGACGTTCTCCCCTGTGATCGCATCACTCAATTCGTCACGAAGTGGTATTACACACCGAAGCCAGACGTGTCGGAAAAGTTGTTTGAGCGTATTCGTGCCGGCATCGAAGCGTCTGATTTTACCCCGCGCAGAGTGCAGATGTATTTCGCGGCCAACCATCACCGCTGAACGTGGCCCCCGCTCCGGCCGAGGGTTTTCGTTTCAAGCGGCTACAAGTCTACGGACCAGACCTCAATTCCGTCCCGCTCGAATTGTGGACGACGTTTGTTGCCTGGGAATAGCGGTGACATGAAAAACACGTATCTGTGCTGCTCGGGCCTTCTGGCGAGTTTGGCAAGATCCGCGGCAAGTTTGCCGTTGTTGCGAGGGGTGACGGCCGCAAAAGTTTCTGCTCCTAGATACCCTGGGATTTCGCTCATTATGTCCAGCTCAAGTGAGGCGTGAGCCCCTGGAGCTAGTTGGAGGCCGCCGGCATCCGGGTGCAACTCCAAGAGTTGCCTCGCCGCTGCGATCGCGACTGCATAGGTCCAAGTCTGATTGATCTGCTCGATGATATTCAGTGCCCTGTCTTCCAAAGGATGAAACCCAACCGGTTCGAATTTCATACTGCGCAATAGATCGAGCGGGTCCCCAGATTGTTCTGCAATCCACGCTTGGGCACGTTTCGCAGATGCGCGTACGAGATCCATCATGCGGTCCGCATCATCAAGTGTTCGAATGGTCAACTTATGTGTCAATGCTCATCTCTCAGTTGTTTCTGGAATACCCTCAGAACCCATACCCATAGCGGTAACCCTTAGAGATTCAGTGTTTCGGAACCTCGCAAGGCGTCCGTCGTTGTTGGCGCATAAACCAGGGAGAGAGTCGATGAAGACGATGACATGCCGCGAACTCGGCGGCGCCTGCGATCAGGAGCTTTCGGCGGAGACTTGGGAGGAGATGGTCAAACAAATGACAGATCATGTCATGGAAAAGCATCCCGATGTCGCTGCCGTTATGAAGAAAATGCACGATGAAGACCCCAAAAATTGGGGACGAGAAATGAAGCCGAAGTGGGAAAACACACCCGAAGACTAATACGCCGCTCAACGGGTCGCCACTTGATGGCGGGTTTTTGTTGCGCTCGATCTTGGCCTATAGTGAATGGAGAATGTCATCTGCCTGACATCGCAATTATGTTTTTTGATTGACCTTGTAGTTCTCCAGCGTCCGATCCGCCGACGACAACTGGCGATAAAACTCGTCCAGCATCGCGTCGATCGTGTCCATCCGTTCGCTCGCGGACGAAAACACCTCTTGTGATGCTCCGCGGACTTTCGGATCCTCGACATTCTCCAAGATCAGGTCGAGGCCATCATAAAGATAGCGGGCGCGGGCTAGTGCGTCCTTGATGTCGATCACCTGTTTTCGAAACGGGTCGAGGACTTCACCTAAATCGAGCATGCTGCTTTCCGGACGTTGCAAGCTCTGGATTATCTATCACACGGCCCGTCCAACACGAAGCGCTGGCAGGATGAGCACTGCCGCTGCCACCGCTCTTTCTCTCAAGCCCCTTGCGTCCTTTCCACCGCATGACGCTGGTGGTTTACTCCATCGAAAATACCAGAAAAGCAGAGGCGCGATAGCGCCCGCTGAAGCGAGGCGAATGCGGAAGTTTCAAATTTCTTTTTTTGTTTTTTTCTCGGTGTCCTTTCGGTCTCCGTTTCCGTTTTATGTTTTACGTTTCCGTTTCTGTTTATCGGTACCGTATCGATAGCGTACCGATAGGGTATCGCTCCCATCATCTTGCCCTTCCTGTCATGAAATTGGATTTGAGAAGGTGTGAGCCATTTGAGAACGACACATCGAGCGGGTTTTGAATTCCCTTTCTCAGCACCTCGGATGCCTCAAAATCGGCCTCTACCTTTTCCCGGATCACGTCGCTTTCGATTGCGCTGATCACCCTGCGGATGCCTATCGCATGTTTGTCCGACATTGCCGCACAGTGCTGAAACCAGCGCTCAACGTAAATTGTTGAGGTTGCTGCGTCGAAGGCGATCATCTCACCGTCGATGAGGATCTGGCGAACGGACATATACTGCTCAGTCGGCCAACCCAGATCGGCGCTCGCATAGCCATTGGGCAGCCTGAAGCAACCAGCGCTGTTCTGATGCTCGCAGGTGAGGAAATAGAGATAAAGCACCTGGGCTTTTGGGTCGCCAAGGGAAAGGAATCTCCCCGGCCGCCATATGGCCGGGGATACCATGGAGAATTTGCGGGCGCTCATTTGCAACGCTCCGCTTTCATGCGGCGATGTTCTGCCTTGTGGTGAAGCCGGCAAAGCCAGATGACCTCAGCCGGTTTGTCGTAGTCCGGGTGATGAGCTTCTGCCGGCTCTGCCCCGCAGACCTCGCAGGGCTTGGCTATGGCCAAACCACGCTTAAGCGCTGACCGTAAGGCTGCCTGCGCCCACACCGCCTTTGGGTTCTTATCTCGCCACTTGGCTTGTGATCCGAAGGCCTTGTTTGTGACGGGAGTAGTGTCGCTCATGCTGTCCTCCCGAAATAGAGCTCGGCAGTCAGGCGAGCGACCGGCCACGAAAGCGCAAAACGCTGCCGAATGCGGGATGCTTGAAGATGAGCGAGGTTCGGGCTATCTTCCGGGTCATCGAACTTGCTGGGAAGCTTTTCGAGATTTTGGAAGCCCGTCGCCTTGCCCGCGACGGGTTTTCGCATTTCAGACCGCATGATGACCTCTCCCTCAAGCCGCTTCCGGGAGAGACTTGACGACGCGCTCAAGGTCTTCGACCAGAATGAGCGAGCGCTTGCCGTTCTTGCGGCGGACAAGCTTACCCTCGGAAAATAGTTTGTAGAGGGAAGTGCGAGAGAGGCCAGTCATCGCGACCGCCTCGGGGATAGTAACAGACAGCTTGGTCATGGGAGCAGGGTTCCTTTGGAACCGACTGGTTTCCGCCAGTCACGCCACCTGAACGAATTGGTGTCAGGGCGTCCCCGATTATTCACACGTACTGTCTGCCGTCACAGGACAAGGATCATTTTTCTTCTGATGATTGTCCGTGAACCTTTGCTCGATCCCACGCTTTTCGGATTCCCTCCGCTGTCATGGGTTCTCCCATCTCGCGGGTTACGGCTTCCACGAAGCTGACGAACGGTCCAGTAGGCTCGCGATCACTCGTAAACTTGATCAAGACTTCCTGCCCGAAACCCTTTTTGAACGCCTCCCCCATTCTCGAGATGAATGCATTGCCAGGAGTAGCCAAGGACGCTGAATCCCCTCCCACACGGGAAAGCGGAGCAGCCTCATGCAGATCGGCGTTGCTGAGGCGCGCTCGCTCCTGCTTTGCGGCTTCTTGCAGTCGTTCCAAACCCACCATGAGTTGGGAGAAATCTACGACATGGAAACTATCCTCGTCAGAGGTCAGAAAACGAGGTGCCAACGATGGGGTGAGGGGCAACTGGTCATCTTTGATCAGCGCAATCAATTCCCGAGCCATCCGGTGGACACGCTCAAGTGCAGTGTATCGCCGTTTCGCGCGGCTGTCGCTGGTCCAGTCAGCGTGGACATCGCGGAGCGTGTAGGCCCAAGAGATAGAACTTGCCAAGTCAGCACGCGCGGCCCGGACTCGACCCCAATCCACCGAGTTTGTGGTTGCGGGCAATTCGTACGCCGACCCCAAGCTGGCATCCATATCTTTGACTCGATCTACAACGCGCCCAATAGCCTCAAAGTCCAAGATATGGGATGGTCTGCGATCTGGCGTAAGTGATTTCATCCGCGCAGCTTCACTACCTTGCCGCGTTCGGTGTCGATCAGCGGAACCACGGCAGCAGCGGCCAAGTCATCAAGGGCGTTGACGATGGCGGCGGCATAGTGCCGCTCGATAATCTTGTCTGAGGTGTCGTGCAGTTGAGCGACGAGACGGACAGGCAGCGCAGCCCGCAGCCCGCGAACAATCGAGGAATGCCGTAAGGAATAGGGAACCGTGTCCGCTGGTAGTCCTGCGCTCTTGATGATGGATGCCCAAGGGCGCGTGAGTTCGGCAGACGTTTTCCATGCTCCCCGCGTGTCCCGTACCCATACCCCCCTCTTGCCATCCTCGGACTTCTCTTGGCGATGTAGCCAGCGCTCTAGCAGTGGTTCGGCAGGACGCCGGCCTGCAATTACCGGCCTCAATGCCTCCATCACGTCATTCCCCACCCTCACGGCGGTATGTGTCGCGCGCTTCTGCCCTCTGCCCTTGCGGGACGTAGGCACCATGAGGCGGCTTTGCTCTGCCTGCACGTCACCAACCTGCATGCGCTGGATTTGAGAGAAACGTGCGCCGGTGGCCGCAAGCACCACCACCATTCGGAAAAGGTCACCTTCCCACTGGTCGCTCTCGTCTATGACTTTGGCTGCCTCGATTATCCGGCGTACGTCAGTATCAGGGAGAGCCGCACCATCCCTCGCGCCGGCTGGCTCTGCCTCACCTGACTTCATGCCAAGCTTGATTGTGGTGAGATATGAGGCCGGCAAGCGCTTCAACACCTTTACGGGTACGCCATTGAGCGCAGCGCGGAAGTCATTGACGATTCGGCGCACAGAGGAAGTGGCGAGGTCGCTAGGCAATCCGGTTCGCCACTCTATCAAGTCCTCGTCGGAGAGGGCGTCTAGCTGCTTGGCGGCTATGGCGTGGGAAAGGACATGCAAAGCCAGTCTGCCCCGAGCATCATCCGGCCTCGCGCCCTCCTGTTTCTTCGCCCTGGCGCTTCGCGCATCCGAATAGGCCTCAACCACTTCTCGGACGCTCGGGATTGGCGTCTTGCCTGCGTCTCTTGCCTTCTTGCGTTCGGTTTCAACGTGGCGGACGGCCTTGGCCTTTGCCTGCTCGAAATTCAGTGTCTCGCCACCATCGGCGGGCATACCGTCATCGGCTGCCCCAATGCCTTCCTGCTTGTACTTGGAACCGGGAACACGCCAACGAACCAGCCAGCGCCCCGAGCGTTTTCCCTTGCGGTAGCCTAGATGAACCTCGGAACTCACCCCGCGCCAATAGACGCCATCGGCAAGGCTCTTGCGGGCGTTCGGCGTCGTCAACGCCACTTCGCGAATAGTCCTGCCCATGTGGCACCTGTTCAAAACCGTCAACTATTCGTCAATTATATATCCGGGAACGATGGGGGACAATGGTGGATAGTTCATGCTAAAATGAAAACATAGGCAGAACATATTAAAAACAACTGTGGACGGCGGTGGATAGATAGCCTCTAAGGCATACGCCCTCTCACGGCGCAAACCGGGGTTCGATTCCCCGTGGGCGTACCAGAAATTTCA
>MKRZ01000016.1:0-16510 GCA_001897075.1 Mesorhizobium sp. 61-13 | reverse complement strand
CCGCCGGTGGCGCCGTTTCCATTTTGGTTAGCAGTTGCACAGGCGTGGTACCCAAAGCGTCGGCAAGCGCTTCAACGGTTGGGAGTGTTGGCGACCGCTCTGCGCGCTCCAGCGTTCCGACATAGCGGACGCTCAAAGTGGCCATTCGGGCCAATTCGTTCTGGCTAAAGCCACTGCTCATGAGCGCAAATCGCCTCGTCAATGGCTTGGCCGGATCGGTGTCAAAACGCTCAACATCGAACCCGGCTCACCCTGGGAGAAAGGCTACTGCGAGAGCTTCAACGGCAAGCTGCGCGAAGAATTGCTGAATGGCGAAATCTTCTACACGCTGAAGGAGGCGCAGATCGTGATCGAAAACTGGCGTCAGCACTTCAACAACATCAGGCCCCACAGTTCGCTCGGCTACATCCCACCGGCTCCGCAAGCCATCTTGCCTCGCAGCCTCGGCCTGTTCTACGCTTCAACCCGGTCAGCCAATCTCGGCGACCATAACCGCCGGAACTCCAACTTATCCGGTGGACCTCTCTAGCGGGGCAGGTCAAGGGATGGCCACCTTTCAGGGGCAGACCTAGACCCGATCACGTCGTCCAGGCCGGAGAGGATATCAAAATCCAATTCCGAAAGCTTTCGCGGCCGACCGTCCGCGGCACTACCGAACGATATACAGCCCTTTCAGGAAGTCGTTCATTCAGAAGTTAGGTGGGGTGTTCAGCCACAATACCCGTGCGATGCTGTCGCTGCGGTTGCGATAAGAATGCTGCCATTTGGAATGGAAGCAAAACGAATCGCCCGCGCGTACGACGAAGATCTGATCCCCGACGCGCAGCTCGATCTCGCCAAGAAGCACGTAGCCGAACTTTTCCCCCTCGGTGTGCGAGGGGCCGTCGGTTTCGAACCCCGGCGGGACGTGATGAATGCTGCCTTGCAGGAGATGCTGGTCAGAGAACGGAATGAGCCGCTCGAGGACGAAGCCCTTTTCCTGGTCGGTCTGCCCCATCCTGATAAGGGGACGGCTGTCGGCGCGCGAGACAATCCTCAGCAGATCGTCGTCGGGAGTATAAAGGTCGCCGATATTCACGCCAAGGGCTGTGGCGATCTTCTTGACCATTCCGAGCGACGGATTGGTACGGTGATTTTCGATTTTTGATAGCAGGGAATTGGAACAATCGACCATTTCGGCCAGTTGCTTGAGCGTCAGGCCCTTCCTTATGCGTAGATGCCTGACCTTGACGCCGACATCTAGTTCCTCGTCTTTCAAAACAGTGGCCTTCACCGAAATACTCCTGGTTGAATTCTGATCGGGCGGCTCGCCAATTGCTACGCTTGGCGGCAACGCGATTTGACCAACACTCAACTGCGCTTATCACTAGAATTGAGCAGCGGCGCAAGCGCGCAGCATAAAATCGTTCAATATAACGATTTTTGTCTCTCAACTTCAACGTTTGGCGGATCTGGTGGGGCTTTGAAAGCCGTCCCAGCCTGACTCGTATTGAAAACTATTCAACATGGTTGAATTGGATTCCGCCCCGGTGTAAGGACGAACCGCAATCCATTTTTCAGCCTTTGTCGGAAGACAACCCGACTCGTTTTTAGCAAGACAAGGACGTGCGATGACCAGGAAAATTCAGAGCATCAGAACCAGGATGGTGTCCATTCCATTGGAGCGACCGTTGATAACGGCTACCTTCCCGATTACCGCCATCGATACGGTCATCGTCGATGTCCATACCAATGACGGGATTTCCGGACTTGGCTGGGTGTTTGCGTTCGGGCGTGGCCGCGTGCGCGGCATCCAGTCGATGATCGACGACATCGGCGGCCTCATCGTCGGCGAGGACGCGGGCCATATCCAACGTTGCCTGCAGAAGATGAGGAATGCCTGCACGTTCATCGGCCATTCCGGAGCGGCGATCATCGCGATCTCGCCGCTGGAGACAGCGCTGTGGGATATAGCCGGCAAGGTCGCGGGCGTACCGCTCGCGCAACTGCTTGGCGGCTACAGAGATGCCATCGAAGTTTATGCGAGCGAAGGGTTATGGCTCAACCAGTCGATCGACGAATTGCAGGTGCAGGCGGCGTCGTTCGTTACGAGAGGCTTCCGGGGGATGAAGATGCGGGCCGGCAAGCCGAACGTGGACGACGATCTGGCGCGCGTCGCGGCCGTCCGCGAGGCGATCGGTCCCGATGTCAAGCTTATGGTCGACGCCAACCAGGCCTGGGATGTGCCTACGGCGCTGCGTTTTATCCGCAACTGCGAGGAGCAGGATCTTCTCTGGCTTGAAGAGCCGATCTACCATCAAGACTATGCCGGCATGGCGCGGCTCGCGAGCCAGAGTTCGACGCCTCTTTGTGTCGGCGAGACCAACTACGCCATCGAAGATTTCCGACGTCTCTGCCAGGAGGGATGCGGGCATTTCATCATGCCTGATCTCATGCGGACCGCGGGTATCAGCAATTGGATGAAGGTCGCGCACCTGGCCGAGGCGTTTCATCTGCCGATCACGCCGCACCTGTTCATGGAAGTGAGCAGCCATCAAGCGTGTGCACTGCCGAATGCGGTCTGGCAGGAGCATCAACCCTGGTGGGAGCCGATTTGGAAAGAGCCGGTCGATTTCCGTGACGGCAAGATTCACATTCGCCAGCGGCCTGGCCTCGGGGTCGAATGGAATGAAGACGCCATAAAAGAATATCTCGTGTGAGGGGCGCAAGAATGTCGGAGAATCACAAATCTAGAAAAACAGTGCTCGTTGCTGGCGGCTCGCGCGGCATCGGGCGCTCCATCGCCGTCGCTTTGGCAAAAAGCGGGGCGGACGTTTCCATCATCGGTCGTGATGAAAATGCGCTCGCCCAAAGCGCTCGGCAGATCGAAGCCCATTCCGTCAAGGCCAACGTCATAACGGCGGACCTGTCCTTGCCCGAAGGTGTCGAGTTGGCCTACCGCCGACACATGGATGCGTTCGGCCGGGTCGATGTCCTGGTCAACAATGCAGCCGCCGGAAGCAGCAACAATGACATCCTTGACGTTGACGTCGCTGATTTTGAACGAATGCTGCGGATAAACGTCACCTCCTATTTTCGTATGTCGCAACTTGTCTGCGGCGACATGAAAAAAAGGGGATGGGGGCGGGTCATCAACATAACGTCGTCGACGGCGCTTAAGGCCAGACCGAAAATGGGCGACTACTCGATCTCGAAGGCCGGAGAGCTGATGCTCACTCGCCAGTTCGCGGTCGAAATGGCGGAGTTCGGCATAACCGTGAATGCTATCGCACCGACGCTGACGCGGACCGAGTTTTCGCGCTGGCAGTGGGAAGACGACGCCGAGCTCGACAAAGTGGTGCGCAACCTGCCCATCAAACGGCTGGCGGAGCCGGAAGACACCGCCGGCCTAGCGGCGTTCCTCGCCTCGGAAGCCGCGTCCATGATCACTGGGGCGATCATTCCGGTGGACGGTGGCTCGCTGGCGTAAACGGCCGCCTCTCATGCCTGACGATAATGGAAACCAGGGGAGACCAGAAACATGATTGTCGAAATCCGCACCTACACCATCCGGCCAGGCAAGATGCCGGCCTATCTCAAGCTCGTCGAATCCATCGGCCTGCCGCTGCAGCGGCAGCATTTGCAGAAGCTCATCGGCCTTTTCGTATCGGAGGTAGGGCCGCTGAACGAAGTCACGCAGGTCTGGGGCTTCGATGACGAGGAAACTCGGAGGACTTGCCGGGCATCCCTGCTGCAGGACGGCGAATTCCGAATGTTCATGGACGAGGCCATGCCAATGGTCACACAGCAGAAAAGCTCGCTGGTCCGCCCCGCGGCGTTCGCCCCGATCGGCTGACTTGGGCGGCCGCGATGCGGGCAAAATTTCCGAAACCCAATAAAAAATGGAATTTCATTCAACTGAGTTGACAAACCTAAACCGACTGATATCAATCATGATTGAACGGCACGAAAGTTGCCGGGGAACCAAAGGTGAGGAGACAATCACATGGGCAAGCTGCGCTCGGCAGATGATTTGACGCGTCGAAAATTCATCGCGGGAGTCGGCGTTCTTGGCACCGCCGCGATTGCCGGCAGCATGCCAGCGCTGGCCGAGACCGAACTGGAGGAGACGGCGTTCGAAATCGCCGCCGTTCGCGATCCGCAAATCGGCACCCAGCTCATCGTCGCGGACGCTCTCGGCCTGCTCAAGGAACAGGGTTTGAACATATCCATCCGCTGGCTGCAGACCGCGGCTGACACCATTCCGCTGATGGCCGGACGCGCCGTGCCGCTGGCGCTCGGCAACACTTTCGCTCAAGTAGTGCTGGGCGACCGCATCAAGACCGTCAAGACGATCTCGCAGCTGGCGGACATATCCGGCAATCAGGGTTTCGCCTTGGCGCCCGGGGTCAAGCTCAATTCGCCGAAAGAACTCGAAGGCAAGCGCGTGGCATTCACGCAGGGCACGCCGCAGGTCCTGATCCTCACTAAGCTTGCCAAGATCTATGGCTTCGACGCCTCGAAGGTGGCTCTTGTGAACATGAATCAGAGCGAAGGCGTCGTCGCGGCTTCCAAAGGCGACGTGGATGGACTGCTTGGCTGGCAGCCGAACCTGCAGCGCTTGGTCGAACTCGGCGGATCTCTCTATTGCACCCTGACGACGGTCTACGCATCCGGCAAGCCGGAGCCGATGCCGCCCGGCGACCCGCTTACCTTCCAGTCTGTGCTTCTGGCGCAGCAGGACTGGATCGAAAACCGGCCGAACACGCTGAAAGCGTTTCTGACAGCCTTGGTCAAGGCCAATGTCGTGCTGACCACGGATCGTGGCCGAGTGTTCGAGGACATCCAGAAGGTGCTGCGGATCGAGCCGAAGCTGCTTGCGCTGATGCTGGATGCCAACCGCTTCGAACTCGGAATACCCGAGAATCTGGCGACCAGCTACAAAGTCCTGTCAGACTGGGCTAAGTCCATCAATAAAATCTCAGGAGAGGTTCCGCCGAGTTCGATCCTTTCGGCCGGGATCGCCCGTTCCGTCGATCCGGCCCTAGTCACCTGGCGGGGCTGAGGGATTGTCAAATGGTGCCTGAGCTGCCGCAAGCTACCCCTGTGGCCGAACCGACTTCTACGCGGGATGGCATCCCCGGGGTTTATCGAGCCTTCTCCATCGCGCTGTTCGTCCTGCTGTGGCATGTGATCAGCGTCGCCAATCGGGATTTGGTCCACTTCTTCGACCCAATCCTGATACCGGGACCGGTGGAGGTCTACCAGGCCGGCATAGAGTTCAGCAAATCCGGCCAGTTGCAGCGCGACATCATCGCTACCGTCTATCGCGTAGTGGCAGGATTCGGCTTGGCGGCGCTCACCGGGCTTCTGGTCGGTGTGGCGGTCGCGACCTGGCGTCCTCTGGCGGTGCTGTTCGAGCCTGTGATCGAACTGCTTCGTTCCATTCCGCCACTGGCGTTCTTGCCGATGATGGTGCTCTGGTTCGGAATAGGTGAAGCGTCCAAGATCGCGTTCATCGCCTACGCCGCCTTCTTCCCGATGTTCATCACGACGCTGGAGGGGGTGAAGTTTGTCGATCCGGTGCTGGTAAGGGCGGCTGCCAGTCTTGGGGCCAAGCCGATGCATATCCTGCGCTATGTGGTGCTGCCTGCGGCTCTCCCTGGTATCATTACGGGTTTGCGGCTGGCTTTGAGCCTGTCCTTCTTCGTGATTGTCGCCGCAGAGTTCGTTGCCGCCGATTCCGGTCTCGGTTTCATGATCAACGACGCCAGAACCTTCTTTCTCATGCCGCAAATGCTGCTCGGCGCCATCGTGACTGGCATCATCGGCTTCCTGTTCAACGAATTGTTCCGGCTATTGGAGGCGCGGCTCTTCAGATGGCGAAAGGGCGGGAGGACATGACAATGGAAACCAGTCGCGACGCGCACGCGCTCGCTCACCAGGAACCCGCCGCGCCGAAAATCCGCATTACCGGGGTGTCAAAGGCCTACGGCGTCAACACCGTGCTGAAGAACGTCGATCTCAGCCTGGCCGAGAACAGTTTTACCTGCCTGCTCGGGCCGTCGGGTTGCGGAAAGTCGACGTTATTGTCGATGATCGGCGGTTTTGCGCGACCGAGCAAAGGCTCGGTTATCGTCGACGGAAGCGTTATCAGCGAGCCTTCGGCCGACCGTGGCGTGGTGTTTCAGGAATATGGCCTGTTCCCCTGGCGCACAGCACTGGACAACGTCGCCTTCGGCCCGATGCTGGCGGGTCGCTCGCGCGTCGAGCAGGTTGCGACCGCCCAGCGCTACCTCGCGATGGTGAACTTGGCGGGGCATGAGAACAAGTATCCGTCCGACCTTTCGGGGGGAATGAAGCAGCGCGTCGCCATCGCGCGGGCGCTCGCCAACGAGCCGTCGATCCTGCTCATGGATGAGCCGTTCGGGGCACTGGATGCGCAGACGCGCGAAATCTTGCAGGAAGAGCTGTTGCGCATCTGCGAACAGAAGAAAATGACGGTCGTGTTCGTGACCCATAGCATATCGGAATCGATATTCCTCGCTGACCAGATCGTCGTCATGGCTACTCGGCCGGGTGGGGTCAAGGAAGTTATCGACGTCGGCTTACCGTTTCCCCGCGATCGCGCCAGCCATGAGTTCGTGGCGCTGGAGAAACGGATCAAGCAATCTGTCCGCGAGGAGGTCGACAAGCTTGGCATCATATGAGGGGAACGGAGCGAGAGGAAGCCGACGCGGTGCCGTCGCCTGACGGTGACATCACATCGCTCGCCGATTGCCTGCGCCGCGCTCCGGCCGCTAGACGGGATTTTCGTGAGTAAACCAAGGGTTCACATCATCGTGCTTGGCGGCACGATCACCATGGCGCCGCAGAGCAGCGCCGGCATCGTGCCGAAGGTCACCGGGGCGGAGCTGGTGGCGGCGGTGCCCTCGCTTGCCGAAGTGGCCGAAATCGGCGTCGCCACGCCGTTCCTTGTGCCGGGGGCCTCACTGTCCTTCCCTCAGATGCAGCAGGTCAATGAACTCGTCGACCGGGCGCTGGAAGAGGGCGCGCACGGCGTCGTGGTCGTGCAAGGCACCGATACCATCGACGAAACAGCCGTCCTGCTCGACCTTGTCCACCGGCGAGCCGAGCCGGTGGTGGTTACGGGCGCCATGCGGGGGGCAGGTGCGGCGGGAGCCGACGGCAACGCCAACCTCCTGGCTGCGGTCACCGTGGCGGCCGCGAGTGAGGCGCGCGACCTTGGCGTGCTCGTCGTGCTCAATGACGAAATTCATGCCGCGCGCCTCGTTTCCAAGCAGCACAAGGCTCTGCCCTCGGCGTTCGCCTCGGTTGGCTTCGGTCCGCTCGGCCATGTCGTCGAAGGCAGAGCGCGCATCGTGCTGAGGCTTGCGCGTATCGACGCCGGGATCGGCCGGCCGATGCCGAAGGCTGCGCCGGTCGCACTGGTGAGTGTCGGTCTCGGCGACGATGACCGCATGATCCGCGCCATTCCCGAATTGGGCTACAAGGGCCTGGTGATCGAGGCAATGGGTGCCGGTCACCTGCCCGGCGGGCTTGCCGCCGCCAGCGAGGAGGTGGCGCGTGCGATGCCTGTCATCCTGGCGTCGCGCGTTCCCGGCGGGCCGATCTTTGCCAATACCTATGGCTTTCCGGGTTCGGAGATCGACCTTCTCGGCCGGGGCCTGATCGGTGCGGGCCTGCTTTCGGCGCACAAGGCGCGCCTGCTGCTTTCCCTGCTGGTCGGGGCCGGTCGTTGCACAGACGAAGTCGCGAGCGTCTTCGCCTCGTTCCAATAATTGTCAGGAGCTTCCATGCCCGAAACGATCGATCCCGATGTCATTCGCAACCGGTTACCTTATAGCCCGATCACGAAGCGGCCGCCGTTGCGTCTTCCGAAGGGCGAGCGGGTAGCGGTCTGGACTATCGTCAATGTCGAAAACTGGTCACCCGATAATGCAATGCCGCGCACCGTCCTGCCGCCGCCCATGGGGCAACCTTTGCTGCCAGATATTCCTAATTGGGCCTGGCATGAATATGGAATGCGCATTGGCTTCTGGCGGTTTCTGGAAGTGCTGCAGGCCCGCAACCTGAAGGCGAGCTTTGCAGTCAACGGCTCGGCTTGCCGCGTCTATGAGGAGGCCTGCCTTGCAGCTTTCGAGGCCGGTTGGGACTTCATTGGCCACGGTTTCATCCAGCGGCCCATGCACCGCGTCGACGATCAACGTGCGGCCATCGCTGATACGATCGAAGCCATCCGTGCCCTGACCGGCAAGGCGCCGCGCGGCTGGGAAAGCCCTGGCCTGACCGAGACCGCCGACACGCTCGATCTCCTGGCCGATGCCGGCATCGAATATGTCTGCGACTGGTGCCTCGACGACCAGCCGGTGACAATGAACACTAAGACCGGCCCGATCATCTCGGTGCCCTATACGGTCGAAATCAACGACGTGGTGATGACCGCGGTTCAGGGCCATCGCTCCGACGAGATTTACAAGCGCGGCGTCGATCAGTTCGACCGTCTCTATCTCGACGGCGCCAAGACCCCGCGGGTGATGGCAATCTCCATCCATCCGTTTCTTACCGGCGTCCCCCACCGCATCAAATATCTCGAGATGCTCTACGACTATATTCTCGGCCACGAGGGTGTGGCCATGATGACCGGTTCGGAAATCCTCGACTGGTATATCGATCAGGCCAAAGGGTGATAATAAAGGTATTGGACGAGGCGATCACAGATAAATGAGAGTTGTCTGTTGGTGCGGGCGCTGGAGACCAAGCAGCCTTGCCGTGACCCTCGTTTCTCGCAAACCGAGGTCTTAGAGGGCAAACTAGGCTTGCCGATCAGCATCGGGGCGGCTGGATCAGGCCTATAGTTATTCAGGTCATGGCTCCGGCTCGCGCCGCACGAGCAAAACTCGGCGCATTTGCGAGGATACTGCGCCACTGATCAGCTCGGCGATAAGTCCGCATGCACGTCCGTTCCTGACCGGCAGTCGCGGCCCAATATTGCATAGGTATTACAGTTACATACGAGTTCCCATCTTCGCCCTATCCGGCGTGCCAAGTGCAAACATTGCCGGACACTATGGTCTGAGCTGCTAGCCGACGTTCAAGAACGGCCCGCTCTCGTTGGATCGGCGCTCCTGTATCAGCCACTTCTATGTTGTCGAACGTGGCGCGCGGGCGGGCGTTAACGATGGCGCCGGCTCTGTCGCGGCTCCTATTTCTTGAACGACAAAATGCTATTGGCGTTGATAATGGCGTTGGCAATCTCCTCGGTGCTGACGCGCCTTGTCATTGCCTGCTCGCGGATCACCCGATACGCCTCCCGATCGGTGATCCCTCGAGTTTCCATCAATATCGATTTTGCTTCTGCTACTTTTCGAATTCCGAACAACTTGCTTTCAAGGCGAGTGATTTGTTTGTCCTTCGTATGAAGCTCGTCGTTGACATATTGGGCCACCACCAGAGCGGAAAGCACACCAAAGGATCTGACTGGCGATGCGATGACGCCTTTCACGCCAAGCCTCAGGATCGCATCGACAATGACCGGATTTTCATAGTTGACGACGGCAATGACGGCTGGAGACCGACTTTCCCGACACCAGGGGAAATCCAGTTTGACGACATCAGGCCTTACGGCAAAAAACACGAGATCAGTGTCCGCGGGCGGTTCCTGCAGAGGCGGCCAAAATGCCTGGACCTGGCAGCCGATGCGCTGCAGTTGCTGCGTGAGTTGTTCTCCGTCCTGGTCCTTGGGATGGAATACCGCGACACGCAATGTCCGAAGATCCCTGAGGAGCTTCGGAGTTGCCTGCGTTGGCCTGCCCCGTCCTTGTGTCGTCATTTGTCCAGTTTCGCAGTCCAGTCGCCGAGAGAGTGCGTCACCAGATAGGGATCCGGGTACACGGCTCGCCTCGATTCCCGCACGATGGTGAATTGGCCGTCCGCTTTCGCCTGACCTATGCGAGGGTAGAGGCATGTATGATTGTTGGACGGATCAATTCGGATCCGTCCCTGAGGCGCGTTATGTTCCGACCCCAACAGCGCCGGCAACAGCACATCGATCTCGTCGCTGCCAACCTGGCGGACCGCATTGGCGAACAGGTACACTTGGAAATATGCCGCCTCCCAAGTCTGGTTCGGCACGGTTTCGTCGCCAAACCGCCTCCTGAAATTTTCGAGGCAAATGCGGTTGGTCGGGGTGGCGATAGACTGGAAATAGGGCGCGGACGTAAAGTGTCCGGCCGCAACGTCGGCTCCCATTTGCGCGATTTCTGCTTCGGAGGTCGAAAGGCTCCCAATCGGCATTTCCTTGGGATCGAGCCCCGCATCCGCATAAGCCCGGTACAGGTACTGGGTGGGATTGCCAACGACGGTCGAAAAAATGAAATCCGGCCTCTCGTTCTTGATATCGGCGATGATGTCCGTGAAGTCCTTTTCAGTTGCATCAAGCCCGACATATCTTTCTCCGACCTTTTCACTGTCCTGCCTTTGCTGGACAAGGTCGGTCATGATGCGATTGGATTCATAGGGAAAGATGTAGTCCGACCCCACGATGTAGATGCGTGCGCCGAAGTTCGACGTCATGAACTCCGCAAGCTGGACACTGTTCTGGTTTGGCGCCGGCCCGGTGTAGATGACGTTGTTCGAATGCTCGAAACCCTCATAAAGCGTCGGGTAAAAAAGCAAGCGGTTCCACTTCTCGATAACCGGGATGACGGCCTTGCGGGTGTGTGACATGAAGCACCCGAATATGACGTTGACCTTGTCCTTGATTATCAGGCGTTCAGCCAGAACGCGGTATTGGCCAGCCGAAGCGTGCGGATCGTATTGGACGGCGACAAGCTCGCGGCCGTCGATACCGCCTGCTTCGTTGATTTCCTGAATTGCAAACAACGTTCCCTTCAGTTGCGCGGTCTCGCTTGCCGAGACGGCGTCATAGTCGGAGAAAAGCACGCCGACTTTGATTGGATCACGTTGCGACATTTGTGGCCGTCCACCTAAGTTATAGCGTCGATGTCCTGATCGTGGACATGAGTGCCGCATGGTATGCACGAAGCGGCGCATCTTCGAGAGGCAACATGGGCCGAGACACTCTTATTTCTCATAGGCGCGTGTCGGGCGTGGGAATCCACACGAAGTCCCGTCGGTTACCTCCACCTCGTGCTCCCATGGCAAACGGTATTTCCCGGCGGCAAGATCGTTCATGTATGTGTAGGGGCAATCCCCCGCACCGCCACGCACAGCAACAAAGCCACGATGGCCCAGTTGATAGATATTGTTTTCAACGCCCCACAGGCGCCGCGCCTCGTCGGCGAGCCGAGGGCGCACTTCGCCGGTGATGATCTCGTCCGGCATGCCGTTGCCGGTAACCAGGGGCGTGCCATCAAAGTTGACGATCATGCCTTCGCCCATGGAATTGAAAGTTCCATCGCTGCCGGCCATGCAAACGCTGGCGGTGTAGATCAGGTTGCAGAATGAATTGGCCTGGTTGGTGACCTGCCAGGCGTGCCGGATGGGAGCCGTGTAACCGGCCGTCCGGATCATGATGTTGGCACCCTTGTAGGCGCATTCCCGCGCCATCTCCGGGAACATTCCGTCGTGACAGATGATCAGGGCAAGCTTGCTGCCGTTAGGCCCGTCGCAAACAGGAATGCCGAGATTGCCCGGTTCCCACGGCTCGACCGGCACCCAAGGATGCATTTTCCGGTAGTAAAGCCTGAGCTCGCCTTTGTCGTCGATGATGATGCCGCTGTTGTAGGGATTGCCGGCAGGATTGTATTCCATGATGGAAAAGCAGCCCCAGATCTTGTGGCTGGCACAGGCCTCCTTGAAGGCGGAGACTTCCGGCCCGTCGAGACTGCACATGATCTCCGGATTCGTATCCATCGAAAGGCCATGCAGCGAGTATTCGGGAAATATGACGAGGTCCATCGCCGGACTGCCCCTTCTCGCCTTCGAGACCATGGCGCAGATCCTTTCCGTCTGTTTCGCCAGATCGGCCGTCGACACGACGGTTGGAAGCTGTAGTTGCGCCAAGCCGATAACGACCCCGTCGGGGGATTTATTAAGTCCGCCAAGTCCGCTCATTTTCGTGTTCCACTGTTGATGTGCTGTGAATTTGCTTGGCGAGGCCCCGTTCGCAGGGCCCGCCGTTGATGTGGCAGACGCTTCAACAGCGTCGCGGTATCTCTATTCAGTTCAGGTGGCCTCGTAGCGCACTGCGGCACTGGCGCGACGTTCGGATGCGCTAATCAACCAGTAGGCTATTGCCGCGACGACGAAGGCGGAAATGGCGGTGGACAATCCCGGCGCCAATCCTTCGACTGCGAATGCAGCAAGGGAGCCAATTATCCAGGCTGCGAAAGACTTGCCGCGCCACTCGCAGTCGGAGACCGCATTGGGCCGGGTGAAATAGAGATCCACGATCATGATTGCGCCGATCGGCGGGATCAAAATGCCAAGCAGAGAGAGCCAGGGTATGAACATCGCCCAGACGTTCGTGGCGGCGACTGCAATACCGACCATCGCAAGAATGACGGCCATTACGCGCATCTTGCTCTTTGCAATGCGTGACCAACCCACCGATGAGTTGTACAGGCAGTGAGCGCAGACCGAGCCGAGGTTGCACAGCACGAAGGCGAACGCGACTACGGACAGCCATGGCAAGTTGTACTTGACCAGATATCCGAACATGTTGTCGCTGGCGAAGGGCTGCGGATCGGGCAGGGCGAGCGCCGCAGTCATGACGCCGCCGACCAGCATTGCGTAGAGGTTAGCGAACGGGAACGCGCTGAAGGTGGCGATCAACGAGCCTTTGGTATCCTTGGCCCAACGGTTGAAGTCTGCCGTCACGGTGCCGGCGTCGATAAACAGCGCAAGCACCATGGTGAGGCCGACACCGAACGCCATGGGTATTTCCGGCTTGGTGCCGGCATAGGCGAACACGGCCGACCAGCCAACCTGGCTGGCCGTATCAAACGCCACCCACGTGCCAAGGACGATGAACAGCGGCACGGAAACGATGCCAATCCAATGCAAGCCGCGAATGCCGACGAAGGTAATGCCAAGATAGATGGCCCCGGCAATGACCGTGACCAGCAAGTAGTTGATGCCATATGCGGTGTGGATCAAATTGCCCGTAATGCCTGTCTGGACGGCATACCAGCCCAGCAAGAGGGTCGACAGCAAGCCGGAAGCGACCACGTAACCCTTGCGGCCGAACACCAACGTGGCGAGCAACGCGAAGTTCTTGCCCGTGCGCGTGCCAAGCACGCCCAGTGCACCGACATAGGCAAACATGAGCGCATTGCCGATCAGCATGGCCCAGATGGCTTTCTGAAATCCCATCCCAGCGACCATGAGCGAACCGGTCATGGCGCCGGTCAGGATCATGGGAAAGCCGATCCATACGGTGGCTACGGAAAATGTGCTGTGTCGCGCACGCGCCGGCACAGGTTCGTGCTCGTATTCGCTGCCCAGGACCTCGTCAACTTGCTCCTCGAGTTCATCGAGGGGTTTGGAACTTTCTCGTGGCGTCATGGTAGTCGTCCCCTTTTTCTTTGGCCGGATTGGAGGCGCAAAAGCAAAAGGGCCCGATCCAGACGTGAACGTCTGGATCGGGCCCTTTTGCCCTACGCCTGACCGGCAGTTTTGGCGGTCGGCGAAGATTTTAATTTCGCTGAGTGCTGCTTATTAGCAACTCCTGTAGCGTAGCCGCGAACAGAAGTTTGTCAAGCGGGGTGAGTAAGCATCGTATTGACGGCTTGAAAAGCCGGAAACCTTCCACGCGCACCACGCCAGCGAGGTCGTCGGGCGACCCGCTACGGCACTGCTTCGTCGCCCGGCATCGGTCCAGATGGTTACCTGCGCACTTCCATTTCTGAAAAGGGAAGTGATGTCGTCCATCGGAACCAATGAAAGGGCTGTCCATTTCTCCTCCAGCCAATTCCGGCACGAGGAGATATTTCATGAAAACTCTAGCTGAAATCTTCGAGCACACGCTTCAGGACGTCTATTACGCCGAGAACGCCATCACCAAGGCCTTGCCGAAGGTTGCCAAGGCGGCGACGGACGCCAAGTTGCAGAAGGCTGCCGAAGATCACCTCGCGGAAACGAGGGACCAGATCAAGAAGCTCGAGCAGGTTTTCAAGTCCATCGGCAAGAAGGCGTCAGGCGAAAGATGCGACGCGATCGAAGGCCTGATCAAGGAAGCGGACGGGCTTATGGAGGAGGCATCGGGAACGGCTCTCAACGCCGGTCTGCTGGCCGCCTGCCAGGCGGTGGAGCACTACGAGATTTCCCGCTACGGGTCGCTGCGCGAATGGGCGAAGGATCTCGGACATGACGAGGCTCACAAGCTGCTCAGCGAAATCCTCGACCAGGAAAAAGCGACGAACAACAAGCTGACGAACCTGGCGGTTACGTCGATCAACCGGACCTCGGCGACGGCCAAGGCGGCCTGAGGCTAGCCGTGATCTTTCAACTTCGCTGCGCACGCTCCGGCACTTGACCCTTAGCGAGTCTTGCCTCGACACGGGTTTGTGCTTTCGGCAGGCGCGCACTGGAGTTTCGCGAGTGCAACCGGCGGGCGTCGGGGGGCTTGTGCAATAGGAGGCCCACCGGTTGCTGCGAACACGATACATTTCGCGGGAGGCAAGCTGCTGTGATTCGGTTACCGAACGGTAACGGCCAAGCCGGCGCTATCGGGAAACAGGTCGGAAGCTTGCGCGTCCGGAAAACCGCCGGGCTACTTGGCGATCTGGTGAGCGCTACGGCTTTTTCTTTGCCAGATAGGCTTTGCAGGCTGGCGACAGCTCGTCTGTGTGCTGCCTGAGGCAGGGCTCGGCAACAGCCGCGTTACGCGTGCCGCAAAGGCGTCTGCCGTCACCGGTGCATGGGGTGTTGTATTGGGCAAAGGCGCTGTCGGAGACGAGAAGCGCCATCGTTGCGAGGAATGAAATCTGAAGCAACCGATCCTTATGCATGAATGCCTCCGAGTTGCCGAAGGCTTTGAGTTTCCTGCTTTGGGCAGCCGGTTTCAATTCCACAATAAGGACTATTGCGCGCGGTGGCTTGCCGGCGGAGGCCGACTACGCCTTGCTAACAAAAAAGCCCCGTACGAGCGGGGCTTTGCCTGTCATCTTGGGAGACGATCAGAACCTGTAGTTGAAGCCAATCTTGAGCGCGTGGACATCAAAATTGTCGTCATAAGTTCTGAATTCGGTTCCGGCGGGGGTAAGCAATGCCAGGTTCGGCGAGAACCGATAGAACTGATACTCGCCCTTGACCGTCCATTTGTCGTTGAGCGCATATTCGACGCCGGCGCCAAGGGTCCAGCCAGCTACCGACTCCTTGCCGCTTGCATTGTAGCCGCCACCAAGCGGGATATCCGTGATGCCGAGACGCGTGAAGCCGACACCGCCCTTGGCATAGAACAGCGCGTTGTCGACGGCATAGCCGAGACGGCCGGTGATGCTGCCAAGATAGTCAAGCTCGGAGTGGGTGGTTGCGACCGGCGCTACACCACCGGGGAAACTGAATATATTGTCGTCGCCATCCGCATCTGAAAAGGCGAGGTCGCCTTCGATACCGGCCACGACGGAACCGAACTGCCAGTTGTAGCCGACCTGGGCACCAAGCATGACGCCATCTGCATTCAGATTGGCCGTTTCGATGCGAACGCCGCCGGCCGTATAGACGCCGTCGCCGTCACCCCAGGAATATCCGGCATGAAGGCCGGCATAGGCTCCCGACCAGTTGTAGGTCGAAGCGACGGGAAGTTCCGCTGCTGGATCGGCTGCGAGTGCAGCGCCCGTTGCCCCAAGAATAACTGCAAGTGCAATGGCAATCCGCATGAAAACCCCCTGAATCAAATTTGTGTGCGCTTGGTAACAGAACTTGTGTACGTTTGGTAACGGAGTTTCATGCTTTGGGCTGTAGCAGAAAAGGCACAGGTTATCGCCAAGTACGGGCTTGCCTTTTCAGAATGCGGATGTGGTCAGGCGGCGAGCGCTACGCCTCAGCCGTAAATGGCTGCCGGTCCGATCTGGTGCCCGCGTTTGCCAAGCTCCGCCTTGATGACCTGGAGGGCCCGGCTAACGCGTGATCCCCGGATCGAGACGTCCTTGTAGTCTAGGCGCAAAATCGCCTTGCGGGTGAGTGAAACGAGCTCATTGGCTGGCATTACGGGAGCGAGGTTCGCGGCTTCTTCGATCTGTGCATAGAAGCTGTCGATGTTCTGCGGCATTGGGTCTATCCTTAGCGACCTCCCAATAACCTCCCAGGCCATTCATATAGTGTTGGCGCGTCAAACATAAGGCCGGCGCCGTCGATTTTTGCCGAAAAGTGGAATTATTTTCCCACCAGTTATTTTTGGGTGGTGTTGAAACGTTGTGGGAAGAGAATATCTGGCCGGCACACCGCCAGGAGCCTGATCGAACATCAATACCTGTTTACTGCACAAACCGGGATTGGACCCACCCATACGGTTTCGCTAATTTGCGGCATGACTGAACTGTCC
>MKRZ01000015.1 GCA_001897075.1 Mesorhizobium sp. 61-13 | reverse complement strand
AAACGCATACGGGCTTCCGCGTAACCGAAATGGTCGAGAAGCCAAAGCCGGGTACCGCCCCGTCCAACCTCTACATAAACGGGCGCTACATCCTGCAGCCGGAGATTTTCAAGATACTTGAAAGCCAGGAGCGTGGGGCAGGCAACGAAATCCAGCTTACCGACGCGATGTTGAAACTTGGCAGGCAGCAGCCGTTCTACGGCTATAAGTACGATGGGCGGACCTTCGATTGCGGATCGCCGGAAGGCTTTGTCGAGGCAAATGTCGCCTTTGCACTGTGGCGCAGCGACATGAACGAGAACATGTCCGAAGTCATTCGCACGCTGCTGGACGATATGCACCCGCAACGCCAGCGTTCAATCGGCTGAGGTTGCGGTCCGGTCCTCTCAGCGCCTGAGCGTCAGGCCGACATAGATGCTGTTGGTCTTGGCGTCGCGGCCG
Source organism: Mesorhizobium sp. 61-13 (assembly GCA_001897075.1). GTDB lineage: Bacteria > Pseudomonadota > Alphaproteobacteria > Rhizobiales > Rhizobiaceae > Mesorhizobium. The sequence goes on along the minus strand of MKRZ01000015.1, from coordinate 24,038 downwards.
GGCAGGTTGCTCGAAAGGGTTTCATGCCGGGCGCGCGTGGTAATGCCGGCGTAGCGGTTCAGCCACCACGTCAGCCCGGCTTCGGCGCTGAAGATCAGGTCATGGCCGTCAGAGCCGCTGTAGTTGCGCCAATCCAGGCCAAGAAGTGCCGTCGCCGTAAGGTTGGCTCGAATTTGCCGTTCGGCTGTGAGGCGGCCCGAATAGAGCACCGAACCGCCTTCACCAGCAGTTGTCGTCCCCTCCACGGCGGTTGTGCCTCTCAGGCCGATGGTGGTGCCGCGCTCAGGCGACCACCTCAGATCGGCGTTCACTGTCGCAGCCGAGATTGGGGCAAGGCGATTGTCGTCAAATGATTCCCGCAACCAGCCGGCGGAGAATTCACCGGCCAGCTTTTCGCCAAGGTCGAGTTCTAGGCCCGCGCGCGCGCCCAGCCGGTCTGCCGACCGCTCGAAGCCTGCGGTGTCGATACGCTCGTCGTAGAGGCGCCGTCCCGCCTCGAGCTCCAAAAATGGCGTCAAGGCTGGCGATATTTCATACCCCGTACGAAGTGTGGCCGTGTAAAGGGTTGAGTCGCGTTCCTTCTGGGACAGCAGGCCACCGGTGGAGAGTTCGGCTTCACCGTAGATATTGCGCTCGACAGCGCCTGTCAGGCCGATGCGCGCCTTGCCGACATCCTTCTCAATGCCAAGACTGCCGTCGATGGTCTGTCGTAGTGGCTCTGAGGTGGTGCCGGTGATCACGACCGGAGACGATGCGGATTCGGGAGCTGCTTCGTATCCCAGCTTACCGACTGCTCGCCACTCATTGTCGAGGTCGATGTTGAGATTTGTATCGAGGCGGCCACGCGCGTCTTCAATTTCGTCACCAGACAAGGTCTTTCGAAGAAGCATATAGCCGTCGACATTGGCGGAGTTTGTGCTCCAGTCTGAGGTCGCGTTGAGGCGCAATGCCGTTTCGGAAAGCGTTGCCGGGCGTCCGCCATTGCTTGAGTCAGCATTTGACGTCGAGGTGATGCCTTGCTCCACGGATGGCCGCAAGGTGAACGATCCAACACGGATGCCGATTGGAGCAAACGGATCGGCCTCCCGCTCTCTGGGCGCGGATTCGATTGCGCCAGTGCGCTCGGCGCGAGGATTGAGCCGAAGGTCTTCCTCTGCGTCGATGGTGGTGGCGCGGCTATTGGTGGGCAGATCTTGCGCAGGATCATCATCCTGCGCAGGTAGCGAGGTTTCGTCGGTCGAGGCCTGTTCGGGCTCAGAAGATGTAGCCGCTGGGCGGCGACGCGGCAGCGGAGGCGCGTCGTCGGCGAAAGTGTCGGTGGGTTGTTGTGCCCCAAAGATGCTGCCGGTTGAAAGGCCAGTGTCGGTGTTGTCGGCCACTGCGCCTGCACTCGACGGACGATAGATGGCGGAGGGCGCACCGCCGGCACCGGTCGTCCCCCGAGCCGCCTGGGCCTGCGCCATTTCGCGTGTCTTTGCCTGCTGATCGCTCAGAATCGCAGATTCAGAAACCTCACCCCGGAGTTCCAGGTTCTGCGCCAGCACTGAAATGGTTGACATCGGCAACAGGGCAGTTGCCGCCAAAAGCAGCATGCGGACCGTTCTGGCCCGCTCGGCTGTTCTGGTTCTGGATTGAAGACGCGGCATTACAACCTCGAAAGGCGCCGGCGCGCCATGCTTACCGAACCGTAAATTGGGATGGTTAACGGAGGGTTGAGGCGCTGCTTTTCGCGCACTGGGACAAAGCAAATTGTTGGACAGGTGAAGTTCAACGCGCTAAGCGCATCCGCCATGAGCGCGGGCACCTCCACCAAGAAGACTCAGCCGGATCGTCAGGCGTCGATCGCGTCGGCGCTGAGAACCGTATCTACCAGCCAAGGTGGTCTGGAAGCGCTGGCCAAGGCACTTCAGGACGGACTTGCCTCACCATTTGCCGAAGCTGTCGAGACGATCTCCGGCATTAGCGGTCGTGTCATCGTCACCGGCGTCGGCAAGAGCGGGCATATCGGTTCGAAAATTGCTGCCACTTTGGCTTCGACCGGAACGCCAGCCTTTTTTGTCCACCCATCCGAGGCCAATCATGGCGACCTCGGTATGATTGCTGCCGATGATGCAATCATTGCACTGTCATGGTCGGGCGAAACGGCGGAACTGAAGGGCATTATTGCCTATTCACGTCGCTTCTCCATACCGCTGATTGCCGTTACGGCCGGGCAGAAATCGGCGCTTGCGCGTGAAGCAGACGTCGTGCTGCTTTTGCCGCGCGTCGCCGAAGCTTGTCCGCACGGGCTCGCGCCGACAACTTCCACACTTCTGCAACTGGTCGTTGGCGATGCACTGGCGATTGCGCTTCTGGAGGCGCGGGGCTTCACGCCTGACCATTTCCGGACCTTCCATCCCGGTGGGCAACTCGGCGCCAACCTGACCAAAATCCGCGATATCATGCATACCGGCGACAAGCTGCCGCTGGTTCAGGCCGGCACCGGAATGCGTGATGCCATTCTTGAAATGTCCGGCAAGGGCTTTGGCTGTGTCGCGATTGTGTCGGATGACGGAGCTCTGGCCGGCATCATCACGGACGGTGACATCCGGCGTAAGATCGGTGGCGACTTGCTGGCGATGAATGTCGATCAGGTGATGACGACGAAGCCCAAGGCAATCGGTCCGGAAATGCTCGCCGCGAGTGCCCTGCAGATCCTGAATTCGTCGGCTATCACCACGCTGATGGTGGTTGAGAACGAGCGCCCAGTCGGGCTCGTGCATCTCCACGACCTATTGCGTATCGGCGCTGCCTGACCCCGAATTGCTCTGACGTTTACTGTATAGCCTCGACGGTGAGTTCAAGGTCGGCCGCGGTCGCGCCTGTCACACGTACACGCGCGCCAATCGGCAGGTCCGGCCCTGAAACGCGCCACAACGTGTCACCAAGCTGGATACGCCCACGGCCCTCCCTGATCGGCTCCGTTAAAGTGGCAGTGCGGCCGATCATCTGTTCGCCGCGTTGGTTGAGCATCGGTTGGTCGGTGTCGCGGCGATGCGACCAGACGATCTGCTTGCCGACATAGGCGCAGATCAGGGACAATATCAGGAAGACAACGACCTGCGTCTCCCACACCCAGAAGCCGGCGTCCCAGATGAGCAGCGAGACGGCGCCGGTAATCAGCGCCGCTATGCCGATCCACAACAGGAAGACGCCCGGCACCATGATTTCCAGCACCAGCAGGATGAAGCCGATGACCATCCAGTTCCAAGGGCCGAGTTCGTTGAAGATGCGTTCCAGCATGGGCGTTACCTAACCTATCGCTGTCAGCTTTCGGTGGAGCGGACCACGGGCGGCCGGGCGGACTGACGTGACTGCTTGCTACCGTCGCCGCCAAAAACATCCCTGGCAATTTCACCGATTCCGCCAAGCGTGCCGATGAGTGACGAGGCCTCCATTGGCATCAGCACGACCTTCGAGTTACCGGCGGAGCCGATCTTTGCCAGTGCCTCGGTATATTTCTGTGCGACGAAGTAGTTCAGGGCCTGAACGTCGCCCTTGGAAATGGCGTCGGACACGACTTGGGTGGCTCGTGCTTCAGCTTCGGCGGCGCGTTCACGGGCTTCAGCATCTCGAAAAGCTGCTTCCTTGCGGCCTTCAGCTTCGAGAATTTGCGACTGCTTCAGACCTTCCGCCTCGAGGATTTGAGCACGCTTGTTGCGTTCGGCCATCATTTGACGGGCCATCGATTCGACCAGATTTGCCGGAGGGTTGATGTCCTTGATCTCTACGCGCGTTACCTTGATGCCCCATGGGTGTGCTGCCTCATCCACGACGCGGAGCAGGCGCTCGTTGATCGCATCGCGATTGGACAGCAATTCGTCGAGGTCCATCGACCCCATGACCGTGCGGATGTTGGTCATGGTCAAGTTGAGAATAGCGTTTTGCAGGCCTGCAACCTGATAAGCTGCCTGGGGCGCGTTCAGCACTTGATAGAAGGCGACGCCGTCCACGGCCACGATTGCGTTGTCACGCGTGATGATCTCCTGAGTGGGAACATCAAGGACCTGTTCCATCATGTTCATTTTTGCGCCGATGCGATCGACGAATGGAACAATGAGGTTGAGGCCGGGGGTCAGCGTCTTGGTGTAGCGGCCGAAGCGTTCGACGGTGTAGTTAAAGCCTTGCGGAATGGTCTTGATGCCGGTGAACAGCACCAGCAGTACAAGCACGACAAGCACCGGGATAACCACATCGAGACCAGTGAACGCCATTTGCTTCCCCCTCGAACAGTGGGCCAACGGCCCGTGACAGCAGCATCACAGAAACACTTAAGTGCGTTTCCATAACGTTACAATCACGTCATTGATTGAGTTCGTTTGCACGCCTGCCTGTATCGGCGCGCATAAGGGTATCTCAAACCCAGCCGGAGAGTTCGCGTCTCGTCAGCGTCTCGATGACAGCCATGCCCTCGGCGCTGTCGTTCAGGCATGGGATGTGGGAAAACTTTTCGCCACCTGCACCAAGGAATTCGTCACGGACTTCGCGTCCTATCTCATCCAGCGTCTCGATGCAGTCGGAAGAAAAGCCGGGATTGACGACGGCGATGCGTTTCACGCCGTCATGAGCGAGCTTCTCGACAGTCTTGTCGGTGTATGGCTGTAGCCATTCCTGCGCGCCGAAGCGCGACTGGAACGTGGTAATGAGCCTGTCCTCGCTCCACCCCAGCTTTTCGCGCAACAACCGCGTCGTTTCCAGGCAGTGGCGCCGGTACGGGTCGCCTTTGTCCGAGTAAGGTTTCGGGATGCCGTGGTAGGAAGTCAGGATCATCTCCGGCTCGAAATCCAGCGATTCCAGATGTCGAGTGATCGAGGTGGCGAGCGCGTCGATGTAGATCGGTTCGTCATAGTATGGCGGCACACTGCGAACGGCCGGCGCGCGGCGCATTTTCATCAGGGCCCGAAAAAGCTGATCATTGGCGGTTGCCGTGGTGGTAGCCGAGTACTGCGGATAGAGCGGAAAGGTAACGATCCGGTCGCAACCGCGCTCGACCAGCTTGCGCACGACGCTGCCCGTGGAGGGGTTTCCGTAGCGCATGGCCCAGTCGACTGTGACATTCGGCAGATCACGCAGGGCGGCGGCGAGCTTTTCGCCTTGCGAACGCGTGAAAGTGAGCAGGGGGGATTCGTTGCGCTCCCGGTTCCATATTTTCGCGTAGTTTGCCCCGGATTTGCTGGGCCTGAAGGTCAAGACCGGCCCATACAGTATGGGGTACCAGATGAGCTTGTTCAGCTCGATAACGCGCGGATCCGAGAGGAATTCCCTCAAATAACGCCACATAGGCTTGAAATCGGTGCCATCGGGGGTGCCGAGGTTGACCAGCATTACGCCCACCTTGGCAGCCTTGGCCGAGGTAGTCGTCGGAATAGAGGCCTCCAAGGGCTGGGCTCTGGTCCGTTCGGTAAGGGTCATGCAGTCGTTTCTCCACGCGCCGTAAAGGTAGCGATACGGCGCATGGATGCAATGCAGCTTGTGGCCGCACCTTGCTTCAACTTGTCGTCACCAGCCTCGCCGGTGACGACAATCCTGACTCTATCAGTTCGCTGCCGGAATTTGCAACGTGCCGCCGATCGGAAGGTGGCGTGGCCTGTAGGCGGAGTTCGCTTCGGCAATCGCCTTCCATTTGACGCCATCGCCGTAGGCTTTGACCGCGAGGTCCCAGAAGGTGTCGCCGGCGACGATGACATGGCTCGATTCAGCGGCCGGGGCGGCTGCCGCCGGAGCGGTTTCGGTGGTCGTCGAAGCTGCCGGTGCAGGCTCAGGCGTAACAGTCGGCGGCGTGTTTGCAATGTCGCTCGATGCCGACGGCAGGGCCGGTGTCGTGGGCTCGGCGGCTGCCGGTTCAGCCGGCTTTGCAGGTTCCGCTGCAGGGGCGGTTGCTGGCTGACCAGCCGCAACCTCGGTGATGCGGCCTTCAAGCTTGGGGGTGTAGGGTGTGTGTGTGCCGAGGTAGTCGGCGACGACCTGTTCGAGGCCCGGACCGTAGTCGTAGGCGTTCTTGGCGTTGTCGGCAAAAATCTTGTAGCCGTCGCCGCCCTGGCGGACGTAGTTGTTGGAGGCGACAATGTAGTCCTTGGCGAGGTCAATCGGCACCCAGTTGCCATTGTCCATGACCTCTACGGCACTGACCCGGCTTTCCGGAGCCGCCGATTTGTCGAAGGCATATTTCAGGCCGGCGACCTGCGCGAAGCGGCCTGCGCCTTCCTCAAGCTGGCTGACGCCATTCTCAAGCGCTGCGACGATATCCTTGCCGCTGATCTGGAAGGTGGCAATGGTGTTCTGGAAGGGGAGAACGGTCAGCACTTCGCCCATGGTCACCGGACCCTGGTCGATGGAGGCCCGCAAGCCGCCGCCATTGGTGAAGACGATGGTTACGCCCTGATCCTTGACGCGATCGAGAACCGCGTCGGAGACGAGGTTGCCCATCTCGCATTCCCGTGCGCGGCATGCCTCGCGGCTGCCGTCGATAGGCGCGGTGCTTTCTCCGACCAGCTTGGCCTTGAGTTCTTCAATCGGTGCGCCGAGTTCCTTGATGCGGTCGAGGACCGCCTGGTCAGGCGTGATCGACTTGTCGAGGAAGATCGGGTCGCCGGAGGCTTCCTTGACGACGCCATTGTCGTCGAACACCACTTTGAACTCGCCGAGATACTTGGAGTAGGAAGCGGCCTGGGTGACCGGCACCTTGTAGCCCTCGGGGTTGTCGATCATCGTCGGGTAAGGGCCCTCGGCCTTGGCGTCGGTGTTCGACAAAAGCGAATGGGTGTGACCGCCGACCACGACGTCGACGCCGGGAATCCTGGCAATCATTTCCTTGTCGCGCGGATAGCCGACATGGGTCAGTGCGATGATCTTGTTGACGCCTTCGGCCTTCAGTTTCTCGACCTCGGCGGTGATCGTTTTCACGTCGTCTTCGATGGTGATGTTCGGGCCGGGGGAAGCGATCTCCGGTGTTTCCGTCGTGACGGCACCGACGATGCCGATCTTCTGGCCGCCAATTTCAAGAACGACAGAAGGCTTGATGCGGTCACCAACCTTGGCGGCAGCGCTTGCCTTGACGTTGGCGCTCAGCACCGGAAACTGGATGACGTCGAGGAACGGAGCGAGCGCGTCTTCGCCGTCGTCGAATTCATGGTTGCCGACAGTCATGGCATCGAATTTCATCTGGTTGAGAAATTCGGCCTCTGCCTTGCCCTTGTAGGTCGTGTAGAACAGCGAGCCTTCGAAGTTGTCGCCGCCATTGAGCAGAAGCACATTCTGGCCTTCCAGCTTCTTGCGCTCCTGGGCGATGGCAGTGACGAGGCGTGCCGCGCCGCCGATACACTCGCCCTTGGTTTCCTCTTCCGCCGAGCAGGTGGATTCGTATTTGTTGTTCGACTCAATACGGCTGTGCCAGTCGTTTATGTGGAGAATGTTGAGCGTGTAGTCGGCGAAGGAAGCTCCGGCCGAGAGGCCGAGCGTGGATGCCGACAAGGCGGCTATGGCAGCGAGTTTTTTCATGATGCTCTCCCGAATGGACTTGGCCGAAGGCGCTGGGATTCTGATCCTGGCTGCCTAAATTGACCGCAATATAACAGTCGGCACCCGACATGTTCACATTGCAGTTTTTCGGTTGCAAGCGGAATCGATTGGGCGCGTCCGCCGGAAGCGACGTCCATCGGGCAAGCTTAAGCTGTTACTCGGAAAAGGGGTGCCGCGGTTGACCGGCGGGAAGGCGCAACGCCAATCGGGGCGCCCCATGAGGCGCGCCCCTTGAGCGGCGGTATCGTTCAGGCGCGCCGCGTCAAAACGAAATTCTGACCTGCTGCGCTGGTGCAGTTCAACTGGCTGGTCGAAACCAGCAGGCAGTTGAAGCTGATCGGTGACTGGCGGATCAGCGATGTGCCCGTGATCTCGACCGAGGTTGGGCCGGTCAGGGTGTAGGTGCCGTCAGCCAGTTTCTGGCCGGTATCGGTAGCTACGGTCTGGAATGTGCCGCCATTAATCGTTGACAGGCCCGTGCCTTGGGCGTCGATCCATGAACCTTCGACCCCGCTGGGGGCGGCGGCCACAGGTGGCGCCGACGGGCCACTGGTCGTGCAAGCGGCGAGTGCAGCGCTGGCTGCCAGGCCCAAGCCGACTGAAAGAACTTTTTGCGCGATGCTCATGTGTTTTCTCCTCGGTCCGCAACCTTTCAATCGCCCGATTTCCGGGCGATTGCAAGGTGTGCAGGTGAGGTGGAGCCTACGCTATCGGACAAGTATGTTGCGGAACTGCCACGGGTTCTTGTGGTCGATGTCTTCCGGGAACAGACCGGGGCGATTATCGAGCGGCGTCCAATCCGTATAATAGCCCTTCATCTTGCCAAGGTAGGCGGACTGGATGTCGAGGCAGCGCTGGTAGTCCATCTCGTCGGCTTCCACGATACCGGCTTCGGGGTGCTCAAGCGCCCACACCATGCCCGCGAGCACAGCAGACGTGACCTGAAGCCCGGTTGCGTTCTGGTAGGGCGCCAATTTGCGTGCCTCGGAAAGCGAGAGTTGCGAGCCATACCAGTAGGCGTTCTTGTCGTGACCGTAGAGCAGAACCCCCAGTTCATCGACACCGTCGACCAGCTCGTCCTCGTCGAGGACGTGGTGAACGGATTGCGGCTTGCCGGCGGCGCCGAACATTTCATGCATCGACAAGACCGCATCGTTGCAGGGGTGGTAGGCGTAGTGACAGGTCGGACGGTAGTGGACCTTGCCCTTCTTGCCGCGCACGGTGAAGAAGTCGGCGATCGATATCGCTTCGTTGTGGGTGACGAGAAAACCGTATTGCGGACCGGGCGTCGGACACCAACTGCGAACGCGGGTGTTGGCACCCGGTTGTTCGAGAAAAATTCCGGCCTTGCAGCCGCTCTTGTGTTCCCTGGCGTTCTTCGGCATCCATTTTTCGTGGGTGCCCCAGCCGAGTTCCGCGGGCTGCAGGCCCTCCGAGATGAAGCCTTCCACCGACCAGGTGTTCCAGAACACGTCCAGCGGCTTCGGGTTCTTCGCACGTTGCGTATCGCGCTCGGCAATGTGAATGCCCTTGACGCCGGCCTGCTGCATGAGTTCCGCCCAGCCTTCGCGGTCATGCTGGTCAGGCCGGGTGAAGTCCAGGCCAAGATCGGTGGCGAGGTTGATGAGCGCCTGCTTGACGAACCATGACACCATGCCGGGATTGGCCCCGCAGGTGGATACGGCGGTGGTGCCGCCCGGGTGCTTGTTCTTCTCCTTCAACAGCGATTCACGCAAAGCGTAGTTAGTGCGCGAGGCGTTGTCGGCTTCGGTGTCGAAATAGAAGCCAAGCCATGGCTCGATGACGGTGTCGACGTAGAGGACGCCGAGCTCGCGGCAGAGCCGCATGAGATCAACGGAACCGGTGTCGACTGAAAGGTTGATGCAGAAGCCTTGCCCACCGCCCTTGGTCAGCAGAGGGGTGAGCAGTTCCTTGTAGTTCTTTTTCGTCACCGCTTCCTGCACGAAGGCAATCTTGCGCTCGTCGAGCAGCTTACGGTTGGCGTCATCCGGATCGATGACGGTCATGCGCGATTTGTCGAATTTGAAATGACGCTCGATGAGCGGCAACGTTCCGCGTCCGATCGAGCCAAAGCCGATCATGACAATGGGACCTTTTATCTCACCGTGGACCGGCCACTTTTCATTCGCCATTCTTTTGCAAACTCCATTCGCTTGAAAACGTTACCAAGGGCACTGCCCGCAAGCGGCGCGCTAAACCATAGTTTAACGTCATATACTAGAGCGATTGAGGCCAGACGGAAGCACCGCCTCTTTCGCTTGTCGTCTAATTCATTGTAATAAAATGAGTTTATTCATTCCGGCGGGTTGCCGGATTCACACTTATTCGACGAATATTCCGGGCGATGGGCATCCACGCATCAAAGGCCTGCTATGTGTTCCAGCGCTGCAATGAGCCGGTCGCGGTCGCCGGTCAGGCCCTTGTAGTCAAGCTGCGCCTCGTCCAGCGCCGCCAATTGCGAGGCGAATGAGGTCGCAATCCGCTTCCTGTCGTCGTGGCGCGATAGCACTTCGAGTGGGTCGAGAAAGATGCGGATCGTGAAAAGAATATCTCCGGAAACGGGCAGCTTCCGCAGCGTTTGCCGCTCGACCCGAATGAACGCGCCGGCGTTGATATTGTCATCATTGAACCGCGAGGGCCGCATGGTGGCGCGGTCGATGCGCTGCTCGTCCGATAGCGGATGGTAGAGGGCATCGCCAGCCTGGATGGACCAGTTGTACCGCTCCACTGGCAGTTCGACTACAAGATTGTCGAAGATGCGTTCGATCATGCCGGCCATGCGCGTGCCGGGGCCGAACGCCGGGACCGGAATGTGAATATCCTGCATCGTCTTGCCGAATTTTTCGGTGAGCGACCATGAAGATGGGAAGCACAACGCGCCCGCAACCAGCCGCCAGCCTTCGGCGCACTTGCGCATCAGGATGAGGTCTTCCTGCACAACCAGCGAGGCAATGTGGAGCGGCGGCAGATCGGTAGCAATTGCGGGTTGGCCGGTGACGGTTAGCTGCGCGCCATCTGTGCTGTAGCGCTGCGGGTAGCGGGCAGGCAGGTGGTCGGCCAAAAGAGAGAGCACTTCCGCCTGCGCGGCCTTCGTGTCTGCTTCCTCGACAAATACGCGAGGGCCATGTTCCGCATGAATGCGCCGCTTTTCCGCCAGATGGAACTCGAAAGTATCGTCTATCTCGATCCACTCGTTGAGGTCGAGCGGCTTTAGTCCGATGGCAAACAGCCTGGACGAGCCATCATAAGGAGTGTGGGCGGGAGTGGATGCCAAAGCGTTTCCGGGTCTTTTTGAACGCGCAGTCGATAGCAAGGACGCCGGGCCGCCGCAACGCGGGAGGTTTAGGCCAGCTTGGCCGGGATCAGGCCACGCAACGAATTGCCGACGAAGATCGCCTTGGCCGACTTCAAGGCATTGTAGGGAATGACGGCCTCGACGGCACGGCCTTGTTCAAGCAGTTCTTCACGCAACACGCCTGGCAAAAGACCGCAGTCGAGGCGAGGGGTTGCAAGAGCATCGTCGCCGAAATCCGCAAACAGGTTGGTGATGGTGCCTTCGCAGGCTTCGCCGCGCTCGTTCATGAGCAGAACTTCGTCGGCTTGCGTGACGAGATACTCGGCGCGGGCGCGGACATAGGCCTGGCGACGTGTCGTCTTGTAGCCGAGCAGTGTGTCGCTGGAATCCAGCCGCGTGCGGGCAAAACGCAAATGCCAGACCTTGTCGGCGGCCAATGGCGTAAAGGGTTGGGCCGTGGCTTCGGCTGTTCCATCCCTAGCCAGAACTAGTCGCACGCGCTGGGGCGACTGGACGTTTGCGACGACCGTGCCCAGCGCTTGGCCGACATCGTCGGGCTTGCACGAGAAGCCGAGTGCCGCAGCCGAATTGTAAAGACGGGCAAGGTGCCGTTCCAGCCGGACGAAGCCGACGCCGGGCTCCCAGCGCAGCGTTTCGATCAGGTCGAAGCCGGCGGCATTCCCGTCGCGAAGCGCGCTTTCAGCAGACACTCCTTGTACTCCTCCTCCGCCGTGGAATCGAACACGACGCCACCGCCGACATTGTAGACGGCTTCTCCGTTCGGGTAGAGCGATATGGTGCGGATGGCGACGGAGAAGCGCATCGTGCCGCCGGGCGCGATCCAGCCGATGGCTCCGCAATAGATGTCGCGGGGGCCGGTTTCCAGGTCGTGCAGCACTTCCATCGCCCTGATTTTGGGTGCGCCGGTGATCGAGCCGCAGGGAAACAGCGCCGCGAATATCTGGCGGATGGAGAGGTTGGGCAGGAGTTTTGCCTGCACGCGGCTCACCATCTGGTGGACGGTCGGGTAGCTTTCGATGCGGAACAGTTCCGGCACGTCGAGGCTGCCGACTTCGCTGATCAGCGAAATGTCGTTGCGCAACAGGTCGACGATCATCCGGTTCTCGGCCTGGTTCTTTTCGTCGTTGCGCAGAAATTCCCTCAGCTTGCGGTCTTCTTGCGGGGTCGCGCCGCGCGGCGCTGTGCCCTTCATCGGGTGCGTTTCGATGGTTCCGTCGCGGGAAACCTCGAAGAACAGTTCAGGCGAGCGCGACAGCACGACCGGACCGTCACCGAGCGAGATCAGCGCGCCGTAGCGGACGGGCTGGCGCTCGGTCAGGGCGTTGAAGGCTGCCAGCGGGGTACCCGACCAATGGGCATCGACCTGGAAGGTGAGGTTGCCCTGGTAGCAGTCGCCTTCGCGGATATGGCGATGCAGGCGGTCGAACCTCGGCTGGTAATCATCGAACGACCAGCTTGCGCGGGCGTCGAAGATAGGGCCGTTGGTGGCGGGGCTTCCCTGTGCCGCCGGCAACCTTTCAGAAGGCTGGTCGAAGACGCCGAGGCAAAAGAGCGGCGCGCGCCTGTTGTCGGGCAAGAGCGGGACCAGTTTGGGTTCGAGCAGGTAACCGGCTTCGTAGGAGAAATAGCCGGCCAGCCATTTGCCGGCCTCGTGGGCCTTTTGCACTTCTGCCCACGCCTTTTCGAACTCATGCGCTTCGGTTGGCGCGATGAGGGCGGTGGGTTGCTCGAACAGGACCTCGCGGCCGGCAAGGTCGTCACGAAAAAGGGCGAAGGGCGAAGTATGCACTTGGGAGCACCAGCCGATATTGCCGGGAAAAGCCGATCCTTAGTTCAGCGCTTCCAGTTCGTCGATAAGGTTGCTGATGACGCCAAGCCCGATCTGCCAGAAAGTGGGGTCGGTGGCGTCGAGGCCGAACGGCTTCAGAAGCTCCGAATGGTGCTTGGTGCCACCTGCGCGCAGCATGTCGAAATACTTGTCCTGGAAGCCGCGTTCGGCATTTTGATAGACGGCGTAAAGCGAGTTCACGAGGCAATCGCCGAAGGCGTAGGCATAGACGTAGAACGGCGAGTGGATGAAGTGCGGAATATAGGTCCAGAAAGTCTCGTAGCCTTCGCGCAGCCTGATTGCCGGACCGAGGCTCTCGGCCTGAACCTCAAGCCAGAACTTGCCAAGCTGGTCGGAGGTGAGTTCGCCGTTCTTGCGCTCGGTGTGGACCTTGCGTTCGAATTCGTAGAACGCGATCTGGCGCACGACCGTGTTGATCATGTCCTCGACCTTCTGGGCCAGCATCGCCTTGCGTTCGCGGCGGTCACTTGTCTGATCGAGCAATGAGCGGAAGGTGAGCATTTCGCCGAAGACGGATGCCGTTTCGGCAAGCGTCAAAGGCGTCGAGGCCATCAGCGTGCCCTGACCGCCTGCGAGCACCTGATGCACGCCATGACCCAGTTCATGGGCGAGCGTCATCACGTCGCGCGGTTTGCCCATGTAGTTGAGCAATACGTAGGGATGGACCGACGGCACGGTAGGATGCGCGAAGGCGCCCGGCGATTTGCCGGGCCGTACCGGCGCGTCGATCCAGTTGCGATCGAAGAAGGTGCGGGCGATGTCGGCCATCTGCGGCGAGAAACGATTGTAGGCGGTGAGTACCGTGTCCTTCGCATCGCTCCATTCAATGGTGGCTTGGGGGGTCTCGGGCAAGGGCGCGTTGCGGTCCCAGTGGTTCATGACGTCCATGCCCAGCCAACGCGCCTTCATGGCGTAGTAGCGGTGCGACAGGCGCGGATAAGCGTCGCGCACGGCACTGGCCAACGCATCTACCACCTCGCGCTCGACGCGATTGGCCAGATGGCGTGAATCGGCGATGTCAACGAAACCGCGCCAGCGATCGGAAATTTCCTTGTCCTTGGACAGCGTGTTGGTGATCAGCGTGAAGGTGCGAAGGTTCTTCGAAAAGGTCGCGGCCAGCGCTTCCGATGCCTTGCGCCTGACATCACTATCCGCATTCTGAAGGCGGTTCAGCGTCGGTTCCAATGTGAGTGCTTCGCCATCGATGTCGAAGCGCAAATCCGTCATCGTCTCGTCGAACAAGCGGTTCCACGCACCACGCCCGGTTATCGACTTCTCGTGGAAGAGCTGTTCGACGCGGTCTTCGAGCTGAAACGGCTTGTCTTTCCTGAGGTCGAGAATCCACGGCTTGTAGTGGTCGAAAGCGGCGTCCGTCGCCAGCGCCTTTTCGATCACGGCATCGTCGATCTGGTTCAGTTCCAGGGCGAAGAACAACAGATGCGCGCTTGCATCGGTCATCTTTTCCTGGATGTCGCCGTAAAGCTTGGCGCGTTTCGGATCAGATGTATCTCCTGCATAGACCAGGCCAGCATAGGAGACGATACGGCCGACCAAGTCTTCAAGCGCCTCATAGTCGCGCATCGCCTGGCCGAGCTTGCCCTTGCCCTCGCGCCCTGCCTCGGCGGCCAGCGTACCCTTCCAACGGGTCTCGAAGGCAACCGCATCGGCTGCCGCCTTGTCCAGGTCGCGCTTCAGTTCAGGTGCGTCCATGCCCGAGTAAAGATCGGACAGGTTCCATTCAGGCAGATCGCCAAGATCGGTGCTTGCGTGGCCGGCTGAGGCTGCCGCGAACTGTCGATCCGTAACCGTGCGCATCGCAATACCTTTCGAGATGGGCTGAATGCCGGTCAAATCCTAAGGATTTCGTTCACCGGCTTTTTTGAAACCTTATTTAGAACCCTGTGCCAAGATGATCCATAGGGGAGAATCCAAGGCGGATTATTGCGGGCACTCATGGCAGGTTCCATTCTTATAGTCGATGACGATCCGGTGCAGCGCAGGCTGCTCGAGGCGGCAGTGGTGAAATTTGGCCACACCGCCATCGTCGCGGACGGAGGCGAAGCTGGCCTTCAGGCAATGGATGGGCCGAATGCGCGCGACATTTCTGTCGTCATCCTTGACCTGTCGATGCCGGGTCTCGATGGCATCGGCGTTCTCAAGGCCATGCGTGAGCGTGGCATCGCCATTCCGGTCATCGTTCAGACCGCACAGGGCGGCATAGAAACCGTCGTGCTGGCCATGCGCCACGGCGCATTCGACTTTGTGGTCAAACCTGCGTCTCCCGACCGGCTGCAAACGTCCATCAGCAATGCGCTCAAGGTCGAAGCCGTAGAGGGCGAGGTCAAACGAAGCGCACGACGCGGCAGCGGCTCGCTTACGTTCAAGGATCTCGTCACGCATAGCCCGACGATGGAACGTGTCATCCGGCTCGGCCAAAAGGCAGCCGCGTCGCACATCCCGATATTGATCGAAGGCGAATCCGGCGTCGGCAAGGAGCTGGTGGCGCGCGCCATACAGGGCACGAGCGACCGCCGTTCGCGACCCTTCGTTACCGTCAACTGCGGCGCGATCCCCGACAATCTCGTGGAGAGCATCCTGTTCGGGCACGAAAAAGGCTCGTTCACCGGTGCAACCGAAAAGCACACCGGCAAGTTCGTCGAGGCGCATAGCGGCACGTTGTTCCTCGATGAAATCGGCGACCTGCCGCTTGACGTCCAGGTGAAACTCCTCCGCGCCGTTCAGGACGGGGAGGTCGATCCGGTTGGCGGGCGCGCCACCGTCAAGGTGGATATCCGGCTCATTTCAGCGACCCACCGGAACCTCTTGCAGCAGGTCAAGGACGGCAAGTTCCGCGAAGACCTTTTCTATCGCCTGAACGTCTATCCGATTTTCGTGCCGCCGCTCAGGGACCGCAAGGAAGACATTCCGTTGCTGGTCGAGCACTTCATGGAAAAGGTCGCGCCGGCCGATCCGAGGCGGCGCCTGCGCGGCATTTCCAGGAACGCACTTGCCTTGCTGCAGGCCTATGACTGGCCGGGCAACATCAGGCAGCTGGAAAACGCTGTCTTCCGCGCTTCCGTGTTGTGCGAAGACGATGTGCTGACGGAAGAGGAGTTTCCTCAGATTCGGGCCCAGGTGGAAGGGACGGTCAATCTCGATCGGCCAGTTGCTGCAAGCAAAGCCGACGATCTGCCCACCGCTGAAGAGCCTGTACATGCGACAGTTGTCGTCTCTGACGATGACGGTGTTGCAGAGCGCGCGCAAAGTGGGTTTGGGCTGCTGCAAGTGCTGGACGAGCGCGGAAATGTGCGTCCGCTGGCCTCCGTCGAACTTGAGATGATCAAGTTTGCCATCGACCACTATAATGGCCAGATGAGCGAAGTGGCGCGTCGACTCGGTATCGGTCGGTCAACCCTCTACCGCAAGCTCAAGGAATATGGCATCGACCCCGAAACCGGGCGCCCCGAGCGCATGGCCTCATAGCATAGAGCGCTTGCCAGAAGTTAGCTTTTCGCGTTAAGACCCTGTTAACGCGCCCTAAACGGCTGGTTTACCAAGAAAACGGGTGGGCATTTTTTGCCGGGATATCGCCACGGTGTTACCGCATTTCGACTTCAATAAGCGATGATTAACCATTAGGATCGATATTCGGATGTGAATTCTCCACATCCGTTTGCGCAAATCCGGGGACAAACGGCAGCCTGCAAGGCCTTTTGATTTGAACAGAATCGAACGACAAAAAAACGGGCGGCAATCTCACAACGTCTGGTCAAAATGGCTGGCGGCGGTGGCTTTGGCCGTAGGTGTTCTCTCAGCTTCGGCAACGACCGCCAGTGCGGAAGTGCGGACCTTGAAGCTCTTCAATCTGCATACGAAGGAGAAGGCGGAAATCGTCTTCAAGCGTAACGGCAGATACGATCAGTCCGGTCTGCGCGAAGCCAACGTCTTCTTGCGCGACTGGCGTCGCAATGAACCCACCAAGATGGATCCGCGCCTGCTCGACCTCGTCTGGGAAGCATATCGCGCCAGCGGATCGAAGGGCTACATCAACGTCATCTGTGGCTATCGGTCTCCCTCGACCAATTCCATGCTGCGCAGTCGAAGCCGTGGCGTTGCCAACAAGAGCCAGCACATGCTTGGCAAGGCAATGGATTTCTACATTCCCGGCGTTCCCCTCAAGACGCTGCGTGACATCGGCCTGAAGATGCAGGGCGGTGGCGTCGGCTATTACCCAACCTCAGGCTCGCCCTTCGTTCACATGGATGTCGGCAATGTGCGCCACTGGCCGGGTATCAGCCGCCAGGAACTGGCGCGGGTTTTCCCGAACGGCAAGACCCTGCATGTTCCAAGCGACGGCAAACCATTGCCGGGCTATGAGCAGGCGCTCGCGGCCTACAAGTCCCGCAAGAGCTCGGGCAGCCCGGCTATTGCTTTGGCCAGCGCAGGCGGTTCCAGCAGCGGCAAATCCGGTGGCCTTCTGGCTGCGTTCTTCGGCGGCGGCGCCGACGAGGAAGAGGACAACGGCGATGTCGTAGTGGCTGCGGCCCCGGCTCCCAAGAAGGCGGTTGTCACTGCTGCCGAGGAAAAGCCTATTCCGGGCATTGCGATCGTGTCGCCAAAGGACGCGAAGCGGGCTGAAGTTCCTCAACTTGCCGAGGAAGAAGCTGCCCCGACGCAGGAGACACCTGAAACCATCATTGCGGCGTTGCCGGCACGCAGCGTGCCGCTGCCGGGGTTTGCACCGCGGCCCAAGGCCGACGTAGGCGCGACGGAGCCGGGCAACGTGCCGTTCGGTACGGCCGATGCGGGCGCGGTCCAGACGGCTGCGCTTGACCAGGCAGCGGATGTTCCTTTTGCCGCGGCGCAAGCGAGCGGCGCTGTGGAGCAATTGGCTGCGAACGATGCGATGGCCGGCAAGGTTCCGTTGCCGACCTGGCGTCCGGAACACGGCATTCCTTCGATGGTGCCGCAACAGGACAAGGGGTCGACACTGCTGGCGTTGGCTGACGACGGACAGCCGGATACGACTGCCACCGACGCTTTCTCCGCGATCCCTTCGGCGCGTCCTGACGATGAGGTCAAGGCGCTGCTCGAGCAGACGGCGGCCGATGAATACCAGGTTGCGGCGGTGTCGCTGGAGCGTTCCGCATTCAACAACCCTGTTGTCGATCAGGATACGCCGCGGACTGCTGCGATCCAGACGCCCACCGATCCGACCGGCGCGATTGGCGGCAATGTAAAGACAACGCGCAAGGAATCCCGCGCTACGCCGCAGGATCTCAAGCCGGAGCCGAGAACCGTTGTCGTTGCGGCGGAACCGAAGCTCGCGCGCTGGGCTTTGCACAGCAACGATTACGTGGCCAAGGCGGCGGACTCCACCACAGCGCCGCGCTATGCCTACAATCTCGTTCGCACGGCCCCGACCGAGGTCTATACGAACGGCTTCCAGTCCGGCGACGAAATGAACAATGCCAATCGGTTTACGGGAACTGCGGTGAAGTTCCTGTCGGTGGCACGCTTCCAGGCCAAGTAGGCTCCGGCAAGCTTGAACCAAAAGAGCCGCATCTGGTTGCAGATGCGGCTCTTTTTGTTTCGAAGTTCTGAGTTGGTGGGGCTATTTTCTTAGTTTGGACGCTTCGCGCGCCAAGGACTCGATTTGCGCCCAATCGCCGGCTTTGACGAGATCGTCGGGAGCGACCCAAGAGCCGCCCACGCAAACGACGTTGGGCAGGTTGAGGTAGTCATTTGCGTTGGCAGCGCTGACGCCACCTGTAGGGCAGAATTTCACATCGGCAATCGGTGAGGCCAAGGCCTTCAGGAATGCAGCGCCGCCGGCCTGTTCGGCTGGGAAAAACTTCAGGAAATCCAGGCCCGCCTGACGTGCCGTCATGATTTCGCCGGGCGTGATTGCGCCCGGAAGGAACGGAACCTCGCTGTCGTCGGCCGTTACCATAAGTTCGCGCGTGATGCCGGGGCTGACGATGAATTTCGAGCCGGCGGAAACCGCATCCTTGAACTGCTGCCTGTCGAGGATGGTGCCCGCGCCGACGATGGCCTCCTCGACCTCCGCGGCCACACGGCGAATGGCTTCCAGCGCATTCGCCGTCCTCAATGTGATCTCGATGGCCGGTAGGCCGCCGCGTGCCAATGCGCGGGCCAGTGGTACGGCATCGGCGATATCGGCAATCTTCAACACGGGAATGACAGGCTGGCCATTGAGCAGGGCGAGCAGCTTTTCGGTCTTCGTCGGCATGGTGATCTTTCGGGATTTGGATAATTCAACCGATTTAACAGATGAAAAACTGCATGTCCACGATAGGAAGTGCCAAGCGCCTGTTTGGTATCAGCCTGCGAGCCAATTCTTCAGCCAGAGCCAGAAGCGGCGAAGGAGACCGCTTGAAGCAAGGGCGGCTTCGATTGCTTGGCTTGTTTTCTTGCCGATGATGCCGTCGGCGTCGAGGCCATGATCAGCCTGGAATTTCTGGGCGGCCGAGAGCGTTGCGGGGCCGAAAACACCATCGGCTGAGGCAGGATAGCCTAGAGCCGTCAGAGAGCGTTGGAGGTGAGCAATGGCTTCCCCCTGCGACCCTGGCCTCAGCAGTGTGGATGGGGCGAAGGTGCTCAGGGGCTTGCCGGTGGCATAATGCTGATAGGCGTCGGCAATCTTCTCGTCGTAGTTGTTCTTTTTGTAGTTGGGCCCGTTGTAGCCGTGGGCAAACGCTGGCCAGTCGTGGCTGCGCAGAGCCTCCGCCAAGCCGGCTTTCTCGATGTACCGGACCATCAGCCTGACCTGGCCGAAAGCGCCTGAGCGAGCCTCCTCGACCAGCGCTTCCACGCTTGCATAGCCCAGCCATTGCCAGTGCGCGCCCATGACCTGGCCGAGGCCCCAGGATACGGATTCATACGCCGCTTGTGCATCGATTGCGGCCGCCTGTTTCAGCAGCTTCCATCGGTCGGCCTGGGTTTTCGGGTTGGCTATCGCTCCGGCAGTTGGCGACGCAAGACATTGGGCTCGCGCCTGTTCCTGTTTCTCGCCGCTCAACCGACGATCGAAATAGTGGCCTTCGAAACGGATCAACGGTTCCTGTTTGCCTTCGACCAGAGCAAATACCTGATCGGCGCTTTCCACGGCCGTCACGGCGAGCAATGCGGTCGGTTCGAGACCGGCATCCTGCGCGGCTTGCTTGATTTCGTTGACGACGCTTTCGCTGAACATTTTTGCACCGAATCTCCAGTTGGCCCGGCAAGTGTCGCGCAAAGTCAGCCGACGTGCCCATGTCGAACAAAAGTCTGAGGCTTGAATCCACGCTTGTGAACCGATACGGGCACTCATCATGAACGAAAACACCGTGCAAGGGCCGTTCCATGTTGCCGCGCTTTACCGATTTTGCCGGCTGGAGCGCTTCGAGAGCCTGCGTTCCCCGCTGGCCGAATTTTGTTGCGCGCGGGGCATCAAGGGCACGCTTCTCCTGGCGCATGAGGGCATTAACGGCACCGTCGCAGGTAGTGATGCCACGATTGGAGAGCTGATTGCCTACCTTCAATCGATCCCGGAATTTGCCGGGCTGGAGGTAAAATATAGCCACGCTGCGGAGATGCCGTTCCGCCGCATGAAGGTGCGTCTCAAGCGCGAGATCGTCACCATGGGCGTGGAGAATGTCGACCCCATCCGGAGCGTCGGAACCTATGTTGAAGCCGGCCACTGGAACGCGCTAATTTCCGATCCAGACACGATCCTGATCGACACACGCAACGATTATGAAGTGGCGCTTGGAAGCTTCGAGGGGGCTGTTGATCCGCACACGTCGAGTTTCCGCGAGTTTCCCCGCTGGGTCGAGGAGCATCGTGGTGACCTTGAGCACAAGAAGATCGCGATGTTCTGCACCGGCGGTATCCGCTGCGAGAAGGCGACCGCGTTCGTGAAGTCGCTTGGTTTCGAGGATGTGTTCCATCTGAAGGGCGGCATCCTGAAATATCTGGAGCAGGTGCCGGAGGCCGAGAGCCGATGGCAGGGCGAATGCTTCGTCTTCGACGAACGCGTGTCGGTGTCGCATGGATTGGCGGAAGGCGATGCGGAGTTGTGCCGGGCCTGCAGGCATCCCTTGACGGCAAAGGACCTCGCATCGCCCAAGTATCAGGCCGGCATTTCCTGTTCGTACTGCCACGATCAGCGCTCGGAGGCGGACCGGGAGCGCTATGCCGAACGGCAGAAGCAAGTGGAACTCGCCCAAAGACGGGGCAGGGGTCACATCGGCAGTTGAATTTGGCGAGTGCGCCAAGCAGGCAAAACGTCGCCCCGTCATTGTAATGCCAAGGTTCGACGCCTACCTCACCGACACAGGAAACGTGCCCGGCCGGGCCAACTGCGGAGGTGCTGATGTTCGACCCCAAGAAACTGCTCGATGATCTTTTGGGTTCACAGGTTCCTGGAACGGGTTCGACCGTGCGGGACAAGGCAGGGCAGGCCGTACAGATGGCCAAGGACAATCCGCTGGCGGCGGGCGCGCTTGCTGCGGTTCTACTTGGCACGGGCGCCGGCCGGCAGGTCACGGGCGCTGCGCTGAAGCTCGGCGGTCTCGCTGCAATCGGCGGCCTCGCCTACAAGGCATATCAAAACTATCAGAACGGCAAAGCACCTGCCGAAACTGCCGATTCCGGGCAACCCGAATTGCTGCCGCCTCCGGCGGATACAGCTTTCCATCCCTCGCAGGCACCGCAGGGTGAATCCGAGTTTGCGTCCACGCTTGTCCGGGCAATGATTGCCGCAGCCAAGGCGGACGGCCGCATCGATGACGATGAGCGCCGCAAGATCGGCGACAAGCTTAGTCTTTCGGGATTGGATTCTGATGCAGAAGCCTTCCTGAAGGCCGAATTGGATGCTCCTCTGGACCTGGATGTGCTGGTCGCGGCGGCACAGACCGATGCACAGAAGGTCGAACTCTATACGGCGTCCCGTCTCGCCATCGATCCGGATACCCGCGCCGAGCATGGCTATCTCGATCTTTTGGCCGGGCGCTTGGGATTGCCGGATGCGTTGGTCGAGCATGTCGAGGCGACCGTCAGCGCTGCGAAGGCACCGGTTGCAGTGCCGGCGTCCAATCCGAACTCGCCCTGGTGAGCGGTGCGGAGCCAAGGATAAAAGTTTAGGCTTCTGTTAATCCAACAGGCGCATCATTTTTGACAGTCGGACCCGCTTCCCTCCTCCCGAGCGTGGTCCAGATCAGGGGCGGTCGCCAATGACCGCCCTTTTTTCGCGTCTGGTTGGCTGTTTGGCCATCGTCAGCGAAGCCACCGACACCCCACCCATTGCATTTCCATAACTTGCCATGCGTACCGCCATTTGCGATGCACGTCCCACGGAGGAAAAGGCATGGACAGCAAGGGAACTGCGATCGTAACCGGTGCCGGCACCGGCATCGGCAAGAGCGTCGCCCTAGCGCTGCTCGAGGCGGGGTGGAACACCGTGTTCTGCGGTCGGCGCAAGGAACTGCTTGATGCCGCCGTGTCAGAGGCTGGCCAAACGCGAGCGCGGGCGCTGGCCATATCCTGCGATATCTCTGATCCCGATCAGGTCGATCGCCTGTTTGAGGAGACAACAGAGACCTTTGGCCGGGTCGATCTTCTCTTCAACAATGCCGGTATTGCCTACAAATCGACGACTATCGATGAAATTCCAGTCGAAGTTTGGAACGACGTGCTGGCGGTCAATCTCACCGGTTCATTTCTGTGCGCGCGGGCCGCTTTCCGAACCATGCGCGCGCAAAAGCCGATGGGCGGTCGCATCATCAACAATGGCTCCGTGTCGGCGCATGCGCCGCGCCCGGGCTCGGTCCCCTATACAACAACCAAACATGCCATCACCGGCCTGACGAAGACGCTGGCGCTCGACGGACGACCCTTCGACATTGCCTGTGGCCAGATCGACATCGGCAATGCCTTGACGGAGATGGCCGCGCCGATGGCGGTTGGCGTTCCGCAAGCCAATGGCACGATTGCCGCTGAAGCGGTGATGGATGTCAGCCGCGTGGCGGAGGCCGTGGTCTATATGGCTGGCCTGCCGCTTGACGCCAATGTCCTGTTCATGACCGTCATGGCCACCAAGATGCCTTATGTCGGGCGAGGGTAGAGCGAACACCAGGTTACTTCGACTTCAGGAAGGCCTCGATCCTCTCCAGCGCGCGCAGGATGTTCTCCTCGGAGTTTGCGTAAGACAAGCGCATGTAGCCTTCGCCCAGAACGCCGAAATCGGGGCCGCCAATCAGTGCAACGCCGGCTTCTTCGAGCAGGGCTGAGGCGAGTTTCTTGGCTTTCCAACCGGTGCCTGAGATGTTTGGAAACGCATAGAAAGCGCCCTTCGGCGTGATGCAGGAAACGCCGGGCAGCGCATTCAGCCCCTCGATCACAAGTTTGCGACGTCGATCGAAGGCGCGCATCATCTTGTCGGCGTCGTCCTGAGGTCCGTCAATTGCGGCGATGCCCGCGTATTGGCTGGGCGCATTGACGCAGGACCAGCAGTTGACGGCCAGCTTGCGAACCTTGTCGTAGAGGTGAGCGCCCTTGTCGCCATTCGGCCAGATCGACCAGCCCATGCGCCAGCCAGTCATCGCCCAGGTCTTCGACCAACCGTTCAGAACGATCAGCCGGTCTCGAATTTCAGGGAACTGCAGCAGCGAGCAATGCTTTTCGCCGTCATATGTCATGACGTCATAGATCTCGTCCGAGAGGATGGCGACGTCTGGATGCGCCTCCAGACCTTTCACCAATTTCTCGATCTCGGCACGCGGCGTGACGCCGCCGGTCGGATTTGCCGGCGAATTGAGGATAAGCAGGCGGGTCTTGGCATTAATGAGCGAAAGCGTCTCTTCCGCGGAGAAGGAAAAGCCATTTTCTTCGCGGATCGGCACCGGGATCGGCTTGGCGCCGGTGAATTCGATCATCGAGCGGTAGATTGGAAAGCCGGGATCTGGATAGAGGATTTCCGCGCCGGGTTCGCCGAACATCAATATGGCGGCAAACATGGTCGGCTTGCCGCCGGGCAGGATCATCACCGTTTCAGGCGAGACTTCGACACCGGTCGTGGCCAGCGTGCGGCGGGCGACTGCCTCCCGCACCGCCAACAGACCGGTAGCGGGCGTGTAGCCATGGTGGCCGTCGCGCAGCGCCTTGATGGCTGCTTCGACGATGTGGGTTGGGGTTTGGAAATCTGGCTGGCCGATACCGAGATTGACGATGTCGCGGCCTTCATGGGCAAGGGCGGTCGCCCGCGCCAGAACGGCGAAGGCGTTTTCTTCGCCG
>MKRZ01000014.1 GCA_001897075.1 Mesorhizobium sp. 61-13 | reverse complement strand
CGTAACCCAAGGCGCGAAGTTTCGCGCAGCAGGAAAACCCCGCCTGCCCCGCACCGATCACGACAATGCTGTTAACAGGCAAGGTTGCAGGCTCCTTTTCGTTGTGCCGACGCGGTGCGTTTCAAACTGTCCGCCGGCGGCGCGAACTCACGGCAATTTCGAGAAATAGGCAATCTTTTCCGAGATCACGCCGTCGTCGCCGAAGTAGACAAGGGCCGAGCCCTGGAAATCGGTGCCGGTTGCCTGCCACCAGCACCATGCCTTGGGGGGAACGGATGCCTCGCTGATGACGACATCGGTGTAGGTCAAAAATGGCCCTCCCGAAGCTGCTTGCCTGCCATCGACCACCGTGGATCGGAAGTCTTCGAAGAACTGGAGGAAATCCTTGCGTGGAATCCTTCCGGTATTCGGATCGTCGTAGAAGAATTCCGGCGTGGTGGCGCCAAGGCTCATGTTGGCGTCACCAAGGCGCCAACCTTCGAGATATGCATCAATGTGCTTGCGCGCCTTGGTCATGCTTCGCCCGGTGGTTGGCAAGATTGCACGGAACCGACGTTGCATGGCAAAGCCGGCGGCGAACAAGCGCCGCTGGCCTTCCGCATCATCCGCCGATGCCCGGGGGCCGCCCGCTACGCCTGCCGCCTTTCAGCACGAGACTTGGCAGGTTCAAGCGAGACGCCGTTCGCTTCGATGTCTCTCAGCTCGGCAATGATTG
Organism: Mesorhizobium sp. 61-13; assembly: GCA_001897075.1. Taxonomy (GTDB): domain Bacteria; phylum Pseudomonadota; class Alphaproteobacteria; order Rhizobiales; family Rhizobiaceae; genus Mesorhizobium. The sequence continues at coordinate 2,534 of MKRZ01000014.1, read as the reverse complement.
ACGAGTCACGGACGTCATCAGGCGACGCTTCGTGCCGGAATTGCATATCCATGACCTGCTCGCCGATCCTCATCAGATAGGCGCGATCATCAGAGCCGTTTTTCGGCGGCAAATGGAGAACGGTGTCCTGGCCATAGGTTCGAACCGCGTTGGCCTCAAGGCTGACAGGTTGCGGCGGTTCTTTGCCCTCCGTTGCCAGATCGCGGATCTGACGACGGACCCGGCGGCGATAGAGCGAAATACCGCGATCGGTCGGCATCAGGTTCTCGCCCTTGTGGGTCGAGATCGGCCCCATACCTTCAACCGCCTCCGAATCGGCGGGGCGACGCTGCTTTTCCTCGGGGCTGCGCTCGAAGCGCTCGCCCTGCTCGATCAGCTCGCAGCCTTCCTGCGTGTTGTACTGGTGGGGGTCGCCCCTGTCGCCGAAGTTGGCCCAGGCATAGACCATCGAATGCTCGTCATCGACCGGCACGACCCAGCGCGTGAAACAGGAGCGCCCGAAATAACGGGGTTCGGTGCCGTCGGCTGCGAAAGCGGAGCCGGCCTGAGTGAAATTGGGCAAGACGAGTTCGTTCACGCGAACCCAGGCGTTGTCGCCAACGCGCCGCGTGCTGGACCCGAGGAACTGGTTTTCATGCCGCTCGTAGAATTTCAGTTCGCCGAGCTCGGCCATTCCCTCGGAAAATTGCGGGTGGCTGTTTTGGCTGTGCAGGAACGATGTGTGGACAGGGTCCATAATCGCATCGAGCACCTGCACCCAATTGCAATTGTAGGGCGCCTTGTAGGGGCGGCTGACCATGTCCTCGATCAGAAATATGTCGTAGACCGGGAAGGGCGGCATCTTGTCGATCGGCCCCATATAGGCAAACACGATCCCATTATATTCATGGACGGGATATGCGCCGAGGCGGGTACGCTCGCGCACCATCCTGGCTGGTTCAGCATCTTCCGATTCCCCAGGCGTCTCGAGAATTTCGCCATCTGCCGCAAACAGCCAGCCGTGATAGCAGCAGCGAATGCCGTTGTCCTCGCAACGGCCATATTCAAGCGATGCGCGGCGGTGGGGACAATATTTGTGGACGAGGCCGACCTTGTCGCCGCCATAGCGGAAGACCACGAGTTCCTCACCCAGGATCTTGATAGCCCGGGGCAAATCGCCAAGTTCGCTGGTGAGATAGATTGGGTGCCAGAAGCGGCGCATGTATTCGCCGCACGGTGTTCCTGGTCCGACACGCGCGATTTCATCGTCGATCGCGGCCGGATGCGCTTGTTGATAGCCCCGAAAATTTGCGGTTACCGGCTGGGTGGGTACGTTTTCAGCTGCCTGTTTCATGGTTTTGACCTCAGTGATGGGCGGCCGGCCGTTGGCGCCTAGCTTTCAATACGCGGACGATATTGAACTAATTATTTCGTACGTCAATGCGCTATTTTTTGCGCTTTACAAATTTTGTGTGATAATTTTTTGTGATTTGCGTATAAAAATCCATCATACCCGCCTGTGGCGTCATTTTCCCCGGGCCAAGGCTGTCAGGGAGTTTTTCCCTCGCGAGTTTCACGAGAGAAATTTACATCCATTGCTGTTTGCGTATCAAAATCGTGTTGACATGATGATTTACGTTATCATAATTATTAAAAGTATGAATTTCGTAAAATAGACTGTGACGGATTTTGATCAATCGAAACCGTTCAGCGGTGCCGGCCACCAACCAGTCAAGTCAGATGGCAGGCTGCCCATACGGGTCGTGCCAGCAGGGCCTCAATCAGAAGCGGATTTCAAAATGGGTATCAAGGTACACGTCAAGAACAACCGCTGGCGCGAGGGGTCGTTTCCAAATACGGACGAAGGCGAGCGCGTTTTCAGCATTACGCGCGAGCGGTTCGAAGATGCGGCAAGAGGCTTTCCCAATCTTGCTGGAAAACTGGACGTTACCATCGACTGGGATACCGACAATTTTGCCAGTTCGATGCGTTCGGCCGATGTGCTTCTGGCTTGGGACTTTCCGACGAACGATTTGCGGAACGTGGCTCCCAAACTCAAATGGATCCATATCATCGCGGCGGGCGTCGAACATCTTTGCCCGATGTCGTGGCTGCCTGAAGGCGTAACGCTGACCAACAACAAGGGCGTTCATGCATCGAAGGCCGGCGAGTTCGGCCTTATGAGCGTGTTGATGCTGCATTCGCATATGCCAGCGATCGTCACCAATCAAAGGGCGGCAAACTTTGTTTCCCTTTATGCCAGCCCGATTGCCGGCAAGACGATTGTCGTCATAGGAACGGGCAGTCTCGGAGGTTCGGCAGCCAGGCAGGTGTCCCGGCTTGGGGTCAATGTGATTGGCGTGAACCGTCATGGCCGTCCTGTTGATGGCTGCAGCAGGGTTGTGACGACGGCCGAACTGGACACCGTTCTTCCACAAGCCGACTACGTCCTCGCGGCGACACCGGACACTCCAGAGACGCGCGGCCTTCTCGACCGCCGTCGGCTGGGACTACTGAAACCATCAGCGGGCATCATCAATATCGGGCGTCAAAGC
>MKRZ01000013.1 GCA_001897075.1 Mesorhizobium sp. 61-13 | reverse complement strand
TGCCACTCCCCGACCGGCTATGGTCTCGGCCAGACCTTCGGCACCTCGGCCGGCACGCAGGATTTCGATTCGGTCGAGGATTCCGACGTCATCATGGTGATTGGCGCCAACCCGTCGGCGGCGCATCCGGTGTTTGCCTCGCGCATGAAGAAGCGCATCCGCAAGGGCGCCAAACTGATCGTTCTCGATCCGCGCGTGACGGAAACCGTGGATTCCGTGCATGCCAAGGCAAGCTGGCACCTGCCGCTGAAGCCCGGCACCAACGTCGCCGTGGTGACCGCCCTTGCGCATGTTATCGTCAGCGAGGGCCTGTACAACGAGGCTTTCATCCGTGAGCGCTGCGACTGGGACGAATTCCAGGACTGGGCATCGTTCGTCATGCTGCCGGAAAACAGCCCGGAAACCGTCAGCAAGCTGTCGGGTGTCGATCCCGAACTGATCCGCGGCGCGGCCCGCCTCTACGCCACCGGCGGCAATGGCGCGATCTATTACGGCCTGGGCGTCACCGAGCATAGCCAGGGCTCCACGACGGTCATGGCCATCGCCAACCTCGCCATGGCAACCGGAAACATCGGCCGGCGCGGCGTCGGCGTGAACCCGTTGCGCGGCCAGAACAACGTGCAGGGTTCGTGCGACATGGGCTCGTTCCCGCACGAACTGCCCGGCTACCGCCATGTGTCCGGCGATGCGGTGCGCGACATCTATGAAAGCCTGTGGGGCGTGAAGCTGGACGACGAGCCCGGCCTGCGCATTCCCAACATGCTCGATGCCGCCGTCGAAGGAACCTTCAAGGGCCTCTATTGCCAGGGCGAGGACATCCTTCAGTCGGATCCCGACACCGGCCACGTCTCGGCCGGCCTTGCCGCCATGGAATGCGTGGTCGTGCAGGACCTGTTCCTGAACGAAACCGCTCGCTATGCCCACGTCTTCCTGCCCGGTTCGACCTTCCTCGAGAAGGACGGCACCTTCACCAATGCCGAGCGCCGCATCAACCGCGTGCGCAAGGTGATGTCGCCGAAGAACGGCCTGGCTGACTGGGAAGTAACGCAGAAGCTCGCGCAGGCGATGGGCCTCGCCTGGAACTACACCCATCCCTCGGAGATCATGGACGAGATCGCCAAGACGACGCCGAGCTTTGCGATGGTGTCCTACGACTATCTCGAAAAGATGGGCTCGGTGCAGTGGCCGTGCAACGAGAAGGCGCCGGAAGGCACGCCGATCATGCATATCGGCGGCTTCGTGCGCGGCAAGGGCAAGTTCATCCGCACCGAATATGTCGCGACCGACGAGAAGACCGGCCCGCGGTTTCCGCTCCTGCTCACGACCGGCCGTATCCTCTCGCAATATAATGTCGGCGCGCAGACAAGGCGCACGGACAACGTCATGTGGCATTCGGAGGACCGTCTGGAAATCCATCCGCACGATGCCGAGAACCGTGGCATCCGCGACGGCGACCTGGTGCGGCTGTCCAGCCGCTCCAACGAAACGACGCTTCGGGCCCTGATAACCGACCGCGTCTCTCCGGGTGTGGTCTATACGACCTTCCACCACCCTGATACACAAGCCAACGTCATCACCACGGACTACACGGACTGGGCGACGAACTGTCCTGAGTACAAGGTGACCGCCGTTCAGATCGCGCCGTCCAACGGACCGAGCGAATGGCAGCTTGAGTATGAGGAATTGAGCCGAAAGTCGCGTCGGATGGCGCGGCTGGAAGCAGCGGAGTAACCATGGATGAGAAGGCCGGGCAACCTGCGGAAAGTGACGTCGCAGTGACGCAAAGGCCCGCAGTCGCCCGGATTTCGCGCATCGCGCATCGCGCCGCCAGCACCGGTGCCGCCAATCGCATGGTGCCGGAGGAAACGCCGATCGCTTTGTCCTATGGCGGCACCACCCATGCCGTGATGATGGCCTCGCCGGCGGATTTCGAGGATTTCGCGCTCGGCTTTTCCATCACGGAAGGCATCGTCGGCGAGCCTGACGAGATCGATTTCATCGAGGTTCAGGACCTGGGTGCCGGCATCGATATCCAGATCCGGCTGAAAGATGCGGCCAATCGGAAGTTCGAAGCGCGCCGGCGTCGTCTCGCCGGCCCTGTCGGCTGCGGCCTGTGCGGCATCGAATCCATCGAAGAAGCGATGCGCAGCGTGGACGACGTCGATGCCTCCAGGGTCACTTTGAGGGCTCAGGACATCGTGCAGGCGGTGCAGTTGCTGTCCAAGGTCCAGCCGCTGCATTCGCAGACGGGTGCCGTGCATGCCGCCGGCTTCTATGTGCCCGGCGAAGGCATCGTCATGGCGCGCGAGGATGTCGGCCGCCACAACGCGCTGGACAAGCTTGCCGGCGCGCTGTCGAAGGCAGGTATCAAGGGTTCCAGCGGCGCAGTCGTCGTCACCTCACGCGTGTCCGTCGAGATGGTGCAGAAGACTGCCTCCATCGGCGCGCCGTTTATACTGGCCGTTTCCGCACCGACGGCGCTTGCCATCCGCACCGCCGAGAGCGCCGGCATGACGCTTGTCGCCCTTGTGCGCGGCGAGGACTTCGACATTTTCACCCATCCAGACCGGGTCGTTTTCGGAGCGGAAAAACATGTCGCCTGACAAACTCATCTACCAAGCCAACCAGATCGCGACATTCTTCCGCTCCAAGCCGCATGCCGAGGGCGTCGCCGGCCTGGCCGATCACATCAACAAGTTCTGGGAGCCGCGCATGCGCCGCCAGTTCTTCGAGATGATCGCCGACGGCGCAAAGGGTTTCGACGTGCTGGTTCTCGAGGCCGCGCCCGCGATCAAGCGTCCGCCGCCGGCGGAAGTTCCGCCGGGCGCTGCGGAGGCCAGGCCCTCCAGCAGCCATCACTGACAGAACCGGGGCGGCTGTTTGCCTCGCTAAGGCGTCCTACTTCTTGGCGCGCTCGATCGCCTCGACGATCATCTCCCTGGCGCGGGTGGCGTCGTGCCAGCCGCCGATCTTCACCCACTTGCCGGGCTCAAGATCCTTGTAGTGCTCGAAGAAGTGCGAAACCTGCTCAAGCGTTATCTGCGGCAGGTCGGTGTAGTTGAACACCTTCTCGTAGCGCTTGGTGATCTTGGCCGACGGCACGGCGATGATCTTCTCGTCCTCACCAGCATTGTCTTCCATGATCAGCACGCCGATCGGGCGCACATTGATGACGCAGCCCGGCACCAGCGCGCGGGTGTTGCACACCAGAACGTCGATCGGGTCGCCGTCGCCCGACAGCGTGTGCGGCACGAAACCGTAGTTTCCGGGATAGCGCATCGGCGTGTAGAGGAAGCGGTCGACGAACAGCGTGCCGGCTTCCTTGTCCAT
>MKRZ01000012.1:410-20482 GCA_001897075.1 Mesorhizobium sp. 61-13 | reverse complement strand
ACGATTGCGTCTGACGGGACGTGGACGTTTGCACCGGCGAACGGTCTGGACAACAGCGTAGCCCAACAGGTGAGCTTCACGCTGAAGGGCGTCGACGCCGATGGCGACGAGACGAGCGACAGCCACACGATTGCGATCACCGATGGCGATGGCCCGACGGTGAGCAGCCCGCAGGGCGGGACGATCACGCTTGGTCTTGACGACCAGAACCTTGCCGACGGCAGCACGCCGGCTGGCGACGACTTCGACACCGATACGATCAGCTTTGCGCCGGGTTCGGATGCGATCGCGTCGATTGCGTTCGGCCAGGACATCTCCGGACTTGCCGGCGGCCTGACCTGGGTGCGCGTCTCGGACACGCAGATTGTCGGCCGCGACGGGGCGACGGACATCGTGCGGCTTGACCTCGTGCGCAACGGCAACGATGCGCAGGTGACGGCGACGCTCCTGAACAACTACGACAGCCATCCGGCCTTCACGGCGGACGACCTTGTCCAGCTTGGCTCGGTCAAGGTGGTTGCCACCGACACCGACGGCGATGCGGCCGAAGGCACGGTCAATGTCAGCGTCTCCGACGACGTTCCGCTTGTGACGATCGGAGGCAATGACAACGGAACGCCGACCTCGAGCAACGTGAACGAGGGCACTACAGCGACAGGCAACTGGACATTGACGCCGGGTGCCGACGGTGTTGCGGCAGGCCAACTCACGATCACTGCCGACGGAAGCAGCCACACGATCGTGTGGACGGCGGGCAAGTTTGAGTTCGATGTTCCCGGCAAGGGAACGATGACGCTGTTCCAGCCGGACGCCAATGGCAACGGAAGCTGGAGCTTCGCCGCCAACCAGGTTTCGACCACTGGTGTGAACGTAAGCTTCACCATCAAGGCGGTTGATGGCGACGGGGATCAGGACACCGACTCCCACGTCATCAACATCGTCGACGTCAATCAGCCGCTCGTCATCGGTGGTGCGATAAGCGGCGTAGTCGAGGAAGAACATGGCTTGCCGGGCGGGCTTGAGGACGTCAATGACGTCCAAGGCCTGGATACCGATGAAAGCGGATTTGGCTCGGTTACCAACCAGGTTACGGGCAGCTTCGCTGATGCAATCGTGGGCGGCATCGATGGCGACCTGACCTTCAATTTCGCAGCTCTATCAGGAAATCCGGCGGTCGTTCGTACGGACGGCCAGGCCCTGACCTCGGGCGGCCAACCGGTCCTGTTTGCAATGGATGGCGGCAACCTCATTGGTTACGTCAACAACGGCGGTTCGAGCGGTTACCAGAACGGCACCGACACAAAGGTGTTCACGCTGACGCTCGATCATGACACAGGCAACTACACCTTCACGCTGAATGCCAAGGTTGACCACCATCCGGTCAACAGCGCCGATGATGTGGAAAACATCATCGCCATCAACCTCAATGGCCGTGTAACGGTCAGCGACGACGGCGGCCCGGCAGCTGATACCGACGTGCCTCTCGACGCATCGATCACCGTGATCGACGATATCCCGGTCGGCACGAATATGGCGGTCGATGCGCAGGCCGGCGTGCGCCCAAGTGTCAACATCGTGCTGATGATCGACACGTCCGGCAGCATGGGCAGCGGCAGCGGATCACGTATGGAGCTTGCCAAGGCAGCGGCGATCAACCTGTTGAACAACCCCGACGTCGACTTCAACCAGATCATGGTTGTCAATTTCGGCTCTTCCGCGTCGATCAACACGGAAACTGGAGCGCTTTGGACTAGCAAGGCCGACGCAATCGCATACATCAACAGCCTGACGAGTGGTGGCACCACCAACTATGATGCAGCCCTCAATCTGGTTCGCAATAGCTGGGGATCGGGACCGACCGACGCGACCAAGACCATCTCGTATTTCATTTCGGATGGTGCGCCTAATCCTGCGAGCAGCGGCATCGACTCGGGCGAGCAGCAGGTGTGGGAAACCTTCCTGGACGGCAAGGTTGACGTGTCCTATGCCATCGGCGTGGGCAACGGCGTCAATACAACCAACCTGGATCCTGTATCCTGGGCGCCGGAAGACGCGAACCTGCCGCCAGTGCTTATCAACAACGCTTCCGAACTCAACGTCCTGCTTACGGGCTCGCTCCCCGGCAATCCGAGTGGCAACATTTTCGACAATGGTGGCGGTTTCGGTGCCGACGGCGGGCCTGTGCAGTCGGTCGAGTACAATGGGCATACCTATACCTTTGACGGTACGCACCCACAGGTCGTCATTACTGACGCGCTCGGCGGCAAGTTGATCTTCAACTTCGTCGACAATGGCCTCAATAAGGCCGGTGACTGGGATTATTACGCACCAACCAATAATGGCGGAAACCTGAAATTCGACTACACACTGGTCGACGGTGATGGCGACCATGCCAAGGGTTCACTGACACTCAACGTCAAGGTGGACAGCGCGCCTGGGATCAGTGACCTTGATGTAGTCAATGGCGATACCACCGTATACGAGGCGGGTCTCGTGGACGGATCGCATGCCGGTGACAATGCCTATCCTGCATCGCAGGCCGGCACATTCACTGTGACGTCGAAAGACGGCATCTCCTCGCTGACCATTGGCGGGCAGGCCATAAGCCTGTCGGAACCGACGACGATAACCACGGGCCTCGGTAACCAATTGACAGTTAACAGCGTCAGTGGCCCAGATGCGAACGGCAACTATACTGTCAGTTACACGTACAAGCTGAACGATAACGAAACGCACGACAAACCGACGAACGACCAGAACCTGTTCGAAGATCTGAGCGTCAAAGTAGTCGACAACGACTCTTCCGGTACAAAGGAGGAGGCTACGAGCACCCTTCGTGTCAACATCGTCGACGATTCGCCGGCCCTCAATCTGGTGGCAAGCGATCCGGCAATCACTTTGACGACGCAGGATGCCCAGACCATTGGAGCTGCCAGCGATACCGATAGTGCAAGCTTTGCCGGTGCTTTTGCGGTCACGGTCACGCCGGGTGCCGATGGGGTCGGCGCGGTTAGCTGGACTTACGGCCTTAGCCTCACGACGCCGGGAGGCTCGTCTGGCCTGTCGAGCAATGGCGCTGCGATCAAACTGTTCATGGTGGGCGGCGAGGTCGTCGGCACGACAGCCACGACCACAGGAGGCATCTCTGCTGCCAATACCGTGTTCAAGATCGCGGTGGATACGGCTGGCAAGGTCACGTTGACCCAGAATGCCGAGATCGACCACGTCGCAAATGGCGATACTGGAAACTACGATCAGCAGTTGGCCAAGCTTGCCGACGGCTTAGTCAAGTTGAATGCCACCGCCACCGTCACCGACGGTGATGGCGACGTTGCGACCTCGACCAAATCGATCGACCTGGGCGGTAACGTCCAGTTCGCCGACGACGGCCCGACCGCACGCAACGATGTCGCCACAGTTATCGAAGGGCAGGGTCAGAACTTCAACGCCGTGTTCGTCCTCGACTTCTCGGGCAGTATCGACAATACCGAACTGAACCAGATGTTGCAGGCAGTTCGTTCTGCCGGTCAGGCGCTGTTCAACAGCACCAGCGGCGACGTGCAGATACAGATCGTCGCCTTCTCCGGAGATGCCAGGTCGTATACGGCCGCAACCGACTACACGAGTTTCTCCAACCTGATCAAATCGCTGAATCCTGCCGAAGGCGGTACCCGTCCGTACAGTGGAAATACCGATTTTACGGCTGGCATTGAAAAGACTATGGACGTCTACACGCCGCTGGCGGGTTGGAGCAACCAGGTCTTCTTCCTCAGCGATGGCAACCCCAACGAGCAGACAGGAACAGGCGGGCATTCACTTGCGAACCAGACCAAGACGGACTGGACCGCGTTCCTGAATGGAGCAAACCCGGTTAACGTCACGACCGTCGGCATAGGCAACGGTGTTAGCGATCAACGCCTCATTGACGTTGATCTCGATGCCAATACCGACAGGACGCCGCTGCGCGCCAACACCTTCGATGCGCTGATCCAGACACTTCTCGATGCTATCGTTGGCGGTGACGTGTCCGGCAACGTGCTGGAGGGCACCGATGGACAGGTCAATACCGCCGATGACGACGGCTTCGGCGCCGATGGTCCAGGCCGCATTCTGTCGATCAAGATCGGCAGCGTGACTTATACATGGGATGGCAACAACATCATTGACCCAGATGGTCCGGGTGCCAACATTGCCGGCACCAAGCTCACCAATGTCGCAACGCCTGAGGGTGGCAAGCTCACCTTCGACTTCGCGACCGGCGAGTGGAGCTATGTCGCGCCGCAGGGCCACGCTGGAACCGAGACCTTCACCTACACGATAGTCGATGGTGATGGAGACAAGTCGAGCGCCAATTTGACGATCAATGTGGTGGCTCCGATGACGGCTCAGGACGATATAGTTCTGACCAACATCTCCGATGGCTCTCCAATCACCATTCCGACTGCGGCGTTGCTGCACAATGATGGTGGCGGCACCCAGTCTGGTTCGTTGAATATCCAGTCCGTCGGCAGTGCGTCGGGTGGTACGGTGGCAAAGCCGGGAGAAATAGTATTCGATCCGACGAACCCCGCCCAGACGACGGTGGTCAACGAGAACTTCTCGTCCGGCTCGGGCGGATTTACCTATCAGGACAATCTCTATGGTGGAACGGGTAGCGATGCGGATGGCGGAAGAGTAAACGCCGGCCAAGGTGGAAACAACGGCGCATTGCACCTTGATCTGGGTGAAGGCAATACGTCTCGTACCAACATGAACGGCGGCTTCCAGCGTACGTTCGATCTTGCGACGGCAGGTATTGTCGCAGTCTCGTTCTCGTACCGCGTTCAGCTTAGCGGGCAGACTGACAACGGAGATGACGTCAAGGTCCTGGCGCGCATCGACGGGTCTAATCTGGATAGCGACGGCTTCGTGCACGAGCTCAAAGGGGTCAGTAACACCAACGTTGCGCAGGACTCCGGTTGGGTGACAGTCACATATAATGTCCAGCTTGGTGCCGGATCTCACACACTTGATCTTGGTGGTTTGATGACTGCCAAGGATGCCAATAACGAGTATGCCGATATCGACTTCGACAACGTGGCGGTGAAGGTAACGCCAAATGTGTTCGCCAATGGCTCTTTCGAGTACGTCGCCAGCGACGGCATGAGCCAGGACACCGGGGCCGTTACGGTTCAAGCCGTAAACAGCAGCACGATCACCGGCACCAATGCCGATGAAGTCCTCATCGGTGGCAGCGGAGACGACACGCTCAATGGCGGCGGTGGCAAGGACTACCTGATCGGTGGGGCCGGCAACGACATCCTCAACGGTGGCGCCGGCGACGACATCCTCGCAGGAGGACTTGGTAAAGACACGTTGACTGGAGGCGCAGATGCGGACACGTTCGTCATCGATCCGTCTGCATTGACCGAAGGGTCGTCGATGGCCGACATCATCACCGACTACAAACTCGGTGAAGGAGATGTGGTTGATCTTTCCGAACTGCTGGGCAGCAATGTCAATGCCGGCAATATCGGCGACTTCGTTCGCACGGTGGAAGGCGGCAATGGCGCCGCCGACCAGTTGCAGGTCAATCAGAGTGGTTCGGGCAACGACGCCGACTTCGTCACTGTCGCCCATCTCAACGCCGATGCCGGCGTGAAGATCCTCTATGATGACGATCTGGCGGCGGCTACCGTCAATCATACCCCTTGATAGGGGATACTGCCGGCCTGCCATCGGGTGGGCCGGTGTTGAATTCACGCACTGGTTGTTGTAGTTGTGGCCGTCGCAGGACGGGTAGATTTCGGGGAACGATTGACATGATCGCAGTGCGCAAAATCCTGGCGATGGCAAGCTTGCTCGCCGTCGTTGTTCCGGCCCAGGCAGCCGATCTCGGTGTCGGTTCCAATCAGTGCCAGTTGGCGACAAGTTCCACCTTGCTCAGCCAGACCAGCAACGCTGCTCTCAAGGAAGATGTTGTCAAGCTGATGAACGAAGCCGTCAGCGTCGCTGACGACAGCCAGTGGATCAATTCGCGTCGGCCCGCCTTCACCTGGGCATCCGAAGCCAAGGTGGCTTGCGGCAAGGCCTACGGTTATCTCAAGGCCGATTATCGCGATGAGGACACGCTCAACAAATGCGAGTGCTTTCACGCCCGCATGGTTCAGTACATGAACTGATCGCCCGCATGGGCCTCTTCCATATCCGGCGTGGCGTCTCCTGTCTTGCACTGAGTTTGGCGGTTTTTGCCGGCGGTTGTCAGTCGTCCGCCGGGCCGGAAGCTCTTGAAAGTGCTAAGGCAGAAACCGGTGTCAGCTCAAGCGCACCTGTTGTTGCCTCACAGTCGTTTGGTGCTGGCCCTGCGCGCATCGATTTGTTCCTGGATTCCAGCATCGGCGCTTCGGCCAATGACTATCGAGATGGAGCCGCGCTTGCGGTCAAGGAACTCGGTGCGGGACAATTGACGCTGACCTCACACGATCTGCGGGCGCAAGGCGCGGTCGCCGCCGACCAGATCAAGCAATCCGCCGACAGCGGAACGAGAATGCTTATCGGGCCTCCTTCGCTCGCCAAGGCGTTTGCGGAAGCTCCATCCAAGCCGCCGGCAATGCTTTTGGACGTCAATCCCGTGGCGTCTGCGGTTGCGATCCAGTCCGATGAAATCGGTGGGGCTATCGAAATTGCTTCATATGCAGCCGGTGCGGGTCGCACCAAGATCATGGTCGTTGCGACGCGTCCGCTCGACGTAGCAGAGGTGCAGCGCCTGCGCACTGGCATGAACAAAGGCGGCGTACAACTGCTGGATATCGTCACCGACCCGACATCGGCCGATGGTATGGCCAAGCTTGCAAAGCTTGGCGCCGCGCAAGCCGTGTTGCTCATCGGCCCCGATGCTCCGAAAGTTGCCGCCCCTGCGTTGCGTCAACGTGGCGGGCTTGATGCCAGCGTTCCCTTCCTCGGCACCTTTACATGGCCTGCTAGCGCATATGGAGAACCGGCGCTGGAGGGCTCGCTGCTTGCGTTGATCGACCAGAATGCGCTGAAGCGAATATCAGGGCGTTTCCAGTCGGCTTATGGGCGTCCGCTGTCCCTGGAGGCGGCTTACGGCTTCGATGCCGTCGCCGTGGCTGCCGGCATCGTGCGCACCAAGGGGGTTGACGGGTTGAAGCCGGCCGCCTTGCGGGCAAACTCTGGATTCATCGGGGCCACAGGGACATTCCGCTTCGGTTCCGACGGTCATGTCGAACGGCGATTGGCGATATACCGCTTGTCCGGCGGCAAGCTGGTCCTTCAGGACGCAGCCCCATCAGGCTTCTGAAACGAGGAGCTTGGGTTGCCGGCTATCTTCTCCGGCAACCGTAGATAAGCAATCCCTATTGAAGCCGGGTGTCATTTTCGCCTGAGGCATCTGGCGAGTTCAGGAACTGGTATTCGATCCAGTCATGCCCTGGCGTCCGCGTCATGGCGAGCGTTCCAACGGCAGTGCGAAGAAGATCATCGAAGCCGATACGGCTGGATACGATCACCGCCCCGGCCCGAATGGACATTGGGTAATGGGTGCCGGCCGGATAGAACTGCATCTTGGTCACATTGTCATGGATACGCTCGGCAACGCCGCGCGCATCGGTCTCGTTTGCGCCAGGCAGAAATACCCCGAACTGGTCACCGGATACGCGGCCGACAATATCGCCGTTTCGAACGGTGTTTCTGATTGTCGCCGCGACGCTGCTGAGCGCCTCGTTGCCCCAACTGAAGCCGAAACGGCTGTTGATGACTTTGAGGTCATCGAGCTTTATGAGCAAAATCGAGCCGAGAGGATTGCTGCCCGGCGCGGAGTTGCGATTGGAATAGGTATCGACAAGCGCCGAGAAGGTCGGTTCGTTGAGGCAGGACGTCAGGCCATCGTTCTGTGCAGATTTTTGCGCCTGCTTGCGCAATGCCGAAGTTCTGGACGCGAACAGCCCACAGGCGATTGCGAGCGGCAGTCCGACAAGAATCGAAACCGCCAGCGTGAGGCCAAGCTCCCTGCCTGCGGCGAGCGAGGGTGACACGGCATTTAAGATGCCATACGCAGCCAAGGCAGTTACAATGCCGGAAACGGTTCCACCTGCCGCCCAAGAAAGGGCTGGCTTGTAGCGGAACAAGAAGGTCTTCGCTGATCCCCAGTCCATCGTCCTGTCAAATCCCCGTTTTTCTATCTCCTGTTCAATAATGCACCGGTGTAAAATTGACGTTGCGTCGACATTTCACATTTGATCGATTTGACTAAAGTCTGGGTAACGGAAACCTATTTTGGAGCGGCCTCAATGCCATCAAGCCTGATTTCCCGTTCTGCCGCATCGCTCGCACTTCTTTGCTTCGGCTATCTGATCTTGCTGGTGTCGGTCGTCCAGCCGGCCGCAGCAGCCTCGGCGCAAACCGAAGTCCGCCAGTTCGATGCGAGTACGGGCAAATGGGTCAAGAAGCATGTGGACAACCGTCAGCTTGCTCGCAAGCTGAATGTCGCGCCAGTTCCACCGCAGATTGTTCCTTATGAAGGACGTGCGCGACCTGGAACGATAATCGTGGATACCGGCCAGCGGCGTCTTCTCTATGTCAACAGGGACGGCACCGCGACCAGCTACATTATCGGCGTCGGTCGGGAAGGATTTAGTTGGAAGGGGTCGGAAAAGATAAGTCGCAAGGCGGAGTGGCCAAGTTGGACTCCTCCCGAAGAAATGCGGCAGCGCGAAGCCGCCAATGGGAGAATATTGCCTGTATCCATGGAAGGTGGTCCGGATAATCCCCTTGGCGCTCGTGCACTCTACCTTGGAGGTACACTTTATAGAATACATGGAACTAACGAGCCGTGGACGCTGGGGAAAGCGGTGTCATCTGGCTGTATAAGAATGGCGAATGAGGATATTATTGAGCTCTACAATAAAGCTAATATTGGAAGCGTGGTTATAGTTCAGTAAAATCTTATGTATATGTGTGGCGGAATCGCAACAATAATCAGGATTTCTTTGTGACGAAGAGCCCTCGCGGTCGTGGGGGTTGATGATTCTTAATCCAATCGGCATACGGTACGAGGGATTGATATTGTGAAGCCGCTGTTAAATGCGGTTCTATGTGGGGTGGCGGGCAATGCGTATCTCAGTACTCCGGGTCATGTCTGCAGCGCTGCTCGCGGGGGTCGTTCTGGCTCCGGTGAGCACCAAGGCAATGTCGCTCAAGGAAGCGATGGCTGTAACGCTGGAATCTAATCCAGAAATCGGACAGGCCTCCGAAAATCGCGAGGCGATCGAGTTCGAGTTGCGTCAGGCGCGCGGTCTCTATCTCCCCAGCGTCGATCTGGAAGCCTCGGTAGGCGCCCGCGATCTGGACAATCCGTCACGCCGGCTTGGTGGGCTCGATGACGATCCGCTTTATCCATCTGAAGTCGGCCTTACCATCACCCAGAAGCTCTTCGACGGCGGTGGACGCCGGGCCGAACTTGAGCGTCAGGCCGCCCGTGTCGACAGCGCGGCATTCCGGGTTCTTGAGCGTTCAGAGACGCTCGGGCTGCAGGTCGTACGCGAGTATCTTGAGATTCTCCTGCAGGCACAGATTGTCGAGGAATCCCGCCGCAATATGGGTTTCCATCAGCAGGTGATTTCGGACATCGGTTCGCTGATTTCTGGTGGCACCTTGACCGAGGCCGACCGCCAGCAGGGGCAAGAGCGTTTGCTGGCCGCGAAGGCCCGCATGAAGGAAGCAGAAGAAGAACTGGAAGCAGCGAAGGCCCGCTTCCTGACACTCGTGGGCAAGCCCTTCTCGAACGCCTCCATGCCCGGCTCGATGGCTGCAGCCTTGCCGAAGTCGCTTGATGCGGCGATAGGACTGGCGCGCGTTAACAACCCCCGTATCAAGGTTGCCAATGCGGACATCGATGTCGCCGATGCGCAGGTCGATGCAGCCCGCTCCAAGATGCTTCCCGAGATATTCCTCGAGGGCCGGGCTCGTACGGGAAATGACATCGATGGCAGCGAGGGCCGTACGTCTGACATGCAGGCGCGTGTCGTCGCCAAGTGGAACCTCTATCGCGGCGGTATCGACATCGCCAACGAGCAGGAGCAAATCCGCCGGGCCAGCGAACAGCGCCTGGTGCTTCACCAGAACTACCGTGAAGTCGAGGAAGCGGTCCGGATTTCGTGGGACCGTCGCCTGCGCCAGATAGACTTGGCTGGCACGTTCCGTGAACAGGCTGCGTCGAACGGACAACTGGTCAGCTCTTACCGCGACCAGCTTGCCGTTGGCAGACGTTCCCTGCTTGATGTTCTCGGTGCACAGAACTCGCGCTACACGGTCAACATCCTGGCAAAGACTGCGGAGTTCGCAGCTCGCTTTGCCGAGTACCGCCTCTTGGCAGCGACAGGAACGCTGTTGAGCACGATGAACCTGCAGGCGGCCAAACAGTCCGACGCATACGCGCGGAAGGAATTTAACGTTCCGGAAACCGCTCCGACGGAAACCTATCGTCGCCTGCCGTCTCAGCAGGTCAACGACTTGCCGCTCGATTTGCTGGCCCCCATTAAGTAACCAGCGGGAAAGTCTTTGCGGCATAGGCTGCGATGGACAGAGCGGTTAGAACGCAGGCAGCCCTTTATCCGATGGAACGCAGGCTGCTTGCTTTCCTTCGCGTCATGCGTCGTCTCGTATAGCGAGAGGCTTTTATGAATTCGGCGCCCGAATTGTCCGTTGTACGGGCCGAAGCTACCGAGATCGATGTCCCGGCACGGGGGCAATCCTTCAGGGCTGCCTTTCAACGGGTCGCCATATTTCTCGGTAGGCCGGGTTCCGATGTTGTGCTTTTCTCCGGCATTCCGTTCGATGAGGCATCGCCCGGCCTGGAAGACGTGCAGCGGCTGAGCGATCGCATCGGCCTCGAAGTGAGAGACTTTGGTTGGCGTGAACTGACCTCTGGCAACCTTGATTTGCCGGCAATTCTTCTACTGAACGATGGGTCGGCCCTGTCCCTGCTTGAAAACATGGCGGGAGCTGACTTCGATTCCTCACTGCTGGCGTTGGCCAATTCCCAGGTTCAGGGAGGCCCGCTGCGCAAGGAGGAAGTGAGGGCGGTTCTGTCCTTCAGCATTGTCAGTGCGGACACGATACAATCCGCAGTCGAAGGCATGGACGGCAACATCGTTCGGCGGCATTGGCTGGCGAGCGCGTTGCTGCCGTTCTGGCGATCCTATGCTCAGGTCGCGTTGGCGGCGCTGTTTATCAATCTGTTGGCGCTGGCCTCGCCGCTCTTCACCATGAATGTGTACGATCGCATCCTGCCCAATGACGCCAAGTCGACGCTTTGGGTGCTTGCCATCGGTGTCGCCGGCGCGATCCTGTTCGATCTGCTTTTGAAAACCGCGCGCTCGGCCCTTATCGACTATGCGGGCAGACGTGCCGATATCAAGCTGTCGTACCTTTTGTTCGAAAAGGTT
Source organism: Mesorhizobium sp. 61-13 (assembly GCA_001897075.1). Taxonomy (GTDB): domain Bacteria; phylum Pseudomonadota; class Alphaproteobacteria; order Rhizobiales; family Rhizobiaceae; genus Mesorhizobium. The sequence continues at coordinate 9,038 of MKRZ01000012.1, read as the reverse complement.
CTCAATGCGACGATGGCATCGAGGCCGATGCAGACGGGCGACTATGCCAGCCGCATCACCCAATATGAGTTCGTACGCGAGTTCTTCACGTCGAACACGATCAGCGTCTTGATCGACACGGTCTTCGTGTTTGTGTTTCTCATCGTGATCTATCTCGTGGCCGGCTGGATCGTCATCGTTCCGGCATTGGCCTTCGTTATCGCGCTGGCCATCGGATTGGTTTCCCAGCACAGGATCGGGCGCAGGGTAGCAGCCGCCTCCAACGAATCTTCGATGAAGCAATCGCTTCTCGTCGAGACCATCTCGACGATCGAGACAGTGAAATCGCTGAGCGCGGAGCGAATGCTCCTGCGCAGATGGCATGAACTGTCGAAGAAGGCCTCGCTGACATCCGAAGAGATCAAGCAATTGTCGGCATCGGCTGCCAACTGGACACAGTTCGTCCAGCAACTGGTGTCGATCGTCATCATCATCGCGGGCGCCTACCAGTTCTCGCAAGGCCAGATGTCGTCGGGCGCCATCATTGCCGCCGTCATGCTTTCGGGCCGCACTGTCGCGCCAATGGGCCAGATTGCCATGACGCTTTCGCGAATGCGGCAGGCGATGCTGTCCCTGCGCATCCTGAACTCCGTGATGGAACAGCCGGAAGATCGGCCGACTGGAACAGGGTTCGTCAATCGTGAAATCCACACCGGAAGCTTTGCCTTCCAGAACGTTGAATTTGCTTACCCGAATTCCGACCAGAAAGTGCTGAACGGCCTCACCTTCGCGGTCCAGCCCGGGCAGCGTGTCGGCATTATCGGTCGGATAGGGTCAGGCAAAACCACCCTTGGCCGTCTTCTCGCGGGTCTTTATCCACCGACGGGCGGCAGCCTGATGATAGATGGCATCGATGTGCGCCAGTACCATCCGGCCATCGTCCGCTCGGCTGTTTCGGTGGCCTCGCAGTCGGCCGACCTGTTTTCGGGTTCGGTCAAGGAAAACCTGCTGATGGGTCGCGCCGATGCGACCGACGCGGAAATCATCGAGGTGGCGCGAAAAACGGGTGTCGACGAGTTCGTCTCCCGCCACCCCCGCGGCTACGACATGCAGGTCGGCGAACGCGGCAGCAATCTGTCCGGGGGGCAGAGGCAGGCCATGGCGATTGCCCGGCTATTGCTGGCAAGGCCCAAGATCATATTCCTGGACGAGCCTTCGGGTGCGATGGACCTCGCTTCAGAACGCAGGCTGATAAACCAGCTTGCGACAGCGATAAGCCCGGAAACCACGCTTGTTATCTCGACGCATCGTTACAGCATGCTGGAATTGATCGACCGGCTTATCGTCCTGGAAAATGGCCGGGTGATCGCGGACGGCCCCAAGAAGGCGGTCATCGAGCAACTCCAGAAGAACGTGGCGCGTCCGACATGATCCGGTTCTGCGACCAGTCTGCATCTTATCAATCGGAGGGGGTGCGGCCATGACCGACAACCCTCCGTTCTGGGCGCGCGCCAGCCTTATCGTCGTTATCCTGCTTGTCATCTCGTTCGTGGCCTGGGCGGCGGTCACCCAGGTCGAAGAAATCGCCCGTGGCGAGGGTAAGGTGATACCGGTTTCGCGCACCCAGATCATCCAGGCGAGCGAGGCCAGCGTCGTACAGGAGATCGCTGTAAAGGTCGGCCAGATCGTCAAGAAGGACGATCTCATCGTGCGGCTGGATGATACCGCGACGACCTCGACATTGGGCGAATTGGAGGCACGTGCGCGCGCACTTCGTGTTCAGATCGCACGCCTCGGTTTGGAGCAGACCGGCGACATGGTCTCTCCGATGGTTTGCCCGGAGGAAGTCAGAAAAACCAGTCCGGAAGTTTGCGAAAACGAAGCGCAATTGTTGAAGGCGAGGCGCGATTCTTTCCAGAACAAGTTCTCGGTTTTGCAGGAGCGTCACCTGCAGCGGCGCAAGGAACTGGATGAAGCATTGGTTGGCATCCAGCGTCTGGAGGCCAACATCGAGGTCTCGCAGAAGGAGGCCTCGTTGCTGGAACCGCTTGTTGTTCGCAAGCTTGCACCGCAGACTGACCTCTTGCGCATCCAGAAGGAGTTGACGGATTCCAGCGGTCAGCTGAAGTTGCTGCAGGAATCGCTCGACCGAATCCGCGGCGCGATCAAGGAAGCTTCCCTTCAAGTCGATGAACTGACGCTGATTTTCCAACAGGAAGCGCTTGCCGAAAAGACCAAGGTTCTCGCAGACCTGTCGGTGGTAATGGAAACCATCCGCGGCGCGTCGGACCGGGTCCAGCGAACGGACCTGCGGTCGCCGGTCGATGGCGTTGTAAACCGGTTGGAGATCACGACCATCGGCGCCTATGTGCAGCCGGGAACCGTGGTTGCGGAAGTCGTTCCCACATCCGATGTCTTGTTGGTGGAGGCTCGCATATCACCAAAGGACGTCGCCTTTATCCGCGTTGGACAGCCGGCGCTCGTCAAGGTCACCGCCTTCGATTTCTCCATTTATGGAGGGCTTGCGGGTGAGGTGTCGAATGTTTCCGCCGATTCGATGTTTGACGAGAAGTCAGGAGAAACCTTCTATCTTGTGCAGGTTAAGACCGACAAATCGGAGATCATTCACGATGGTAGATCGCACGCGATCATTCCCGGCATGATAGCCTCCGTCGATATCATGACGGGCAAGAAAACGGTCCTTCAATATCTGCTGAAACCGATCAACAAGGCCAGAACTGAAGCCATGCGGGAGCGATAGTGTGGCTTCTGCATCTGGCGAACAGAAACCCAGTTCACTTGCCAGCGATGCTGAACCTGTCTTCCGGGTCGTGGAAGACCAAGATACACGCCGTGGCATTCGCCTCGAGAGAGCTTACTGGCAAGCCCTCAGGGACATCGCGATTACGACAAGGCAGAAAGCAGGCAGCCTTGTTAGCGCGATACTACATCAAGCGCCAGATGTGGCGAACGCGACCTCTCTCGTTCGGGTCTATTGTCTGCAATGGGCGCTGAAGGAACTGGATACAGCCCGTCAGATTTCCAATCCGTCTCTTGTCGTCAATCTTGTTCGGGCTTCGCCAAGCCCCGCTTTCGCGCTGGGTCTCGACAAGCGCATCATCGCCTACAATCAGTCGTTCCTGGTGTTTGTCCAAGCCCGCTTTTCTTATGCCGCACCCGGCCCCATCGGTAGGGATTTTCGACTTGCGCTGGATGTTCATCTGGCGGATCTGGCGGCAAGCCTGAAGGCCAATGGCAACACGCCGACCACTGTCGGTTTCGTCGTCGGTCTTGGCGATCGGAGATTGCGCGGCAATCTAAATTCGGTTCTAGCGCCGGTCACGGGGCAAGACATCATTCTATGCTACGTGCTGCCTTAGGGTCGCCGTCAGCCAGCTTGCCGCCATTTCAGGACGGGTCGCGAACGCCTTCGCCCGGCTGCACGGCTTCCAGCGATTTCGGTCGCTTTTGCATCGCGAACTCCGAGCCCTTCTTGTAGCCGTGAACCCAAGCCTTCTGCATGCTGAGCGAGTAGAGCGCCTGGTATTGCGGCAACTGCGTGTCGGTCAGCACGGCATCGCGCAGATTGTCGAGTACGTAAGTATTGCTGGACGTCGATACAGCGAGCACGGCGTGGTAGAAGTTCCTGTTTGAATCCCGGAGGACCACCAGTGCCATGCTGTCGGCCGGCAGACCGGCCTCTCTGAGGGCAGCCATCTTCAAAATTGCGAAATCCTCGCAATCGCCTTTGCCGGACGCAAGAACCTCCTTCGGTGTTGCCCAGTAATCGAGCACACCATAGACGTCCTTGTCGCTTCGATAGTCGATCAGGCGATTGATCGCGGTATTGATGGCCGTAATCTTGCGTACCAATGACAGGTCCTGGACGGAATCCGTCGTGTCCTTCAGCAAGCTCAACCTAATGCGGCATTCGGCAACACCGTCACAATCTTCCGCAGCGAGTTTGCCTGAATTTGCTTCTATCTCTGCCCAGCGGACCGCCATGTTGGGTTTGAAGGGAAATGCGACCGAGGCGAATATTCCGGTTACCACCGAACCCGTGCTCATATAGTCGAGTTGGGCACGGATTGGCGTGAGGCCGTCACCGATGCTGGCGATGTTTCCAGTCAACAAACACGTGGCGGCTGCTACAGTGAGGGAAGTCCCAATCCACCTTCGCGCAATACGCATCCCGTTGTGAAACATCTGCCCGTCCTCGGCTTGCCGAGGTAGAGACTATGTCAGGGAGTTGTATATCGACCTAAGGGAGATGGTATAATTTCAGCAATATTGCCGTAAGACGTTTATTCAATAGAAGTTAAAATTGGACATTAAGTATTTGAAGTTAGTGTATATAAAAATGTCAATTTAATTTGCAATTTATTCAAGTTGAGCCACGGGTGCGCAGAGCGACACCCGCAGCCACGATTGGCGCACTGACGTCCTTGTCATCCAGCCATGAGGCCCGATACGCCGCGGCGCCAATAGGCTGCCGCAAGGGTCTGGTCCCTACCGAGCCCCAATTCGCTGCGCCACCGGTCTCGAACACGCTTGGCTGCGATCGCTTCTGCCGCGAACCAGCCAAACGAAATGGGGCCTTGTGGCCATTGAACCGAGAGAACGGCATTGGCGAGACGTTCATCGGCCCCTGCGGCCACACCGTTCCGATAAATCCAGTTGAGTTCGATCCGAGTACGGTTCGCGATATCCTGCCTTTCCTGTTCGTCGGCGACTTCGACAAAGGCTACGCCGGCCGTCGTTGACGGCAGCGTTTCCAGCATTCGAGCCAAGGCGGGGAGGCCCGTTTCGTCAGCGCCCATGACGTACCAGTCTGCTTGGCGCAGCGGTCGGCCCACAGGTCCCATGATGCCAACCTTGCTGCCAGGCGCTGCTTCCAGAGCCCACTTCGAGCCGACGCTGTCTCCCTCGTGCGTAACGAAGTCTACATCCATCCAGCCTTCTTCGACGCTGAAGGCCCGAATTGTGTAGGCTCGTGGAGTCGGACGGCGATCATCGGTCGGCCAGACCGCCAGCCCGTTGCGGCCGAGTGTCGGCCATTGCGGATCAGGCACCTTGTCGGTTGGAAAAAGCATGCGGATGTGCATGTTTCCGTATTTGCCGAAACGTTCCAATCGTTCGCCCGCCAGCCGAACCCGGCGCATATGCGGCGTGAGCAGGCTCGAACTGATAACCGTCATTTCGCGAAACTGTGCCAGTTGCGTTTCGTCGGCCAGATCACCGGACCAGACGATCTGCGGCTGTTCTTCCTTGGCGTAGACCTGCACCGCCGTTGCCAGGAGGTCCTTGATCCGAGCCAGGCCGTCCGCATCGCCGGAGTTCGCCCTCATCACAAGGCTTCCCGGCGCCATGTCGAAGGATGCCGCACCGAAATCAAAGCGAAAATCGATACGGTCGTCCCTCTGCGAGACATCTGCGTTGAAACTATGCAGGCGATCGGTAATCCGGTCGAGATAGTTGGGTAGATGCTGCAGTTGCAGATGCGCCTCGCAAGCAAGCTCGGTCATGTAAAGTCTCCAGAAGTTCAGCCGCCGATGCGGCCCGTCAATGCAATCTTGAATGTTCTACCCTTGCCTTGCTCGCTCAACGGATTGGTTCCCCAACCGGTTTGCGGATCGGTGTAGGCCTTGTCGAAAATGTTATCGACACCGAAGTCGAGCTTGAGGTTGTCGTTCACATCCCAGTTCGCAAACACGTTCACAAGATCCGTACGCGGATAGAACTTGGGTCCGGTGGATAGGACACGAGTTACCTCGCCAAGGCTCTGGTACTGGACGCCGTACACGAGGCGGTCTTCAAGCGCGCGGAAGCCGAGCGTGAGAGATACATTGTCGAGCGGCGTGTTGCTGAGGGTTGCTCCGGCAGTGGGGCCGTCATGCATCTTTGCGTCGGTGAACGATGCGGCAAGGTTCACGAAGCCGATGCCGTAGTCGTAGACACCTTCCAGTTCGATACCCTTCAGCAGTGCCGTTCCGATATTGCGAGAGGTTGTTACCCCGCCGGCGGCGACCGTATCGATATAGTCGTCAACCTTCGTGTGGAACACGTTGACCTTGGCGCGAACCAAGTCGTCGCCCGTGAACACGCCGTCATGCTTCAGATTTATGCCGGCTTCCCAGGTCTTCGCTACTTCGGGCTTGAGTGTCAGGTTTGGCTCGTAGCCTGCGCCATGAGCACCGTTCTGGCGAAACACGTCCTGCATATGCGGGGTGCGGTAGCCTTCGGCATAGGTCCCGTAGAACTGGATTCCCTCAAGTGGCGTAACGCCAACCGTAAGGCGCGGTGACCAACGCTCGCCCTCAAGAGAAACCGGATGTGATGGATTTCCGGGGGCGGGCTTCGACATGCCGTCAAGCTGGTAGCCGTCATAGCGAAGGGCGCCGATCAGATCGAGCCAGGTGTCATACTTGCCCTCCCATTGCAGGAAGGTGCCGTAGGCGCGCTGATCGCCCTTGCCGAAATTGGCGTCAACGGAATGGCCATTCATAAGCGAGTAGTCGCCGCCATAGGTCAGCGTATGGCTCATACCCCAGCCTTCAAAGCGTGAGGCGTTGCGCACGTTCATTCCGCTGGTGGTGACGTCGTAGTAGCGCATCGAACCGACCGCACTTCCCACGATCTGGCGTTGCTCGGCCCGCGTGGCGGCGTGATAGGCCGTTGCGGAGAAGTCCCAGAGGTCGTTGTCGTCCGGCTTGTAAGTGTAGTTGGCGGTATAGTTGCGAACGGTAGTATCGGCGTCGTAGCGGGTCACGTTGATGTTGTTGGAACCTGAAGCGGCCGAGACGATGTCGTCGTAGTTCTGCGCTACGGCGCTAAGCTTCACCTCATGACCTTCGGCTGGGCGGAACGTCATCTTGCTGTAGCCGCTTACCGCCTCTTCGCCGGTAAAGCGCACGGGCGTTCCGTTGCCATCCTTGTATTCGCTGCTGTCGCGCCAGACGATGTTGCCGATGATGTCGATGTTTTCGTTGAACTGATAGGCTCCGGTCGTGCTTGAAAGATAGCCCTTGCCGTTGCTTTCATAACGGCCCTTCTCGCTCAGCGCCCAAGTCTCTCCATCGCGGAGGAAATCGCTGGCGCTCTTGGTTTCGAAGGCAACGACACCGCCTATCGCGCCGGTTCCGTAGGCGTTTGAGACCGGGCCTCGGATGACCGTCACCTGCTTCAGAAGTTCAGGCTCGATATAGAATGACCCCGAGCCGTGGCCGACACGCCAGTAATCTTGGCGCGCCCCGTCGAGAGTAACCGCAACGCGGCCGTACTGCTGAAGGCCGCGGATATTGATCGCGGTTGCCGGATCGTCTCCGTTCAGCGAAGCCGATACGCCTGGAATGTTGCGAAACAGGTCGGCGGCAGTGACAGGCTGCAAGCGTTCGATCTCAGTCGTATCGGCGACGCTGGTTCCGGATAGTGCGTCGATGACTGCCTGCAGCCCCATAGTGGCGGAGATGGTGATCAGGTCGAGAAGGGTGGGTGTCTGCCGGTTGCCTGATGGCTGGACACGATCCTGCTTCTGCGTTGGCTGAACTTGCGTGCTTTGCGCTTGTTGAGCATGCGCGGGAAGACTTCCCGCAGATAGAGCCACGGCCAGAGCCGTACTGGTCATCAGACCCCTAGATGAAAAAGACATAAGCCGCCCCCGAATGCGCTTGAAAAGTCGTTCGCTGGCAGGGCTTTGGACCGGGCTGGCATATGCAGAAATCGCGATCGGACGACCGCGAATACCGGCTGATAGTAAAACTTGATGACAAGAGTCAACTTTAATTATATTGACGGCACGAAAAAATCTTTACGTGAGGTGATCGACAGATATGTGCGCGCGATTTGCAGTTGGAGGGATAGGCACCCCTAAATCCCATGCTGGCGGGTTCGGTCGAAAGGTCGCGGCGATCATGCTCGGCATCTCGGCGCTCATGTTGACCCCATATTCTGGCTATGCCGCCGAAGTCTTCGATGCACGCGGCAGGGTTGTCGAGACGGGCGCGGCGGTGAAGATCGTGACGCTCGGCTCCGATGTGACTGAAATCGTGTATGAGCTTGGCGCAGGAGAAAGGGTCATCGGCGTCGACCGAGCCAGCAAGTATCCGCCATCCGTCAACGCCAAGCCGAATGTCGGTTCGCGCCGGCAATTGTCCGTCGAGGGCCTGGTGGCGTTGCAGCCGGACCTGATCATCGCCGCGAACGATATCGGCCCCCCTGAGGCGATCGATGTGCTGGCTTCCTTGCAAACACCGGTGGTTTTCGTTCCGCAGGAGAACTCTCCGGACGGCATCCGTGCCAAGATCGAACTGATCGCATCGGCGCTCGATATCGAAGAGGAGGGGCAGGTTCTGTCCCGGCGTGTCGTCGAGGATTTCGCGTCGGCTGCCAGCCTTGCGTCCGAGGTGGCGACGGCGGATCGCAAGAAGGTCATATTCTTTCACGGTCTCATAAAACTGTCGGCAGCGGGTGCCGGAACCGCGGCGGATGCGATCATTCGATGCGCTGGCGGGTTGAACCCGATGCAAGTCGTCCAGGGCTACAAGGCGGCTTCGGAGGAAAAGCTCATTGAACTGGCCCCGGACGTCATCCTCATGATGGGCGACGGCAAGGGAGGGCCGACCCCCGACCAGGTATTCGCCAATCCCGCGC
>MKRZ01000012.1:0-365 GCA_001897075.1 Mesorhizobium sp. 61-13 | reverse complement strand
ACGGAACCTACATGATCGGGTTTGGGCCGCGCACCGCCGCGACAATTCGCGAACTTGCCGAGGCGCTGTATCAGGTCTCCGATGCGCAGAAGACTGCGGACGATTAGTGGCACCACACGTGGTAGCGGATTGAGTATGACAGACCGAAAGTTTGCGCTACCGCGTGGATTTACACGTATGCCATCCAGACTCGGTTGACGCATGTCTTACCTTAAGTCATGATGTGCTTATATTGAACGAGCAAAGGCGCTCTACGGCGGACCAACCGCGTGGAGCGCTTTTTTGTTGGCTCCGGCGTATGAACGGAGTTGGCGTTGGCAAGCAGGAACACAGACAGGCCGATCAGGGTTGGAGTGCTGTTTTCG
>MKRZ01000011.1 GCA_001897075.1 Mesorhizobium sp. 61-13 | reverse complement strand
TTTCTCAAGACATCATGACTGCGGCACAGAAGATCAGCGCAAGCCTCGACCGGGTTCTAACCATGGAGCTCGTGCGCGTGACCGAGCGCGCGGCTGTTGCCGCTGCGAGATTGCGCGGGCGCGGCGATGAAAAGGCCGCCGATCAGGTTGCCGTGGATGCCATGCGCAAGGAACTGAACCACCTCGCCATCAAGGGCACGGTGGTGATCGGCGAGGGTGAGCGCGACGAAGCGCCGATGCTCTACATCGGCGAGGAAGTCGGCACAGGCAAGGGCCCGTCCGTCGACATCGCGCTTGATCCGCTGGAAGGCACCACCATCTGCGCCAAGAACCTGCCCAACGCGCTCGCCGTCGTCGCGCTTGCCGAGAAGGGCAGCCTGCTCAATGCGCCCGACGTCTACATGGACAAGATCGCCATCGGCCCCGGCTATCCGGAAGGCACCATCGATATCGACGCTTCGCCGGCCGAAAACATCGCCAGCCTTGCCAAGGCCAAGGGCGTCTCCGTTGGCGAAATCACCACCTGCATTCTGGATCGGCCGCGCCATGCCAAGCTGATCGAGGCGGTGCGCGCGACCGGCGCTGCCATCCGCCTCATCGGCGACGGCGATGTCGCCGGCGTGATCCACACCACCGATCCGGAAGAAACCGGCATCGACCTTTATCTCGGCACCGGCGGCGCGCCAGAGGGCGTGCTGGCCGCGGCGGCACTGCGTTGCACCGGCGGCCAAATGCAGGGGCGTCTGATCCTCGATACGCCGGAAAAGGTCGCCCGCGCGGCCAAGATGGGCATCTCTGATCCGAAGAAAGTCTATCGCACCGACGAGATGGCGCGTGGCGACGTGCTGTTTGCCGCCACCGGCGTCACCGACGGCAACATGCTGCAGGGCGTCAAGTTCGGCCGCAACTACATCACCACGCACACCATCGTTTTGCGCTCCTCCTCGCGCACCGTGCGTGAGATCAAGGCGCGGCATCAGGATCTGGACAAATTCTGATTCCACCGCTGGTGACGGTGGCCTACAGTCGCGCCGCAATGTGCGGGCGTGACTGACAATGGCCGATAAGCGGCTCTTTCTCGATGTAAGGCGTTCGGCCACCGGCATTCTTTGGGAACACCGGCTGACCGAGCGCGAGGACATGGCGGCCCTTGCCATCGCGCAAGGTCTGGGCGTTTCCGATATCGTCGCGCGCGTTCTGGCCGGGCGTGGCGTGCAGGCCGCCGGTGCGGCGCGTTTCCTCGATCCGACCATCCGCGAGTTGCTGCCCGATCCGGCGTCGCTGACCGATATGGAAAAGGCGGCGGATCGCATCGCCGCCGCAGTCACCGCGCGCGAAAAGGTGGCGATCTTCGGCGACTATGATGTCGATGGCGCGGCCTCGTCGGCTCTGGTCAAACGATTCCTCGGCCATTTCGGCATCGAGTCCGAAATCTATATTCCCGACCGCATCTTCGAAGGTTATGGCCCCAACCCGGACGCCATGCGCGAACTCGTCGGGCGCGGCGCAAAGCTGATCGTGACCGTCGATTGCGGCACCAACAGCGCGGCCGCCATCAATGCGGCGCGTGAGGCGGGCGCCGATGTCGTGGTGCTCGACCACCATCAGGTCGGAGGCTCGCTGCCGGACGCGGTTGCCGTCGTCAACCCGAACCGCGAGGACGACCTGTCGGGGCAGGGCCATCTATGCGCCGCGGGTGTCGTCTTCCTGACGCTGGTCCAGACAGCGAAGGTCCTGCGCAGCCGCTTGCCGGGCTCATCTCAGCCGGACCTTCTCAGCCTGCTCGATCTGGTGGCGCTGGCCACGGTTTGCGATGTGGTGCCGCTCATCGGCGTCAACCGCGCCTTCGTCGTCAAGGGGCTGCAGATCATGCGCCAGCAAACCAATGTCGGGCTGGCGGCACTGGCGCGCGCATCCCGCATCGGCGAGCCGGTCAGCGTCTTTCATCTGTCGTTCCTGCTCGGCCCTCGCATCAACGCCGGCGGGCGCATCGGCGATGCCGCGCTCGGCAGCCGCTTGCTTGCCACCGACGATCCGGTCGAGGCAGGCACGATTGCCGAGACGCTCGACCGGCTGAACCAGGAACGTCAGGCGATGGAAGCCGAGATGCTGGCCGAGGCTCGCGCCGAGGCCGACGCCGAGCTTGCCGGCGGCAACGGACCGGCCGTCGTCGTCACGGCCAGCACGAAGTGGCATCCCGGCATTGTCGGCCTCCTTGCCTCGCGGCTGAAGGATCACGCGCGCCGGCCCGCCTTCGCCATCTCGTTCAATCCGAACGGCGTCGGCACCGGGTCAGGGCGCTCCGTACCCGGCTTCGATCTTGGACGGCTGGTGCGGGATGCGGTTTCATCAGGCCTGATCGTCAAGGGCGGCGGTCATGCGATGGCGGCGGGCATCACCGTCGAGCGCGACAAGCTTGGCGCCTTGCGCGCCTTTTTCGAGGAAAAGGCGGCGGCGGATGTTTTCCGCCTGCAGGATCAGGAAAGCCTGATGATCGACGGCGCGCTCAGCGCCGAGGGCGTCACCCTGCAATTGCTGGATTCGCTCGACAAGGCAGGCCCTTTCGGCACCGGCCATGTTGCGCCTGTCTTCGCCTTGCCGCGCCACAGGCTGGTCGATGCGCGGCAGGTCGGCACCAACCATATCCGCGCCGACCTCCAGTCCGGCAGCGGCGGCCGCATCCAGGCCATCGCCTTTCGCGCCGTCGACACCGCACTTGGCGAATTCCTGTTCAAGAACAGGGGGTCGGCGGTCCATGTCGCCGGCTCGCTGTCGAGCAATTACTGGAACGGCAATCGTCGCGCCCAGTTTCGCATCATCGATGCGGCTTCCGCCTGATTTGGTGAAATTTCAGCCCAGAACCGACTGTAGCCGCGCAAGTTCCGCCACATGTGCCTTGGCGGCTTCGTAGCCGAACTTGATCGCTTCGTCGGCGCGGTGGAACTCGGCCATGCCGATATGGCCGAGTTTCGGCTGGATCGAAAGATCCGGCGGGTCGCCGGCCAGGCGGGCCCGCGAAATGCGGTCCTGGATGATGTTGAAGGCTTCCACCATGACGCCGGTTATGCCGAGACGGCTTTCCTTGGCGTGCGCCGCGTCCTCGTGCCTGCGTTCGGCCGGCGCATCGTGCTCCACCACAAGGTCGCCCGCACTATGCCGGATCACCGCCGCGCGGCCGAAATTATCGGAGCTCAGGTTGACCGCGATGACGATCGGCTGCTCCTGCGCCCGGCATACCGACACCGGCACCGGATTGACCAGCGCGCCATCGACCAGCATGCGACCGTTGCAATTGACCGGCT
>MKRZ01000010.1:7799-43948 GCA_001897075.1 Mesorhizobium sp. 61-13 | reverse complement strand
CTCAAGGTGGCGCAGGTGGTGGCCGAGGAATTCCAGATCGACATCGATCAGGTCAAGATCACGGCGACGACGACCGCCAAGGTGCCGAACACCTCGCCGACGGCCGCTTCGTCGGGCGCCGACCTCAACGGCATGGCGGCGCAGGACGCCGCACGCCAGATCAAGAACCGGCTGATCGATTTCGCCGCCGAAACGCACCAGATCCCGAAGGAACAGGTTGTATTCCTGCCCAATCGGGTCCGCGTCGGTAATGAGGAGATCAGCTTTGCCGAGCTTGTGAAGCAGGCCTATATCGCGCGCGTTCATCTGTCGGCTGCAGGCTTTTACAAGACGCCGAAGATTCACTGGGATCGCAGCCGGGGCAAGGGCCATGCCTTCTATTACTACGCCTATGGCGCGGCCTGCTCCGAAGTCTCGGTCGATACGCTGACCGGCGAATATGTGGTGGAGCGCACCGATATCCTTCACGACACCGGCCGCTCGCTCAATCCTGCTATCGACATCGGCCAGATCGAGGGCGGCTTCGTGCAAGGCATGGGGTGGCTGACGACGGAAGAGCTTGTCTGGGACGACAAGGGCCGCCTGCGCACGCACGCGCCTTCGACCTACAAGATCCCGCTCGCATCGGACCGGCCGAAGATTTTCAATGTCGCGCTGACGAACTGGTCGGAAGCCTATGAGCCGACGGTGCATCGCTCGAAGGCGGTCGGCGAGCCGCCTTTGCCGCTTGGCCTTGCCGTGCTTCACGCGCTGGCGGATGCGGTTGCGAGCGTAGCCGATCACAAGATTTGTCCGAAGCTCGACGCCCCGGCGACGCCCGAACGTGTGTTGATGGCCGTGGAGCGGCTTAAAGCTATGGTTCGCGGTGCTGCGTGATGGGCTTGAAGAAATTATCTACGAAAGATGCTATATTCCCATGAGGGAATGAAGGTCATGTCCTCGAATCTGCAAAGCCTGAAGGCTTTTTTGACTGACGCGAAACGCTTTGCCCTGGTTGAAGTGGCCGGCACCAAGGGGTCCACGCCACGCGAGACGGGCGCTGCGATGCTGGTTTCGCCGACGCGGACCCACGGCACGATTGGCGGCGGCCAACTCGAATACATGGCCATCGACAAGGCGAGGCAGTTGCTGCGCCCACGGCGCGGCAAGAACGGCAAGCCGGCCTCGTTGCATCCCGACAGCTTCGGAACGATGCTGGATATCCCGCTCGGCCCGGAAATCGGACAGTGCTGCGGCGGCCGCGTGGCCGTGTCCATCCGCCTTGGCGATCCCGAGATCGCGGATAGTCTGGTAGAGCGCGAACTGGGCGAGGAGGAACGCTTGCCGCACCTCTATATTTTCGGCGGCGGTCATGTCGGCCATGCGATGGCGGCGGCATGTGCCTTGATGCCGGTGCAGACGACAATCGTCGATACACGTCCCGAAGCGTTCGACGGATTGGCGCAAGGCGTCGAAGCGAGGTTGACGCCGGTGCCGGAAGAGGTGGTTCGCGAGGCGCCGTCGGGATCGGCGTTCGCCATACTGACCCATGACCACGCCCTCGACTTCCTGATCGCAGCCGAGGCGCTGCAACGTCCGGATACGGCTTACGTCGGCATGATCGGCTCAAAGACCAAGAAGGCGACGTTCAAGAGCTGGTTCCTCAAAACCGCAGGCGGAACCGAGGCGGAGTTTAGCCGCCTCGTGTCACCCATCGGCGGCGAGGCCGTAAAGGACAAGCGGCCGTCGGTGATCGCTGCACTTGCAGCAGCCGAGATCATGACGGCCTTCGCCCTCGATATGGCGCGCGCCGGTGCGGCGAAGGAAAGAATAGGCTGATTTATTCTTTTTCCTGGGTGTGGGCTTCCAGGAACCAAAGCAGCTTGTCGAGCGAGCGCGAATAGGCGGTGAAGATGTCGGCGCTGTCGGCATCGCCCGCTTCGTCGGTCTCGTCTATTGCCTTGCGGGCCGACTTGCCGGCGTCGGCATAGCGGTCGATGAGTGCGGCCAGATGATCCTTGGTCTTGTGGATGTCGGTCGGATAGGGCTTCAGCGATGTCTTTTTAGCCACTTCCTGCGAAGTACCGATCGCCGTTCCGCCAAGCTGCACGGCCCGTTCGGCGATGGTGTCGACATGGCCGTCGAGTTCCGTGCGGAAAGTGTCCAGCATTTCGTGAATGGCGATGAACTGCGGACCCTTGACGTTCCAGTGAGCCTGCTTGGTGATCAGCGCCAGATCGATGGCCTCAACAAGCCGTGCGTTGAGGATGTCTATCGAAGTGTTGCGGGTGTTTGATTTCAGGTCGTTTTTCGTGGCGATGGTGGCCATCGTATTCTCCTGCCTGATGGATTGGTCATAAAAGCCTGAGTGCGCGGGGCGCAAAAGGTTTGGAATGCGCGCGAAATGGCACGTTCCAAACAACATATAGGAAGGAAATTTGTTCCCTGAACGATCAGCCTTCGGCCAGAATGTCGCGGATCAGTTTCTGGCAGCGCTCGGCCATGAAATCGAGCAGCAGGCGCACCTTGGGATCTTGCAGTTTCTTGTGCGGATAGACTGCGGCAAGCTGGACGGGGGTCGGCGGCGTCTTCTGCAGGATGACGCGCAGCCGCCCATCGCGCAGATAGGGAGCGACCTCGAAACGCGGCTTGTTGACGATGCCGCGCCCGGCCACGGCCCAGCCGGTGAGAACGTCCCCGTCGTCGCTGTCGAAGGGTCCGCGGAATTCGAATTTCTGCGGCCCGGTTTCCGTCTGCAACATCCAGTAGAATTCGCGCGAGCCGGGATAGCGCAGCATCAGGCAGTCATGCTTCTTGCTGATAAGCTCTTGAATATCCTGCGGTTCTCCGCGTGCCTCCAAGTAGCTCGGCGACGCAACCAGAACGCGCTCGCAATCCAGGATGCCGCGCAGACGAAGCGAGGAATCCTCGATGACACCCAGCCGGAACGCAACGTCGATGCCTTCCTTCAGGATATCGACATTGTGATCGGACAGGCGCAACCGGACTTCGATATCGGGGTATTTGTCGTGGAAGTCGGGAATGCCCGAAGCGATCAGGCGACGCCCGAGGCCGAGCGGCGCGGTTACGCGAATGGTGCCGCGCGGCTGGCCGGAAAGTGCGGAAACCGCTGCCTCCGCCTCGATGATTGCGTCGAGCACCTGCTTTGCCCCGTTGTAGAACACGGTGCCGTGCTCGGTCGGCATAAGCTGGCGCGTAGTGCGGTTGAACAGCCGCACACCTAGGTGCTTTTCAAGTTCCTTGATGCGGTTGGATGCCACGGCCGGCGAAATGCGCATATCGCGCCCAGCTGCAGAAAGATTGCCAAGTTCCACGACACGGACGAAGACGGAGATATTGTCGAGATAGGCCATGCGCTGGTTTCGTGGCTCTCATCGGGCTGCGTAGAATGACCATAGTATTTTCCAATTTTTTTTGAAAGTCATCGTATTTCCCGCCCCTTTTCGTTTAGCGTGGGCTGCCGGTAATGTCCGATGCTAGGCAGGAAGGGATGGACCATGCTGGACTTCGCGATATTCTGGGATTGGCTGGCATTCGGCGTGCGCTGGCTGCATGTCATCACCGCCATCGCCTGGATCGGCTCGTCCTTTTATTTCGTGGCTCTGGATTTGGGCCTGCGCCAGCGACCCGGCCTGCCGGCGGGCGCGTATGGCGAGGAATGGCAGGTTCACGGCGGCGGTTTCTACCACATCCAGAAATACCTCGTTGCACCGGCCGAGATGCCGGAACATTTGACCTGGTTCAAATGGGAATCCTACGCCACCTGGCTGTCGGGCTTCGCGCTTTTGTGTGTGGTCTACTACGCGGGCGCGGACCTGTTCCTGATCGATCCCAACGTGCTCGACGTATCGGTGCCTGTCGGCATCGGCATCTCGCTCGCCACCATCGGCGTCGGCTGGCTGTTCTACGATCTCTTGTGCCGGCTGTTCCTCGGCAAGAGCGACACCGGCCTGATGTTGCTGCTCTATGGCGTGCTGGTGGTCATCGCCTGGGGCCTGACGCACCTCTTCACCGGCCGCGCCGCGTTCCTGCATCTTGGCGCGATCACCGCCACGATCATGTCGGCGAACGTCTTCATGGTCATCATTCCAAACCAGAAGATCGTCGTCGCCGACCTCATCGCCGGCCGCAAGCCCGATCCGAAATACGGCAAGATCGCCAAGCAGCGCTCGGTGCACAACAACTACCTGACATTGCCCGTGCTGTTCCTGATGTTGTCGAACCATTACCCGCTGGCGTTCGGCACTCAGTTCAACTGGGTCATCGCCTCGCTGGTGTTCATCATCGGCGTGTTGATCCGGCACTTCTTCAATAGCCAGCATGCACGCAAGGGCAATCCGACCTGGACTTGGCTCGCTGCCGCCATCCTGTTCATCATCATCATCTGGCTCTCGACCGTGCCGAAGGTGCTGACCGGCGAAACCAAGGTGAGTGCTGCCGGCGAGCAATTCGTTGCTTCCGCGCATTTCCCGGTCGTGCGCGATACCGTGCTTGGCCGCTGCGCCATGTGCCATGCCACCGAACCGTCCTATGAGGGCATCTATCATGCGCCCAAGGGCGTGGTGCTGGATACCGATGCCGGCATTGCCGCGCATGCCAAGGAAATCTACCTGCAGGCCGGGCGCAGCCATGCCATGCCGCCGGCCAACGTCACCCAGATGACGGACAAGGAACGCGCCATGCTGGTTGCATGGTTTGAAGAAGCGAAGAAGTGATGGCGGTTGGCCAGATGACCGCCACCCTCCTGCGCGGCCGCACGCTTTCCTTCCTGCGCTGGCCCGAAACAATCGACGACCACGCCGCCTATCGCTACGAGGAGGACGGCGGGCTTTTGCTGCGTGACGGCAAGATAGTTGCCGCCGGCGCCTATGCCGAAATTGCCAAGCAGGCGGGCGAGGGCGTCAAGGTCATCGACCACCGTCCGCATCTCTTGCTGCCCGGCTTCATCGATGCCCACATGCATTTCCCTCAGATGCAGATCCTCGCCAGCTATGGCGCCGAGCTGCTGGAGTGGTTGAACACCTACACCTTTCCGGAAGAGACCAAGTTCGAGAATGCGCAGCACGGCCGCCGCATCGCCCGCCTGTTTCTTGACGAGGTGATCCGCCACGGCACCACGACGGTCGCGGCCTACTGCTCTGTGCACAAATCGTCGGCAGACGCCTTCTTTGCCGAGTCGCATGGGCGCAATATGCTGAACATCGCCGGCAAGGTGATGATGGATCGCAATGCGCCGGACGGGCTAACCGACACGCCGCAATCCGGCTATGACGACACCAGGGCGCTGATCGGCGAATGGCACGGCAAGGGCCGGCAGCACTATGCGATCACGCCGCGCTTCGCCATTACCTCCACGCCCGAACAGATGGAAATGGCTGGCGCATTAGTGCGCGAATTTCCGGACCTGCATATCCAGACGCATCTGTCCGAAAATCACGCCGAGATCGCCTTTACCCAGGAACTTTATCCGTGGTCGAAGGACTACACCGACGTCTACGAGCACTACGGGCTGATGGGATCGAAGACCCTGCTCGGCCATTGCATTCATCTGTCGGAGCGCGAGGCGGACGCGCTTTCGGCGGCTGGCTCGATTGCCGTATTCTGCCCGACGTCCAATCTGTTCCTCGGTTCCGGCCTGTTCCCCTATCAGCGCATGCGCTCGCGACAGAACCCGGTTCGTATCGCAACGGCAACCGATGTTGGTGGCGGCACCAACTATTCCATGCTGCGCACCATGGATGAGGGCTACAAGATCATCGCGTTGCAGGGCGAGAAGCTGAACCCGTTTCAGTCGTTCTGGCAGATCACGCGCGGCAATGCCGAGGCGCTTTCGATTGCCGACAAGGTCGGCACGCTGGACGTCGGCACGGATGCCGACATCATTATTCTTGATGCTGGCGCGACGCCGGTTACGCGGCTGAGGATGGAGACCGTCAAGACGCTGGCAGAGGAGCTTTTCCTGTTGCAGACGGTTGGCGACGACCGCGCCATACGCGAGGTCTACATCGCCGGAAAACCGGCCAAGAGCGAACTCGCCTCCTGAGGCGAATCGCCCGTCTGGCCCAACTCCCGCTTGACCCAGCGACACTGATCGGCCAAAGCGTCTGGCGACTTTCCGGGAGGAGTGCCGATGGCCGTCGCCGACGACATCGAGACTATCAAGCGCCAGGAGGCGACGCTTGTCTTCGATGCCTTCGACGAGCAGGCGGCCTTCGCTATTGGCTCCGCCATCCGCGCCCGCGCGCTGAAGGAAAACCTGCCCGTCATCGTCGATATCCGCACTTTCGACCGGCCGCTCTTTTATGCCGCGATGCCCGGTTCGACCGGTGCGAACCCCGAATGGGCGCGGCGCAAGTACAATGTCGTCAAGCGCTTCCTGAAAAGCACCTATCGCATGGTGCTTGAACAGGACCGCCCGGACCGCACCTTCAAGGTTGGCGAGGGGCTGGAGGTCGCTGACTATGTGCTCGCCGGCGGCGGCTTTCCCATCGCTGTGAAGGGCGCTGGCGTGATCGGCGTCATCGCCGTGTCCGGCTTGCCGGAGCGGGACGATCATGGCGTCGTCGTCGATGCCTTGTGCGATCATCTCGGCCATGATCGTGACAAACTGACTTTGCCTGCCCAGAAATCCAACTAGAAGAGCGACCCCTGCATGGATTCCAAGCGCTTCCTGACATCCATCTTCGACGCCGCCGTGGCAGCCGCCGATCCGGAAAGGACGATTCGCGACCATCTGCCGGCAAAGCCGAAAGGCAGGACGATCGTCATCGGCGCCGGCAAGGGCGCGGCGCAGATGGCTGCCGCCTTCGAGAATGTTTGGGATGGGCCAGTGGATGGCCTGATCGTCACCCGTTATGGCTACAGCGCACCGACGAAGCATCTGGAAGTTGTCGAGGCCTCGCATCCGGTTCCAGACGTGGCGGGCCTGGAAGCCGCAAAGCGCGTGATGGAAAAAGTATCTGGCCTGACCGAAGACGATCTGGTCATCGCGCTGGTATGCGGCGGCGGCTCGGCACTTTTGGCCGCTCCGGCCGAGGGCCTGACGCTTGACGACGAAATCGCCGTCAATCAGGCGCTGCTCGCCTCCGGCGCGCCGATTTCCGCTATGAACACCATTCGCAAGCACATCTCGACGGTCAAGGGCGGCAGACTTGCAGCAGCAGCCTATCCGGCCAAGGTGGTGTCGCTGGTGGTGTCGGACATTCCGGGCGATGACCCTGCACTCGTGGCATCTGGTCCGACGGTGCCCAGCACCGGAAGCCGCGCCGATGCGCTGAAGGCAATCGAAACCTACGCCATGAAGCTTCCGGCCGCCGTCATGGCGCACATCAATTCGCCGGCGGCGGACGCGCCGGACCCGAAGGACAACCGTTTCGCACGCAACGAAGTACACGTCATTGCGTCGGCTGCCGTATCGCTGGAGGCCGCTGCAGCCGAAGCCAAGCGGCAGGGCATCGAAGCGGTGATCCTGTCGGATTCGCTGGAAGGCGAGGCACGCGAAGTTGGCTCGGTACATGCGGCAATCGCCCGCGAGATCGCGACCCGCAACCGGCCTTTCAAGAAGCCTGTGTTGCTGCTTTCCGGCGGCGAGACGACGGTGACGCTGCGCGCGAAAGGCAAGGGCGGCCGCAACAGCGAGTTCCTGCTGGCCTTCGCCATCGGCATCGACGGCCACGACGGCATCGAGGCGCTTGCGGCCGACACTGACGGCATCGACGGCTCGGAAGACAATGCCGGCGCGTTCGCCAATGGTTCCACAGTGGCGCGCATGCGGGCGGCTGGTGTCGACGCCAAGGCGATGCTGGCCGGCAACAACGCCTGGACCGCGTTCAATTCCGTTGGCGACCTGTTCGTGCCCGGCCCTACCGGCACCAACGTCAATGATCTGCGCGCAATTCTCATCCGGTAATTGCTGAAAACTTTCGCGAGTAGTCGCGCGCAAGCTTAACGATCCTCATGTAGACGGTCGTTGTGATTGCGTGTGAGGGCGCGGCAACTGCACGACGAGCGGCTGGAATTTCGCAACAATATGGCGATTGCCGGATGGGTCTTCATGGCCATCTGGACCGGCATCCTGTGCCTCTTCACCTATATCTTCATGCGCGACGGCGGCTTTCGCCAGTATGACCCGGCGGTTGAATGGGCAATTCTCGCCCTGTTCTGGCTGTTTGGGCTGGGTGGCTGCAGTTCCTTTTTTGGAATGCCGCGATTCCGCATGACCATCGTCAACGGCCAGGTGACCGTGCACGAAAGATGGCTGTTGCGCCGAAGCAGCGAAACCTTTTCGCTCAAGGTAATGGCCGAGCCGGTTGTTATTCGTGACAAGGATTCCGAAGGCGATCCGTATTTCCGCTGCCGTGTGGTCACTCCGGCAGGGCGCTCGATCATCGTCAGCGAGAGCAACGATGAGGAAAAAGTTCGTGCCGTGTGCAAGACGTTGACCGAAGCAATCGGCAGGCGACCCAAATCCCGCCCGGATGGAAATGAGGCAGGCTGACGGCGGCCACGCGCTCAGCTCATCAGCCTTTTCACGGCCCGCATGTCGTTGAGGAAGCGCCCGCGTTCTGCCTGCTTTTCTGCTTCGTCGGGAATGCGCAGGATGAACGAGGGGTGGATGGTGAGGAAAACGCGCAAGCCGTCTTCGCGTTCGACCACTTCGCCGCGCATTTTCGTGATCGCAATGCTTTTGCCGAGCAGGGAGAGTGCAGCGGTGGCGCCAAGCGCCACGACCAGCCGGGGTTTTGCCAGCGCCAGTTCCTTGTCGAGCCACCACCGGCAAGCCTGAACCTCACTTGTGTTCGGCTTGGAATGGATGCGGCGCTTGCCGCGCGGCTCGAACTTGAAATGCTTGACTGCGTTGGTGACGTAGGTCTTTTGCCGATCTATGCCGGCATCGTCGAGAATAGCGTCGAACACCTTGCCAGCCGGTCCGACGAAAGCCTTGCCGGCAATATCCTCCTGATCGCCCGGCTGTTCGCCGACAAACATCACTTCGGCATCTGGCGGGCCGTCTCCAAACACCGTTTGAGTGGCATCGCGCCAGAGAGGGCAGCGCCGGCAGCCCTTGGCGGCTTCGCGCACGGCATCAAGCGAGTGATAGTTTCCATCGTCGTTCTCGGCATGGGCATCCGGCACCTGCCAGTGCAAGGCCTGCGCCTTGGTGTGGTGTGATGCGGGTTGTGTCGGCATACGGGCAATCATCTCCCTGGCGGCCTCGTCCGCCCCTGCTATCAGGTCAGGAATGAGTGCGGCCTCGGGCAGGTTCCGCCAATATTTCTTGGGCATCTCCTTTTGCATTGCCTGCACCTTCAGTCGCGCCGGATTGAAGATATTCTGGAAATAGGTTTGCCACAGTTCTTCGGCGGCATCCTCGGCGGGGGCATCCGCTTTCGCTGCGCCGGGTCCGATGGAAAGAGTTTCGCCGTTCCAGCTTGCCGAGGCGTAAGGCGTCAAAATGGTCCAGCACATGCCGGTGAAGCGGCGCACGAAAAAAGTCGCGTTGCGCTCGACTATGAAGTGCGACGGCTCGAACCAGGCCACGAAATGCTCGCCATTGCTGGTTTCGATGCGGCGAAAGCGCACAAAGGCGCGCATCTTGTGCATGTCGCGCCCAACCGCCTTCTCCATCGCCTCGAAGCGGCGAACATCGGGGTCGGATGCGATCTCCAGAAGCTTGGGCTCTCGTCGCAAGCGCCAAAGCAGGCGGTAGAGCAGCGCGAAACGTTCCGGATCGCTGTGGCAGATGACAGCTTCGGCTCGGGAGACGAAGCTGCGCGGCACGTCGAGATGCGCCTTTTCCGGCGCTTCAGGAAGCGTTTCCTCCTCCTTGGCGGCGCTTGCATCGACGACCCAGGTTACGGCTTGCGGAGCGATGTCGTTCAAAGCGAGTTTCCGCGCCGCATTTCGCCAGCCAGCGAAATCGGTTTCGCTGGCAAGCGCGACGTTGAACGGGGAAAAGGCGAGTTGCATCGTCTGCATGGTCAAAACAGTGCCAGTTGCTCGCAAGACCGCACGATTGTCTGGCGCAGCGCCGCCTTGTCCGTCATACCTCCCGGCGACCACCCTTCGGCGATGATAAACGGCCTGAGTTTGGCAATCGACTTCGCCAGACGACCGACATCCTCAAGCCGCAGGCGGCGATGCCGGCGTGTCTGCAAAATGCGGTCCACCACCTTTGTGCCAAGCCCCGGCACGCGCAGCAGCATCTCGCGAGATGCACGGTTGACGTCCACCGGAAACTGCCCGCGATTGCGCAGCGCCCACGCAAGCTTTGGATCGATGGCAAGGTCCAGCATGCCATCGATCGTACCCTGCAGGATTTCGCCTTGCCCGAAGCCATAAAAGCGCATCAGCCAATCGGCTTGGTAAAGCCGGTGTTCGCGCATGAGCGGCGGCTTTTGCGAAGGCAGCGCCGATGACGAATCCGGGATCGGGCTGAAAGCGGAATAATAGACACGGCGTAGCTGGTAACTGCTGTAAAGCCGTGCGCTGGTCTTCAGGATGCCATCGTCGCTGGTTTTATCCGCGCCGACGATCATCTGCGTCGACTGGCCGCCGGGTGCGAAGCGTTCGCGCGTCTTCGTCCGCAGCGTCGGCTCGGCCTTTTCTTCGATCTTCGCGCGCAGCTTGGCCATCGAAAGGCGGATGGTTTCCGGCTTCTTTTCCGGCGCCAGCTTCTTCACGCCTTCGTCGGTCGGAAGCTCGATGTTGATGGACAGCCTGTCGGCATAGAGTCCGGCCCGCTCGATCAGTTCGGCCGAGCATTCCGGAATAGTTTTCAGATGAATGTAGCCGCCGAATTTCTCCTCAAGCCTGAGCCGCCGCGCCACCTCGACCATTTCGCCCATCGTCTCGTCTGGCGAGCGGATCACGCCGGACGACAGGAACAGGCCCTCGATGTAGTTGCGACGATAGAAGTCCATGGTGAGCCGCACCACGTCATCGACGGAGAACCGCGCACGCCGCACATTGGAGGACGACCGGTTGATGCAATAGCTGCAATCATAGATGCAGAAATTGGTCAGCAGGATTTTCAGAAGCGAGATGCAGCGGCCATCAGGTGCGTAGGAATGGCAGATGCCCATGCCTTCGGTCGAGCCGATGCCGCCGCTCTTCAGCGAATCGCGCTTGGCCGAGCCAGACGAAGCGCAGGACGCATCGTATTTGGCGGCATCCGACAGGATGGCGAGTTTTTCGCGAAGGGTGAGCGTAGCCATGCGTTCATGATATGTTCTTTTAGGTTACCGCGCTATTAAATTTGACATAGCTGGCAAACGGGGCGCTGGCCGGCCTCAGACTTCGTGCAGATAGAGGTGGTAGTCGAGTTCGCTGATGGTGCGGGCCACGCGCAGATATTCGGCGTACTTGATCGAGGTGAAGGTCCGGTGCAGGTCGTGGCCGAGCGCCGTTCTCAGGAATTCCGAGGCTTGCGCTGCCTTGATCGCCTCGCGCCAGTCTGCGGGCATGGCGCTGCGCGCCTCCTCGGCGGCTTCGTAGCCGTTGCCCGTGGTTTCCGGACCGGGATCGAGCTTTTCATCCAGCCCCTTCAAAATGCCGGCGAGAACTGTGGCTGCGACCAGATATGGGTTGGCGTCGACGCCGGAGGGCCGATGTTCGATGCGCCGGTTCTTCGCTTCGCCCGCCGGCACGCGCAGCGCCACCGAGCGATTGTTGACGCCCCAGGTGGGCGCGACCGGCGCATAGGATTGCGCGACGAAGCGACGCCAGGAATTGGCGTGCGGTGCGAACACCAGCATAGATTCCGCCATTGTCGCGGCAAGCCCGCCAAGCGCGTTGAGCAAAAGCGGCGACCAGCTTTCGCCGGCCTTTTCCGTGAACACGTTGCGGTCTTCGCGGTCGAGCAGCGAGACGTGGAAATGCATGCCCGAGCCGGCATAGGATTCGATCGGTTTGGCCATGAAGCAGGCAGTGACGCCATGACGGCGCGCCTGCGCGCGCACAATGCGCTTGAGCAGGATGAGGTCGTCGGCGGCGCGCATCACGTCCTTGCGGTAATGCAGGGTCAGTTCGTACTGGCCGGGCGCATATTCCGAGATCACGGTTTCGGTCGGAACGCCCTGTTCCTTGGCGGCCGCGTAGATGTCGGAGAAGAGCGGCTCCATGCCGTGAAGGTGATCGACGGAATAGACTTCCGTCTTGCCGCTCTTGCGGCCGTCAAGAACGGCGCGGGCGGGCTGCACCTTGCCGTCGGCGTCACGCTCATTGGCAAGCAGGAAGAACTCTAGTTCGAACGCGCCCGCCGGATGCAGCCCTTTCTTTGCGAGCAGTTCGACCTGCCGCGCCAATGCATGGCGCGGGTCCGAGGTCATCGGCGCACCGTCGAGGTGATACATCGCCATCAGAACCTGCCCGCGCGCGGGGCTGGTGCCGTAGAGCGGCACCAACGTGCCGGGAAGCGGCCATGCGCGCAGGTCGCCGTCGCCTGAATCCCAGATCAGGCCGGTTTCGTGGACGTCCTCGCCGGTAATGTCGAGGCCGAGGATCGAGATCGGCATATGCCGCCCGCCTTCGTAGATGCTCATCAGCTCGTGCCGGCGCACGATCTTGCCGCGTCCAACGCCGTTGGCATCAGTCAAGACGATATCGAAGGCCTCGATCTCCGGATGCCGGTCGAGAAAGGCCTGCGCTTCGCTGGGCTTCGAGCCCGAGGGTGATGTCATGATGAAACTCTGGTGGACGCTATCGTGCTTGTCTCATGCCGCAAGTTTCGCGGCAACATCGGCAAAGGCCGCGATCAGCCGGTTGACCTGGGCGATGCGTGTAGCGGGCGAGATCAGCATCATGTTGTGGAACGGCGCGATCAAGACGCCGCGATTGACCAGCGCGACATGGATGGCGGCCTCCAGTTCAGGCACATGCGCGCCTTCCGCCTCGCCGCCATTCCTGAGCGGGCCGGGCGCACAGATGAATTCGACGCGCGCGCCGACACGCGCCACATGCCAGGGGAGGCGATAGCGGTCGATCACGGCCGTCAGCCCGGCGTCCAGCCGCCGCGCCAGATGCTCCATGTGGGCGTAGTTTTCTGCCGTCATCACCTCTTCCAGCGTCGCCCGCATCGCGGCGAACTGCAGCGGATTGGCCGAGAGCGTCGTGCCCATGCCGGAGTAGCCGGGCTCCTTGGTGCGTTCATAGGCGGCAAACCGCGAGGCAAGTTCGTCGCTCATGCCCCAGATGCTGGCAGGAACGCCGCCGGCGACGGGCTTGCCGAGCACGAACAGATCAGGCTCAAGCCCATGAACCTTGGTGTAGCCGCCAAGACCGGTCGAGATCGTATGAGTTTCGTCGATCAGAAGAAGCGTGCCGGCTGCGCGCGTCAGCTTGCGCAGCGCTGCATGGAAGCCGGGACCAGGCAGCACCATGCACGAATTGGTCAGCACCGGTTCGGTGATGACGCAGGCGACGGATTTGTCGGCCAGCGCAGCTTCGAGGGCAGCGAGATCGTTGAAGTCGACCACTTTGGTTGCGCGGGTGAGATCGCGGAATTCGCCGGCGAGGCCGGGCCGGTTGATGGCGCGTCCGTCCTTCAGCCGCACCATCGTCTCGTCCACCGAGCCGTGATAGCAGCCGTTGAAGACGAGGATGGTTTCGCGCCCGGTCACAGCGCGGGCAACGCGCAGCGCAAAGCGGTTGGCGTCGGTGGCGGTCGTGGCGATCTGCCAGAACGGCAGGCCGAACTTGTCCTGCAGCAGCGGCCCGATGGCCAGCGCGTCTTCCGAAGGCAGCATGTAGGTCAGGCCGCGCCCGGCCTGCCGGCGGATGGCGCGCGCGACGGGTACCGGTGAGTGACCGAACATCGAACCGGTATCGCCAAGGCAGAAGTCGTCCAGCCTGTTGCCGTCTATGTCGGTGATGGTCGCGCCCTTGGCCTGATCGACGAGGATTGGGAAGGGCGTCGGCCAATCCTTCATCCAGTGCATCGGTACGCCGCCGAGGAAGCCGGCAATGCCGTTGCCGACCTTCGCCTCGCTTTTCGGGCGTGCTTTGCGGAAGGTTTCGGATTCCCGGTCGCGGATTTGCTCGATCCGGCTGCGGGCGATGCCGCCCAATGTCGTGTCGTCGTGTCTGGTCATGGTCGCCACTCATAGCCAATGAGGCATGAGGACGGCAATCCGGTCAGCAAGGGTCTTTGCGCTGGGCAGAGTGGTCAGGCGGTGATGTCGATGACGCCGCAGTCTCCGGCAGCGGAACCGAACGCGATGCGCTGCTCCTGCCTGTCCCACATCATCGCGGTGATGGCGCCCTTGCCGGGTCGGCGCAGCAGCACTTCCTTGGCATCGGTGAAGCGGGCCGCGATGACCATGCCGTCTTCGTAGCCGATGGCCACGACGTCCTGGCTGGGATGGCAGGCAACGCATGTCACCATGGTGTTGCCGCGCGTGCCGAGTTCCAACGGCGGCTTGCCCATCGGGCCATCCTTGGCCTGGAACGGCCATACGATTGCCGCTGGCGCGCCGGAGCTTGCCAGCCACTTGCCTTTCGCAGACCACGACAGGCTCTTGACCTTGGCTGGGTAGCCGCTCATGCGCATGTGCTTGCCATCGGCAAGTTTCCAGCCGTGCAGCGCGTTTTCCTGCATGGTGGTGACGAGGAAATTTCCATCGGGCGAAAAGGCGATACCGGTGTGGGCGCCCGCCCATTCAAGTTCGGTCGGCTTGCCATCGGCTGCCGGGAAATGCAGCGTTGCGCCATTGTAGCGCGCCACGCCGATGCGCATGCCCTTTGGTGCGAAGGCGATGCCCTCGACCGAGCGCGGATGGACAAATTCCTTCACCTTGCCGTCGGCGAACCGCACATTGGCGATCTTGCCGGATGCATAGGCGATTGCGCCCTGCGGTCCGGCAGCGATGCTGGTGATCCACTTTCGGCCCGCTTCAGCCAGTTGCTCGGCAGTCCCGTCAGCCTTGACGGCAAAGACCTTGCCATCCTCGCCACCGGTCAGCAGGCGGTCGTTTGCCGCGTCGTGGAAAGTGCACAACAGGCCGTCATTGGCCTGCGCGGTCTTGTGGCCATTGTCCAGCCGATGCACCGCACCGTCTGCCAGTGCGAAATGCGGAACATTGTTCAGGAAGACGGCGGCAAGGCAGTGGCCGTCGAGGTCAAGCGGAGCGACTGTCGGCATGGGTCAGTTGGCAGTCACGGCCTGGCAGGCGTCAAAACTCTTCTTCAGCCGTTCGGCATCGAGCTCGCGGCCGATGAACACCAGCCGGCTCTCGCGCTTCTCGTCGTCCTTCCACGCGCGCTGGTGGTCGCCTTCGAGGATCATGTGTACGCCTTGCACGACATAGCGGTCGGGATCGTCCCTGAAGGCGATGATGCCTTTCAGGCGCAGAATGTTCGGGCCTTCCATCTGGGTGATCTTCTCGATCCACGGGAAGAACTTCTTCGAGTCCATCTCGCCGCCGCGCAGCGACACCGACTGCACCGTCACGTCATGGATGGCCGAGGGGTGAGCGTGGTCATGATGGTCATGACCGTGGTGATTATGGTCGTGATCGTGGTGATGATGGTGGTGGTGATCGTGATCGCAGTCCGGGCCGCATTCGTGGTCGTGGTCGTGGTCGTGATCGTCATGCGCATCGAGGAAATGCGGATCGTTCTCCAGCGCGCGGGTAAGATCGAACGCGCCGCGGTCGAGCACTTCCTTGAGATCGACGCCCGAGCGCTGGGTGCGATGGATCTTCGCTGCCGGGTTGATGGCGCGAACGGTGGCCTCCACGGCGCGCAACTCGTCTTCCGTCACGAGGTCAGTCTTGTTGAGAACCACGACATCGGCAAAGGCGATCTGGTCTTCGGCTTCCTTGGAATCCTTCAGGCGCAGCGGCAGGTGCTTGGCGTCGACCAGCGCCACGACGGCGTCGAGCTTGGTCTTGGAACGCACGTCGTCGTCCATGAAGAAGGTCTGCGCCACCGGCACAGGATCGGCGAGCCCGGTGGTTTCCACCACGATGGCGTCGAAGCGCCCCGGACGCCGCATCAGGCCTTCCACCACGCGGATCAGGTCGCCGCGCACCGTGCAGCATACGCAGCCATTGTTCATCTCGTAGATTTCCTCGTCGGATTCCACGATCAGGTCGTTGTCGATGCCAATCTCGCCGAACTCGTTGACGATGACGGCGTAACGCTTGCCATGATTTTCGGAGAGAATCCGGTTGAGCAAGGTGGTCTTGCCGGAGCCAAGATAGCCGGTCAAAACGGTTACGGGAATTTGCGTCTGGGTGTCGCTCATGTCGGACCTCGAAAGGGGATGTGGGCTCCATATAGGATGGTTGGCGGCGTTTTGCACGACGAATCCAAACCGTTTCGCGTTGGGCCAGATTGCGGATCGGTGCGATGAAAATCTGATGCAAGCCTGCGATGGGACGCTATAGGAGACTTGTTGTGTTAAATCGTCACCACGACCTAGGGGCGCTGCGTGGATTCGGTCGACGTATTGATCATTGGGGCTGGCGCTGCCGGAATGATGTGCGCGATCGAGGCGGCGCGGCGCGGACGCCGTGTTCTCGTCATCGACCATGCGCGTAGTGCCGGCGAGAAGATCCGCATCTCCGGCGGCGGACGCTGCAACTTCACCAACATCCACGCCGCTCCGAAAAACTTCCTGTCGCAGAACCCTCATTTCTGCATTTCGGCGCTGAAGCGCTACTCGCAGCACGATTTCATTGCACTGGTGAAAAGCCACGGCATCGCTTTTCACGAAAAGACGCTCGGGCAATTGTTTTGCGATGGCTCGGCCACGCAGATCATCCAGCTCATGCTGGATGAAATGGAGCGCCACGGCGCTGCGCTTCGGCTGAGCACGCGCGTGGAAAGGATCGACAAGACTTCGGACGGCTTCGACGTCGCGCTGGAAACAGGCTCGGTGCGCTGTGCTTCGCTGGTCGTGGCATGCGGCGGCAAATCGATCCCCAAGATGGGCGCGACGGGCCTGGGTTACGACATTGCCGCGCAGTTCGGCGTGCAGCTGGTTGAAACCAGGCCTGCGCTGGTGCCGCTGACCTTCGAGCCGAATACGCTGGAACGCCTGAAGCCGCTCAGCGGTATCGCTGTCGATGCCGTCGTCTCCTGCCGCAAGACTCAGTTCAGGGAAGCGATGCTGTTTACCCATCGCGGCATCAGCGGCCCGTCCATCCTGCAGATATCGTCTTACTGGCGCGAAGGCGATGAGATCGGCATAGCCATGTTGCCGGGCGTCGATCTGTTTACGGCGTTGCGTTCGGCACGGGCCGAAAATGGCAAGCAGGCGCTGCAGACCGCGCTGGCTTCGTTGCTGCCGAAGAAGCTTGCCCAGATGATTGCGGAGCAGTTGGGCATATCGGGAAACATGGCGGACCTGCCGGACCGCGAACTTCGTCGCGTCGAAGCCGCCGTCAACAACTGGCGCGTCAAACCTGCCGGTTCGGAGGGCTATAGGACGGCGGAAGTGACGCTGGGCGGTGTCGATACGCGCGATCTCGATTCAAAGACGATGGCGGTGAAGGCCATGCCCGGCCTATATTTCATTGGCGAGGTCGTCGATGTTACCGGTTGGCTGGGTGGCTATAATTTCCAATGGGCATGGTCGTCTGGCTGGTGTGCCGGACAGTCGGCTTAAGGCAATTCGAGGTGCATTTGAAAAACAAGTCAGCCGGATAAGCAGTGTCATGAAACTGCAATGCGGCTCTGCCATAAGCTAGCCACCTTGGTTTTGATTGCCGGCAAAAGGCTTTGCCGCGACCAAAAAGAAGGCCAGTGCAAATAGCGGCGTATGCTATCGTGCCGCCCGTCCGGATTGAGGGGAAACTATGGCCAAGGCTGACAGAACAGCGACGATGAGCCGGCTGCATTCGGCTGCAAGACTGGCGCGCACCGCCCTTGCGGCACGGCTGCTCACGCACGGCTTCTATGCCGGACAGGACCAGATCATGCTGGCGCTCGATCGCGAGGATGGGCAGACGCCGGGCACGCTTGCCGACCGGCTGGGCGTTCGACCGCCGACCATCACCAAGACCATCAACCGGCTTCAGGCACAGGGCTTTCTCGATAAGAAAGCTTCGAATTCCGATGCCCGGCAGGCCCACATCTTCCTGACCGATTCCGGCCGCGAAATGATCATGGCCATCGAGAAGTCGGTGAAGAAGACGGAAAAGCAGGCGTTGAAGGGCCTCGACAAGAAGGACCAGAAGGCGCTCTACAAGCTCTTGGCGCGCGTCGAGGCAAACCTCTCCGGCGCGGAAGTCCTCGTCGAAGAAGAGCCCGACAGCGAGGAATAGGATCGGCGTTGCGCCGGGCTTTTTCGGATAGGCCAGCCGCATTTGAGCTTGCAGCGCGTAACGGGCTGGCACAAAGCTGACCCAACGAAAAAGCGCGTTGATTCAGGCTTTGCTGTGAGCACTTCCCACCGACCGGACGATAGCGCGACGCCTGTCGCGGCCATCCTGTATATGGTCGCCGCTTATATCCTTTTCACCTTCCTCGATTCGTCCAGCAAATATCTGGTGCTTGCCGGCATCGCGCCGCTGTTCATCGCGTGGATGCGTTTTGCCGGGCACGTCGTGCTGGTCGTGGCGCTGTTTCGCGGCTGGCGCAGCTTCGGTCGCTTTCGGCCAGTCAGCCTGCCGGCGCACATCTTGCGCGGCGCATTTCTGGCGGGATCGACCGTCTTCAACATTCTTGCCTTGCGCTACCTGCAACTGGCCGAAACGACCTCGATCTATTTCTTCGGCCCCATGGTCATCACGGCGCTGGCCGGACCGCTGCTTGGCGAATGGGCCGGCTGGCGTCGCTGGTCGGCGATCCTCGCCGGCTTCATCGGCGTTCTGGTCATCACCCGCCCGGGCATCGGCGTGTTCGGTATCGGCCACGTGTTTGCGCTGTGTTCGATGCTGTCCAACAGCATCTACGTCATCATGACCCGTCACATGTCCGCCACCGAGACACCCGAAAGCCTCATATTCTATTCCGCGCTGGCGCCATTGGTGGTGTTGACGCCGACATTGCCGTTAACGGCGTCGATGCCGGCCGATGTTTGGCAATGGGTATTGCTGGTGCTGTTGGGGGCATTCGGAGGTCTCAGCCACTGGTGCCTGATACAGGCTTACAGGCAGGCGACGGCCACCTCGCTTGCGCCCTATCCCTATCTGCAAATGATCTGGATGATCGCGTTCGGCTGGGTCATTTTCGACCAGTTCCCCGACAACTGGACGCTGGCGGGTGCCGGTATCATCGTCGCCAGCGGGCTCTACATCGTCCACCGGGAACACCGGCTGCGCGTTCGCAACCAGGCTGGGCCGGGCGCGGAAACCGAGGTTGTGGCAAAAAAGCTTTGATTCGCCGCCGAAGGATGGCATAAGCCGCATTTAAACAGTTTAAATGCCGGATGACTTGGATGGTCAGATCCAGATTCATCCCGATTAAAGGCGGTGGGGACCCGGGGCGCTGGCACAGAAAATCAAGCTTTCGACGATCGCGGACGCGTTGGGCGTCTCGACCGCAACCGTCTCGCTGGCGTTGCGCGACAGTCCGCTGGTGGCCGGATCGACGCGCGACCGCATCAAGGAACACGCGCGCGAGATCGGCTATATCTACAATCGCCGGGCAGCCAGCCTGCGCACGTCGCGTTCGGGCATTGTCGGTGTCGTCGTCCACGACATCATGAACCCGTTCTACGCCGAGATCCTGCGCTCCATCGAGCATGAGCTAGACCGCTCGCGCCAGACCTTCATCCTGTCCAACCACTACGATCAACTGGACAAGCAGCGCACCTTCATCGACACGCTTTTGCAGTTGGGCGCCGATGGCGTGATCATGTCGCCGGCCATCGATACGCCGGCTTCCGACATACTGATGGCCGAGGAAAACGGCTTGCCTGCGGTGCTGATCGCCCGCGATGTTGAGGGCGCCCATGTGCCGGTGTTCCGCGGCGACGATGCCTATGGCACCGCACTTGCCACCAACCATCTGATCTCGCTCGGCCACAAGCGCATTGCCATGGTCGGCGGCACCGACCAGACCTCGACCGGCCGTGACCGCTATCAGGGTTATGTCCATGCGATGGAGGAGGCCGGCCTTGAGGTGAAGCCGTCGTGGCGCATCGCCGGCCCACGCACCAAGCAGGGCGGGTTCGAGGCGGCAAACCAGTTGCTTGCGCTGAAGGACAAGCCAACTGCCGCCTGCTGCTGGAACGACCTCGTCGCCATCGGCCTGATGAACGGCATCGCGCGCGCCGGCCTATTGCCGGGTCACGACATTTCCGTCACCGGCTACGATGATCTGGAAGAGGCGGCTATTGCAACGCCAGCCTTGACCACGGTGTGGAACGGCCAGCGCGAGGTCGGTCGCCGCGCCGCAAGCGCGCTTCTCGACAAGCTGAACGGCCAGCCGGTGCATCTTTCGCAGGATCTCATCAAGCCGGAATTGCATGTGCGCCAGTCGACTGGACGGCCTGTGGAACGCTCATGACCGGTGCCGCATCGCCTGCGTCCGTCACCATACTGGTGCCGGGAACCCTGCACGACCATGCCATAGGCCGCATCGCCGGAGCCTTCAGGCTCCTTGAGATCGAGACGCCCGATGTCTCGCTTGTCGATCCGGCGGACGTCGCGGCGGTGCGTGGCATCGCCACTTTCGGCGAGATCGACGCGGCCTTCATCGACGCATTTCCGAAACTGGAGATCATCGCCAAGATCGGCGTCGGCTACGACTCGGTCGATTTCGGCCATGCTGCCAAGCGCGGCGTGATGGTCACAAACACCCCGGATGTTCTGACTGAGGAAGTCGCCGATTCGACCGTCGGCATCCTGATTTCCGTGGTGCGCGAATTGCCGAAGGCCGAAGCCTGGCTGCGGGCCGGGAAATGGGCGTCGCAAGGTCCGATCCCGGTCAGTCCGCTGACGCTGCGCCAGCGCAGCATCGGCATTTTCGGCATGGGTCGGATCGGTTTGGCAATCGCAAAACGGCTGGAAGGGTTCGGCCTGCCGATCGCCTATCACAATCGCCGCCCGGTCGAGGGCGTTGCCTATGCTTACCATCCTTCGCTGAAGGCACTTGCCGAAGCGGTGGACACGCTGATCTGCATTGCGCCCGGCGGTCCCTCGACGGAAAAGGCGGTCAACGCCGAAATCCTCGCGGCACTTGGACCGAACGGCGTTTTCGTCAACACCGGGCGCGGCAGCACGGTTGATGAGGATGCGCTGGCAAAGGCATTGGCCGATGGCACCATCGCTGCAGCCGGCATAGATGTCTTCGCCAACGAGCCAAATGTGCCGCAGGCTTTGCTCGACGCGCCCAACACCATGCTGTTGCCGCATGTGGCGTCGGGGTCGGCCCACACCCGCCAGGCCATGGCCGATTTGTGCGTGGACAATCTGGTGGCGTGGTTTTCGACCGGCAGGCCGCTGACGCCGGTGCCGGAGACGGCCGGCGTCAAGAGACGCTAGATCTACTCCGCGGCGGCGCGGGTGCCTGCTCGGGCTGCTGCGTGAAGACGTGCTGCATCGCCGAACGCCTTGAACACCTGTTGCGACACGCTGTCGGACTTCACCCAGTATTCCGGGTGCCACTGAACGCCGACGGCAAAGGCGCGTGAATCCTTGACCGACACCGCCTCGACGGTGCCGTCTTCGGCAACCGCCTCGATCTGCAGCTTCGGTCCAAGCCGGCCGACAGCCTGCCGGTGCACGGAGTTGACGGCGATCTCGCCTGCGCCGAACACGCCGGCAAGACAGCTTCCGGGCTTGATCGACACTTTCTGGCGGATGGCAAAGCGTTCGTCCTGGTTGTCGCTGACCGGCGCGCGGTGATCGAGTGCGCCTTCGCGTTCCTGTATTTCGGTCGCCAGCGAACCGCCAAGGGCGACGTTCATCTCCTGGATGCCGCGGCAGATCGCAAGTAGCGGCACGCCGCGCTCGATCGCCTTGCGGATCAGGGGCAGCGTGGTCGAATCGCGCGCCGGATCATAGGGGCCGTTGGCTTCTCCGGCATCGCCGCCATAAAGCGAGGGATGCACGTTCGACTTCGAGCCGGTCAGCATGACGCCATCGACCGATGACAGGAGTTCATCGAGATCGAGCCGGTCGCCGAAGGATGGCACGAGCACCGGCAAAACGCCGGCGCCACTGATCGCCGCCTCGAGATATTGCTGCGGCGCGGCATGCCAAGTGTAGTTCTCGAACTGCTTGACGTCAGTGGAGACGGCGACGAGCGGCTGAAGCATTTTGCGGTTGATCCGTTGGTGATCTGCGATCTAGCTGCATTGAAGATAGGCAATATGAAGGCGTTTTGCCACGGCAAGTTCGCCTTGGCCATTGCGCCAGCCAAAGATCGTTCGACTATAGTTGCAAGCTTTTGGGCCGCTTAAGAGAAGCTGCAATCATATTGGCTGTGTTATCGTCCGGCCGCTGGACTAGAGAGGTCCCGCGTGTATTGTCTCATTGCACCGGTTGCCGATAGCGAAACGAATTCACGGTGATCGGACCATAAGTTCCTATTGCGGAAAGGGAGGAAGTTGATGGATCGTCGTTCATTCATTCGGAAGGCCGGTACGGCCGGCGCAGGGGCTGCGGCCGCTGCCGCAACGCTTGCCACGCCGGCAATCGCCCAGTCCAATCCCAAGATTACATGGCGGTTGACGTCATCCTTCCCGAAGTCGCTCGACACGATCTACGGTGGCGCCGAAGTCTTCTCGAAGATGCTATCGGAAGCGACCGACGGCAATTTTACCGTTCAGGTGTTTGCGGCCGGCGAAATCGTGCCCGGTCTTCAGGCTGCCGATGCCACGACGGCCGGTACGGTCGAAGCCTGCCACACGGTTGGCTACTATTACTGGGGCAAGGACCCCGCATGGGCGCTCGGCTCTGCCGTGCCGTTCGCGCTTAACGCACGCGGCATGAACGCCTGGCACTACCATGGCGGCGGCATCGACCTTTACAACGAATTCCTTGGCAAGCAGGGGCTGGTCGGGTTCCCCGGCGGCAACACCGGCACCCAGATGGGCGGCTGGTTCCGCAAGGAAATCAACACGCTGGCCGATCTTTCCGGCCTCAAGATGCGCATCGGCGGCTTCGCCGGCAAGGTGGTGGAGAAGCTTGGCGTGGTGCCGCAGCAGCTCGCCGGCGGCGACATCTATCCGGCGCTGGAAAAAGGCACCATCGACGCTGCCGAATGGGTCGGTCCCTATGATGATGAAAAGCTCGGCTTCCAGAAGGTCGCGCCTTACTACTACTATCCGGGTTGGTGGGAAGGTGGCCCGACCGTCCATCTCATGTTCAACAAGGCCAAGTACGAGGAGCTGTCGCCGGCTTACAAGTCGCTGGTCCGCACAGCTGCGCAGGCCGCCGATGCAAACATGCTGCAGAAGTACGACTACCTGAACCCGACTGCGGTGAAGTCGCTCGTTGCCAACGGCGCGCAGCTTCGTCCGTTCAGCCAGGAAATCATGTCGGCCTGCTTCGACAAGGCAAACGAAGTCTATGCCGAGATGATGGCCTCGAACGAGGGCTTCAAGAAGATCTGGGATTCGATCACGGCGTTCCGCAAGGAGCACTATCTGTGGGCGCAGATCGCAGAATACAACTTCGACACCTTCATGATGATCCAGCAGCGCGCAAACAAGCTGTAAGCCGACCATCGGACCGCGCGCCTTCGGGCGCGTGGGACGCCTTTAATAAAAAACCCCGGAGTTTAGGCTCCGGGGTTTTTGTTTGGCTTTTTGCCGGTCGTCAGTTGAAACTCGGCGGCTGGCTGAGATTTGGCATCGCCGGAGCGGGATTTGCCGGTGCGCTGCCGTCGGTCGGCGGGCTGCCAAGAGGCGGCAGGCCAAGGCCGGGCAGTTCGGGCACCTTGATCTCGATGGTCGAAGGATCGACCACCTTGCCCTTGTAGTGCATGACCATCTGCGGAAACAGGATCGTAAGCCCGATCATGATCACCTGGATGACCACGAACGGCACAGCGCCCCAATAAATCTGCCCGGTCGTCACCGGTGCGATCTGCTTGCCCGTGATGCGGTCGAGATAGGGCACGCGCGCCGCCACTGAACGCAGGTAGAACAGCGCGAACCCGAATGGCGGATGCATGAAGCTCGTCTGCATGTTGATGCCGAGCAGCACGCCGAACCAGATCAGGTCGATGCCGAGTTTGTCTGCGGCGGGTGCCAGCAGCGGCACCACGATGAAGGCCAGTTCGAAGAAATCGAGGAAGAACGCAAGGAAGAAAACCAGGATGTTCACCACGATCAGGAAACCGACTTCGCCACCCGGCATCGAGACCAGCAGGTGCTCGACCCACAGATGGCCGTTGACACCGTAGAAGGTGAGCGAAAACACGCGAGCGCCGATCAGGATGAACAAGACGAACGAGGACAGTCGGGTCGTTGACGCCAGCGCTTGCTTGATGACGTCGAGCGTGAGCCGCTTCTTGGCCGCGGCCATGATCAGTGCGCCGACCGCACCCATGGCGCCGCCTTCCGTCGGCGTGGCGATGCCGAGGAATATGGTGCCGAGCACGAGGAAAATCAGCGCCAATGGCGGGATCAGCACGATGATGACCTGCTGGGCCAGCCTCGACATCATGTTGATGTTCATCGCCCGGTCGGCAATCGCCACCACGTAGATGAAGATGATGCCCACCGTCGCGCCGAGGATGTCGGCGTTGGAGCCGTGGGTAGGCGAGAGGTAGACGTGCGCGCCATAGGCGACGGCTGCCGCAACCGCGAGAGCCACCGCCAGCGAAATCACGCCATGTCCAAGCGTCCGCGCTTCCATCGGCAGCGCCGGCATCGAGTTTGGCCGGATGATCGACATCAGCAGGACGTAGCCCATATAGAGGCTGGTCAGGACGAGGCCTGGAATGATGGCGCCCGCATACATGTCGCCGACGGAGCGTCCGAGCTGATCGGCCAAAACGATCAGCACCAGCGAAGGCGGAATGATCTGCGCCAGCGTGCCGGAGGCAGCGATGACACCGCTGGCCATGCGCCTGTCGTAGCCGTAGCGCAGCATGATCGGCAGCGAAATCAGCCCCATGGCGATGACCGAGGCGGCAACGACGCCTGTGGTGGCCGCAAGCAGCGCGCCCACGAAGATCACCGCATAGGCAAGGCCGCCACGGATCGGTCCGAACAACTGGCCAATGGTGTCAAGCAGGTCTTCGGCCATGCCCGATCGTTCGAGCACGATGCCCATGAAGGTGAAGAACGGGATGGCGAGCAGCGTGTCGTTCGACATGACGCCCCAGAACCGTTCGGGCAACGCGTAGAGAAGCGGCCATGACAGGTTGATGCTACCGCCTGAAAAGGGGGCCAGCTCGACGCCGATAAGGAAGAACAGAAGGCCGTTGGCAGCGAGCGAAAATGCCACCGGGTAACCCAGCAGCATGAAGATGATGAGCGAGAAGAACATGATCGGCGCCATGTTCTGGGCGATGAACTCGATCATGAGCGCGCCTCTTCAACCAGGGCGTCTGCTTCTTGCTTCGCCTGTTCGTGGCTCGATATGAACGGTGTCGGGTCGTCCATCTTGCCGGCCATCACCGCAATTTTCTTGATGATTTCGGAAACGCCCTGGAAGCCGAGCTGCAGGAAGCCGATCAGCAACAGCGCCTTGGCCGGCCAGATAATGAGGCCGCCCGAATTGGTCGACATCTCTCCGCTGTTAAAGGACAGGCTCACATAGGGAATGAAATAGAAGATCATCAAAAGGACGAACGGCATCAGGAAAAACACGTGGCCGAACAGGTCGATCCAGTGCTGAACG
Organism: Mesorhizobium sp. 61-13; assembly: GCA_001897075.1. Classification (GTDB taxonomy): domain Bacteria; phylum Pseudomonadota; class Alphaproteobacteria; order Rhizobiales; family Rhizobiaceae; genus Mesorhizobium. Next base: position 18,200 of record MKRZ01000010.1, on the reverse strand, counting down.
CGCCGCGAGAACATGCCGTAGATGATGTCGATGCGAATATGCTCGTTCTGCTTCAGCGTGTAGGCGGCGGCGAGCAGGAATGCTGCGCCGAACAGGTACCATTGCAGTTCAAGCCAGGCGTTTGAGGACGTGTTGAAGGTCTTGCGGATAATCGCATTGCCGGCGCTGACCAGGATCGAGATCAGGATCGCCCACGATATCCATTTGCCGATGAACTCGTTGATGCGGTCGATGAGGCTTGAAATCGCAAGCAGAACTGTCATGTCGCGGTCGCGTGTCCGTGTCCAGATCGCGGCAATGACCACGAGCAGCAAGACGCCGAGCATGACTTGCCCGGTCGGCGAACGCCAAACGGCGTCGAGCAGATTCATCGGAATTCCTCCCTTGGGCAGCTTCCCGTATTCCGTTCCGGCGCATTGCGCTTCTTGTTGGACCAACGGTATGCAGGATGCTGGCTTGAGCCGTCAACTCGGCAGTGTTGCTTTTTAAACGGTCGAGGAAACTGGAAAAGCCGCGGAAACCCGGCCTTTTTCATTTGAATTCAACGAAAGTCTGACAGGTCAGGCGGCTTTCACGCCGTCGCGTTCGGCCCCAATCAACACCAGCATGGCGGCGAGCATGGCCAGCATCCAAGCGTCGCGCCATTCCACCGGAAAGTACCCGGCCCACAGCGACTCGGCCAGCCCGTAGGCCGCCGCGCCAAGCGCTGCGCGGGACGGCGAAAGATAGCCGCCGACGGCGGTGACGAACAGAATCTTGAGGCCATAGATCAGGCCGGCGCCAAAGCCGATATTGCCGTAGAACAGGCCTGCCATGATGCCGGCTAAGCCTGCGCAAAGTCCGCCTGCCATGACGGCCAGGCGGCTGATCTTGCCGGTGTCGATGCCGCAAAGCGCGGCAGCTTTGGGATCGTCGCAAACCGCCCGCCACGCCCTGCCGAAGTTTGAGCTGGCAAGTGCGATGCCGCCGAGGGCGAGCACCGCACATGCAACGGCACAATTTATCAATTGGATCAGGGTCATCGTGGCTTCAAAGCCGGCTGTGCGGGCGAACACGACCGGTATCGCCAGCATGGGCGGCAGCCAGAAGTCATGCGTATCGGCCGCGATCCGGCTGAATTCGGCAAGCGCGATAAGCACGCCGAGCGTGGCGGTGACGATGGCGTTGGGCGAAGCGTCAGCCAGTGGGCGCAAGACACGGCCAGCCAATATGGCACTGATCAGCGCCGTGTAGGCAAGCGCCACGACGATGCCGAGCGCCACCGTTGCCGGCAGCGTTAGCCACAAAACGTTCCAGCCAAACACCGCAACGAGGATCATCGTCTGGCCGCCGAAGGCAAACAACCCGCCATAGGCGAGGTTGGTCCGCTTCAAGGTGCCGTTGGTCAGCGCATAGCCGAAGGCCAGCAAGGCGTAGAGCGCACCGGAATGCAGTCCGTTCAACGCCTGCTGGAACAGATAGATCATGGAAATGCGTCCGCGCCGGGCATCTTGGTCGACATTCTTGGCGCTCGGAATATAACTTGTCAAATACGTTTTAGTGGTTAGTTTGGCTTGTCATGACGGTTTCGTGGATCAAGCATCGCTTTGCCGGCGGCGTTCTTGCGCTCGACACCGCCAACACGGTGGTGTTGCGCGGTCATGCCGGAAAGACATTTGACCGCTTTGACGATGCCGACGAGATCGCGCGCTTTGCCGATGCCGCCAGCATCTTCAGGGCAGGGGAATTGGGCGGCAGGGCATTAGTCGCTCCCAATCCCCGCCAGATCGCCTCGCAAGTTCTGGCAATCCGCGAGGCAACCGACGGACTGTTCCGGGATGCGGTATCTACCGGCGGCATAGCGGCGGACAAAATCTCGGCGCTTCTGACTGCCTGCGCGGCTGGACTGCACGGAAAGCGGGAGCAGGTCGGTCAGCCGGGAAGGCCGTTTGGCGACCCATCGACGCCGATTGCCTTCGAGGCCGCTTTGGCCGTTTCCGCGCTTTCGTTGCTGGGCGGCGACAGCCTGGCGAGGATGCGGATCTGCCCGAACTGCAACTGGCTCTTTCTGGACAAGAGCCGCAATTCCAGCCGGCTGTGGTGCGACATGGCTGTCTGCGGCAATCGCCGCAAGGCGAGCCGCCATTATCATCGCAAGGCTGCGGCAAAGGATGCCGGAGACAGGAAGGAGGCAGGCAATGCCTAGCCGCATCATGCGCGTCGCGCTCATCGCCACAATTCTCGCTGCCGCTGCCAGCCTTGGTGCCTGCCGAGACACCGCCAAGGACGCGCTGTTCGAGATTTCGGGAAGGCTCGTCGTGTTCAACTACCGGGAGGCGACGCTGAGATATCTGGTCACGCTGAAGCCGCTTCGGCCGATCGGCGAGGGGCAGGTGGCGGTGACGACGATGGACAATCCGGCTGGCGGCGCGCCGCTGGTGTTCAGCCAGAAGCTTTTCCCGAGCCAGGCCAAGGTGACAGTGGAAAGCCCGCCGCTGGAATGCGTCGTCAAGGACAAGGCCTACAAGGTCGTGATCCGCATCGAGGGCGACGGCGGCGAACTGCTGCAACAGATCGACACCACCATGGTCTCAGCACAGGACCAGACCATGCTGCCCGACCGCAAGCTGGTCGTCGGTCCGGGATACGAGCCAAATCCGGAGCTTGCCGGCCATCCCGACGGCAAACTTCCGGGCGGGCGCGGTGTTACCTGCCCGGCCGCAAGTTGATGGCAGGTGCGGCTGCGGTCACTGGCATGTGTATTGATTTCGTTTGACCTCTTCGGCTTGGACAGAAAGACTGGCTTATCTGTTCTCGACGTTGGCCAGCTTTGCGTGGCCTCCGCAGAGGTGAAACCTGATGACGTTGCATGCCGTCGCGCTCGACGACAAATTCGATCTGTCCAAGGAGCGCGTCTTTCTTTCAGGCGCGCAGGCCGTGGTGCGCATGCTGCTCATGCAGCGCGAGCGCGACCGGTTGGCCGGCCTCAACACGGCGGGCTTCATTTCTGGCTATCGCGGCTCGCCCCTTGGTGGGCTCGACCAGCAATTGTGGAAGGCGAAAAGCCGGCTTGCCGGCTCGGATATCGTTTTCCAGCCGGGCCTTAACGAGGAACTGGCCGCGACCGCCTGCTGGGGCACGCAGCAGACGGAACTTTTGGGCGAAGGCCGCTTCGACGGTGTCTTTTCGGTCTGGTACGGCAAGGGGCCGGGCGTCGACCGCACCGGTGACGTGTTCCGCCATGCCAACCTTGCTGGGACCTCGAAAAATGGTGGCGTGCTCGCCCTGATGGGCGACGACCACATGGCGGAATCGTCCACCAACGCGCACGCAACCGAATTTGCCTTTGTCGATGCGATGATCCCGGTGTTCAACCCGGCCGGTGTTCAGGAACTGATCGACTACGGCCTCTACGGCTTTGCCCTGTCGCGCTTTGCCGGCACTTGGGCCGCAATCAAATGCGTGAAGGACAACATCGAATCGACCGCTTCGGTCGATGCCTCGCTCGGCCATCTCGATATCGTCGTCCCCGAATTCGACATGCCGCCCGGCGGCCTCGGCATCCGCCACGAGATCAACATGCTCGGGCAGGAAGAACGCCTGTTCGAACACAAGCGCGCGGCCGCCGCCGCCTTCATCCGCGCCAACAGGCTGAACCGCATCGTCTATTCCGGCGGGCGCAAGCCGAAGCTCGGCATCGTCACCGTTGGCAAGAGCTATCTAGACGTGCGCCAGGCGCTGGAAGACATCGGCATCGATGAGGCGGCCGCCAATCGCATCGGCATACGCCTATTCAAGGTCGGCTGCCCGTGGCCGCTCGATTTCGAGCATGTCGCGGAATTTTCGCGCGGCCTCGATACGATCATCGTCGTCGAGGAGAAGCGCTCGCTGATCGAGGTGCAGCTGCGCGAAAACCTCTATGGCAGCGCCATTCAGCCGAAAATCGTCGGCAAGAAGGACGAGCGCGGCGACTGGCTATTTCCGGCCAAGGGCGCGCTCGACCCCAACGATATCGCCATTGCGCTTGGCGAGCGCATTTTGAAGACCATCGGGCCTTCGGAAGAGATTGCCGAGCGTGTCGCCAATTTGCGCCAGTTCCAGGCCATGCTGGCGGACACCAAGGATGTCGGCTCGCGCACGCCCTATTTCTGTTCCGGCTGCCCGCACAATTCCTCGACCAAGGTGCCGGAAGGTTCGCTTGCGGCCGCCGGCATCGGCTGTCATTTCATGGCGCTGTGGATGGAACGTTCGACGGTCGGCTTCACGCAGATGGGCGGCGAGGGCGCGCAATGGGTAGGGCAGGCACCGTTCTCGACGCGAGACCACATCTTCCAGAATCTTGGCGACGGCACCTACAACCATTCCGGTGCGCTGGCGATCCGCTTTGCCCGCTCGAGCGGCGTCAACATCACCTACAAGATCCTCTATAACGACGCCGTGGCGATGACCGGCGGCCAGCCGCATGACGGTGGCCTGACGGTCGATGCCATAGCCCGCCAGGTGCGGGCCGAAGGGGTGGACCGCATCGCCGTGGTCACTGACGAGCCGGACAAATACGCCGGCCGCGCCGAATTTCCTTCAGGCGTTACCATCTACCCTCGCGAGGAACTGGACAGGGTCCAGCGCGATCTGCGCGAGGTGAAGGGCGTTTCCGTCCTGCTCTACGACCAGACCTGCGCCGCTGAGAAGCGTCGCCGCCGCAAGCGCGGTGCGTTTCCCGATCCAGACAAGCGCATCTTCATCAACGAACTGGTCTGCGAAGGCTGCGGCGATTGCGGTGTCGCGTCGAACTGCGTGTCCGTGCAGCCGGTCGAGACCGAGTTCGGACGCAAGCGCCGCATCGACCAGTCGTCCTGCAACAAGGATTTCTCCTGCGTTGACGGGTTTTGCCCGTCCTTCGTCACCGTGCACGGTGCCAAGATCAGGAAAGCTGCGGGTCTCGCCGGGTCTGCCGATCCGCTGGCCGGTGTGCCTGAACCTGCGCCCTATAGACTTGATCGCGACGGTTGGTCGGCGGTCATCGACGGCGTCGGCGGCACGGGCGTCGTCACCATCGGCGCGATTTTGGGCATGGCTGCGCATCTGGAGGGCAAGGGCTGCGGCATGATCGACATGGCCGGCCTTGCCCAAAAGGGCGGCGCGGTGTTCACCCATGTCCGCATCGCGTCCCGGCCGGAAGATATCCATGCCATCCGCGTTTCGGCCGGCAAGGCAGACCTCGTGCTTGGCTGCGACCTTGTTGTCTCGGGCGCCAAGAAGGTGCTGGCTTCGGTGCGCGAGGGGCACACGCTCTTCCTCGCCAACACCGCCGAGATCATGCCGGGCGATTTCACGCGGTCGGCGGATTTTTCGCTGCCGGTCGAGCGTATCAAGAAGGCGATCAGGTCGGCCGCCGGCGACGACAGGGCCCACTTTGTCGACGCTACCCGCACCGCGACGGCTCTGTTCGGCAACTCGCTCGGGGCCAACATGTTCATGCTCGGCTTTGCAGCACAGCTCGGCGGCTTGCCGCTATCGGCGGATGCGGTCGAAAAGGCGATTGAGCTGAATGGCGAGGCCATCGCCATGAACATCGCGGCATTCCGCTGGGGCCGCCGGGCGGCTCACGAGCCGGCATTCGTACGTGAACTTGTAGAAGGCAAGGGTGACGCAGCGCCGAAAGCGCCGCTTTCCCAGAGCCTTGATGATGTGATCGCACGCCGCGCCGAGTTTCTTGCCGCCTATCAGGACGCCGCCTACGCCCGGCGCTACACGGACAGGATCGCCTCCGTTCGTGCCGCCGAGGCAAAGGCTGCGCCAGTCACCACTTCTGTTACCGAAGCGGTCGCCCGCAACCTCTTCAAGCTGATGGCGATCAAGGACGAGTATGAGGTTGCGCGCCTTTACACCGACGGCTCCTTCGCCCGCGAACTTTCTCGCCAATTCGGCAGTTACGACCGGCTTGAATTCCATCTTGCCCCGCCAATCCTCGGCAGGCGCGACGCGGATGGCCGCCCGCGCAAATCCAGTTTCGGTCCCTGGATAATGACCGGATTCCGACTTTTGGCGACACTAAAGGGCCTGCGCGGCACGATGTTCGACGTGTTTGGCTACACCTCGGAGCGGCGGTTGGAGCGGCAGTTGCTGGCGGATTACGAGCGGGACATCGACCTTATCGTAAGCCGTCTCGCCCCGGATCGCCTTGAGGCTGCTGCCGCACTTGCATCGGTCCCGGTTCTCATCCGCGGCTATGGCCACGTCAAACACGCGTCGATAAAAAGGGCCGAAGGCGAACGGTCCAGGCTTCTGGAAAGGCTCGATGGGAAGGTTGCAGAGCCGCAACTACAGGCTGCTGAATGATCGATACCTCTTGTTTACCTGAAGCGAAGAATGTCGAATTTTCCTGTGTTTCATGCGTTTCAGCTACCCGCAAAGGTCGTGTCTCTAAAGGTTTTTTAATGCGGGATATGGCATGTCTGCGTTTCGTGCGACGGCGCAGGCCATGAACGTAGATAAACCTGACGACATAACTGAGGACGTATACGTAGGCTTCGTGCGCTCGCTGTTTGAAAACGCGAGCCTGTTGTTCGTTGCCGCGTTTTCTCAGGCTGTCATCGGCACCCTGGTCTACCTGAAGACCTCCGCTCCCATCTATATCGTGCTTACGTTCTTGATGGTCGGCGTGACGCTTGGCAGGTACTACGCCATTCAGCGGGTGAAGCGCGAAACCATCGTCACCTACCAATCGGCGTTGGAATGGGAGCGGTATTACCTCATCGCGGGCACCATTCACGGAGCCGTTGTCGGCTTCTTCGCCTTTACCAGCCTTTACATCGCACCCAGCCTGTTTGGCGAAGTTGCCGCCATCTCCATGGTTCTGGCGAGCGCCATAACTATCGCCGGCCGAAATTTCGGCTCGCGCAAGATGGTCGTCATCCTGACCGTCTCCGTCATCGCGCCGATTGCTCTCGGCCTGATGCTGAAAGGGGACATCTACAATTTCATCCTCGGCCTGTTCATCATCCCCTTCATCTTCACCATCAACACGATGGCTCGCATCGTGCGCACGGTGCTTTTCACCGCGATCAGCGAAGAGAAGAAGGCGACACGGCTTGCCCAGCGCTTCAACCGCGCGCTCAACACCATGTCGCACGGCCTCATCATGCTGGCTCCAGATGGGCGCGTTGTGGTGGCGAACGCCGAAGCTGCACATTTGATGTCGCTGAAATCCCAGGACCAGTTGCTGGGCCGTTCTGTCCACTCTCTGCTGATGCGCGGTGTGGCGGGCGGCATGCTGACCGCCAAGGACTGTCAGTATGTCGAAGCGCAACTGACGAGGGCTTTGCGCGAAGGCCGGGACCGCAAGGTCCTTGTCGGCTTTTCGAACGGACAGCACTATGAGTTTTCGGCTCGCGAAGGCAGCCAGGAACTCGGCGTCATCACCTTTGAAGACGTTACGGCGCGCGTGGAAGCTGAAGAGCGCATCCGCTTCATGGCGCGCTATGACAGCCTGACCGGGCTGATCAACCGGGCTTACTTCCATGAGCTGGTCGAAGAATGCATGTCGTCGGGCAACCGCGATCGCTTCTGCGCCCTTGCCGCAATCGACCTCGACGACTTCAAGAGCGTCAACGATACGCTTGGCCACCCTGTCGGCGATGGGCTGATCTATGCGGTCGCCGAACGGCTGACGTCCTTCTCGGCGCCGGGCATCAAGGTCAGCCGTTTTGGCGGCGATGAGTTCATGATCTTCTTCGATCGCGTCGAAAGCGAAGGCGACCTCGGCCGCATTCTGGACGAGATCTTCGCCGGCCTGCAGGGCGAAGTCGACGTCGCCGGCCATGTCTTGCGCATTCAGGCCAGCGCCGGCGCGGTCATGGCGCGCGTGGAGCACAGCGACGTCGACGAGATGATCGTCAAGGCCGACCTTGCGCTCTACAAGGCCAAGGAACTTGGCAAGAACGGCTGGCGCATGTTCGAGTCCGCGATGGACGCCGCCTTCCGCAACCGCCAGATGATGAAGGCCGATCTGCGCAGCGCCGTCGAGGCCAACAGTCTGCGCGTCGTCTACCAGCCGATCGTCTCCATGACGACGATGCGTATCGCCGGATGCGAAGCACTGTGCCGCTGGGATCATCCTGAACTCGGTCCCATTTCGCCGAGCGTTTTCATTCCGCTGGCCGAGGAAATGGGCATCATTTCCGACATCAGCACCTTCGTTCTCAACGCGGCCTGCGCCGAATGCGCGAAGTGGCCCGAAAACACCAACGTCTCGGTCAACCTGTCGGCCCGTGACTTCCGCAACCGCAACGTCATCCAGAAGGTGCGCGACGCACTCGCCAGTTCCGGCCTTGCTCCGGAGCGGCTGGAGGTGGAAGTTACCGAAACCGCGCTGCTGGACGACAAGTCCGCCACGCGCGAACTCATCCAGGAACTGAAGGGCCTTGGCGTGCGGATCGCGCTGGACGACTTCGGCACCGGCTACTCCAGCCTGAGCTACCTGCACAAACTGCCGCTCGACAAGGTCAAGATCGATCGTTCGTTCCTTGTCGACCTGACCTCCCAGTCGAACTCGCTGGTCCTGCTGAAGGGCATCGTGGACCTGACCCGCACCCTTGGCCTGACCATAACCGTCGAGGGCGTCGAGAACTTCGAGCAGTTGAAGGTCCTGATGCAGTCCATCCGTCCGGACCTCGTGCAAGGGTTCCTGTTCGGCTCCGCGCTGACCGCAGCCGGTATCGAGACCATGTCGACGACGGTCTGGCCCTTCGCCCGCGAACTGCGTTCCGGAAGCCAGCGCGCAATCAACTGATCAAGTCGTAAATCGCTATCGGCTAGGCGGCCAGAAATCCGCCTGCTCGCCATCGGCTAGCGCCTGATAATCATAGAAATCGCCTTGATTACCAAAGGTCCAGCCAAGATTCTGCGGCCTCTCATCCGCCTTCCAGCAGACTTCTTTTCGATCTCGACATTCGTTGCCGGTCACGCCGGGTTGTTAACCTTAATATAATGTAAATGACTTGGCGCTAATTTTTCCTTTTTACCAGACCCCGCGATCGGATAGCTTGAAAAGTGCGGCGGATAGAGAGGGAATGACATGTCGGTTGCGACGACCGAGGGATTAGTGCGCGTTGATGATGCGTATCCGGATCCCAAAAGGATATCGTCTTTTTCCAGAAACATATCCGATCTGCTTGAGCACATTGAATATAGAAGGTGTGAGTCCGGGGAAGATCTCGAGGCCATCTATCGTCTTCGCTACAAGGCTTACCACCTCAACGGTTTTCTTCGCGAAAGCCGCGAACAGAAGATGACGGATGACTTCGACGACACGTCGAACAGCTACAAGTTCGGCGTCTTCATCGACGACAATCTGGTGTGCACAGTTCGTATTCATCATCTGAGCCCGCAAGAGCCCTACGGGCCGGCGATGACCACTTTTGGCGACGTGCTCCAGCCCCGGCTGGATCGTGGCGAAAGCTTCATCAATCCGACGCTTCTTGCAGCCGATCCGGAATTCGTCACGTCCTACAAGGCCTTGCCTTACGTGACGTTGAGGCTTGGCCTGCTTGGCAGCGTGCACTTCGACGCGACTGCGTGCATAGGCGTCATCCGCGAGGAACATACGGCTTTCTATCGCCGGATTTTCGGTGCGGTTCAGGTGGGCGAGCCCCGGCCTTATCCGCCCTTCACGGTTCCGGTCATGCTTTATGACGCCAATGTCGCGGCAAATCGCAACTGGATCCTGCAGCGCTTCCCGTTCTTCCATTCAACGGCTGCCGAGCGGCGCATGCTGTTTGCCAAGCCGCGCAAGGGAGAACTGGCGCCTTTGACCATCTTGCCGACGGCAAAGTACTTCCACGACGCGGCCTGAGCGCAAATCTTACGGCGTGTTGCCCTTGTAGGTAACGCGCCAAAGCGTGCCGCTGCCGTCCTCGCTGACGATCAGCGAACCGTCCTTGGCCGTCGCCAAACCCACCGGTCTGCCCCAAACCTGTTCGTCCGACACGACGAAGCCGGTCATGAAATCCTCGTATTCACCGGTCGGCTTGCCGTCCTCGAACATCAGCCGCACCACCTTGTAGCCGGTGCGGATACCGCGGTTCCAGGAGCCGTGCAGGGCCACGAAGGCATCACCCTTGTAGTCCGCCGGAAACTGGCTGCCTTCGTAGAAGGAAATGCCGAGCGGCGCCGAATGCGCCTGGAACAGCACGTCGGGGATCGTCACATGGCCGGCAAGATCACGACGGGCATTGGCATGGCGCGGGTCTTCATGACCGCCGATATAGTACCAGGGCCAGCCGTAGAACGCGCCTTCCTTGACGCTCGTGGCATAGTCGAACGGGACGTTGTCGCCGAGGCCGTCGCGTTCGTTGACCGCGCACCAGAGCGCGCCGGTTGCTGCCTGCACGGTCATCCCCGAGCAGTTGCGCAAACCTGTCG